>NZ_JAIYEP010000010.1 GCF_020515525.1 Rhodococcus yananensis
TGCCCGCGTTCCCGCGGGCACCGGGTCACGCGGGCACCGGGTCACGCGGGTGTTCAGGCCGACGACACCCCCACCTCGGCCCCCGTCTCGGCTGCGGCGAACCTGCTCCGGGGTCGGTCCAGCCCGTAGTGGCCGCGCAGTGTGGTGGCGTCGTAGTCGGTGCGGAACAGTCCCCGCGCCTGCAGGATCGGAACCACGTGATCCGTGAAGTCCTCCAGCCCACCGGGCAGGTACGGGGGCATGACGTTGAAACCGTCGGCGGCTCCGCTGCGCACCCACAGCTGGATCTGGTCGGCGACCTGTTCCGGGGTGCCGGCGAACCTGCGGTGCCCGCGTCCCCCGCCGAGCTTCGCGATCAACTGCCGCACCGTCAGGTTCTCGTTCACGGCGAGATCCTTCACCAGTTGGAAGCGACTCTTGTTGCCCTGGATCTCCTCGATCGGGGGCAGCGGCGGCAACGGTGAATCCAGGGCGTGCTCGGTGAGGTCGACACCCACCATCCGTGACAACTGACGCAGCGAGTAGGCCGGTGAGATCAGCTCGGTGAACTCCCGTTCGAGGTCGCGTGCCTCCTGTTCGGTGCCGCCGATGAACGGAACGATGCCCGGCAACACCTTCAGCGACCGCGGATCGCGCCCCGCCGCGACCACGCGTGCCTTCAGGTCGCGGTAGAACGCCCGGCCTTCCGCGAGGGTGCGTTGCGCTGTGAACACGGCCTCCGCGAAGCGGGCGGCGAAGTCCTTGCCGCTCTCCGAGGACCCGGCCTGCACCAGCAGCGGGCGCCCCTGCACGGAGCGCGGAGTGTTGAGCGGCCCACGGACCGTGAACCGTTCTCCGCGGTGGTCGATCTCGTGCACCTTCGCGGGGTCGGCGAAGCGGCCGGACGCGACGTCGAGTTCGACGGCATCGTCCTCCCAGCTGTCCCACAGCGACAACGCGACGTCGACGAACTCGGCGGCGCGGGCGTAACGACCGGCGTGGTCGGGCACCCGGTCGTATCCGAAGTTGCGGGCTTCGTCGTCGCCGCCGGAGGTGACGATGTTCCAGCCCGCACGACCACCGCTGATGTGGTCGAGCGACGCGAACGTACGGGCCAGGTGGAACGGCGCGTTGTAGCCGGTGGACGCCGTGGCGATGAGACCGATGTGGTCGGTGGCCACCGCCATCGCCGACAGGAGTGTGAGCGGCTCGAACACCGCCTGAGTGTTGTGTTCGATGCGGGGACCGACGGCCAGTCCGTCGGCGAGGAACACCGAGTCGAGCCGGCCGCGTTCGGCGATCCGCGCGAGTTCGCGGAAGTGCTCCACGTCGAGCACGCGGTGCGCCTCGGTGCGGGGGTGCCGCCAGGCGGCCTCGTGGTGTCCGACGCCCATGAGGAAGGCGTTGAGGTGGATGTGTTGATCGGACATGAACTACCTCTCGGGAGTGGTGGGAACTGTTACTGCTGTGCGCCGCGCCAGCGCGACAGCCGGTGTTCGACGGCGACGAGGACACCGTTGAAGACGAGTCCGACGACGGAGATCGCGACGATCCCGGCATACATGTTCGGGATCTGGAAGTTGAGTTGTGATGCGGTGATCAGGTATCCGAGACCTGCTTTCGCACCGACCATCTCGGCCGCGATGAGCACCAGGACCGAGGATGCGGCGGCCATCCGGATGCCGGTGAAGATCGTGGGTACGGCAGCCGGAAGGATCACCTTCTGGAACAATCGATAGGTCGGAAGCCCCAGTGAGCGAGCTGATTTGACGAGCAGCGGATCGACGGTACGCACACCGGAGATGGTGTTGAGCAGGATCGGGAACACACTCGCGTAGATCACGAGCGCAACCTTGGAGGTCTCACCGATCCCCAGCACCAGAACGAAGACCGGTAGCAACGCGAGCACCGCCGTGTTGCGGAACATCTCGAGGATCGGGTTGAGAAGCACGGAGACCGACCGATACCAGCCGATCACCACACCCAACGGCACCGCGACGAGCAACGCGACCGCGAACCCGGTGACGGCACGCGACAGGCTGGCTCCGAGGTGGTCGGCGAGTCGACCCGACACGACGAGGTCGACGAGCGCATCGACGACCGTGCTGAACGGAGGAAGGAACACCGCGTCGACGAGCCCGACCCGAGGCGCGATCTCCCACAGCGCCAAGAACACGACGATCGCGACGGCCGGTTCGATAAGCCCCCACACGAACGAGCCGAACCGTCGAGCGAGCCCCGCGCGCGCGGACGTCACCGAATCTGTGGCACCCGCGTCGGCGGGGCCCGCAGAGCCGACGCCCGGGCCGGCCGCAACCGCATCGGCAGTGCCACGAACGAGGGTCGCGCTAGTTCCGGACATGATCCACCACTTTCGTTAGGGGCGCGGAGGCGTGCGAACTTCCCGCCGCCGGGTCGGTCTCGGAGTGCAACTCGGTCCAGACGATGTGGCGGTGGTGACGGAACTCTTCGGTCGAGCGGACGTCGTCGACGGTGCGGTCGATGTCGACGTCCACGATCGTCTTCACACGCCCCGGCCGAGGTGTGAGGACGGCGACGCGCTGCCCCAGATAGACGGCCTCATCGATACCGTGGGTGATGAACAGGATGGTCTTGCCGGTCTCGAGCCGGATCCGTAACAGTTCGTCCTGCAGCGACTCACGAGTCTGGGCGTCGAGCGCCGCGAACGGTTCGTCCATGAGGAGCACCTCGGGGTCGAACGCGAGACTGCGAGCGATCGCGACGCGCTGCTTCATCCCGCCGGACAGCTCGTGCGGGTAGCGGTCACCGAAACCGGCCAGTCCGACGAGTTCGAGATGGTGGTCGGCGACTTCGCGCCGGGTCCGTGCGGGTAGCCCCTCGGCCTCGAGACCGAACTCGATGTTCGCGCGGGCGGTGCGCCACGGAAGGAGTGCGTACTGCTGGAAGACGATTCCCCGGTCGAGCCCGGGGCCGGTGACGGGTCTGCCGTCGAGCAGGATTCGCCCCGAGGTGGGGGCGGTGAGCCCACCGAGCAGATCGAGCAGGGTGGACTTGCCGCATCCGCTCGGGCCGACGAGGACGAGGAGTTCCCCCTCGGCGAGATCGAAGCTGACGTCGTCGAGCGCGGTGAACGTGTCGTCGCTGCCGCGCACCGGGAATCGCTTGGTGACGTGTTCGAGCCGGAGTTTGGGGTCGCTGCTCATTTCGACTCCTCCTGCAGGGGTTGTCCGTCGGGGCCGCTCGCCGGGTCGTAGGTGCCGTCGGCGTACGGGTTGTGGTCGTTGGTGTAGACGTCGGCCGGAGTGAGCGCACCGTCGTCGAGTTCGCCGTTGCGGGTGAGCCAGTCGAGCCACGTCCGGATCTCCTGGTCGGTGACCACACCGCCCGGTCCGGCGATCCCGGGACTCTTCCAGTACCCGACGAGGTCGGTGTTCTCGTTGCGTCCGCGGCCGTCGATGATCTCCTCGAACGTCGCGACGACCCGGTCGCGCGGGGTGGTCTGGGCCCACCGGATGGCACGCGCGGTTCCCCGCACGAAATCGGCCACGGCATCCTGGTTGCGCGCGATGAAATCGTTTCGGAACACGTAGGTTCCGTAGCTGAACGAGCCGAACAACGACTCGTCCGTGAACAGCGGCCGGAGGCCGCCGCGTTCGACGGCGGTCTCGCGGAAGATGCCACCGAGCGTGCCGACGTCGATCTGTCCCTCTCGCAATGCCTGTTCGGTGTTGACGGGCGGCACGACGATCAGTTCGACCCGGGCGATCTCGTCGGCGGTCAGCCCCTGCTGCGCGAGCCACTCACGCACCAGGAACTCGTGGTGGGCGCCGAGGGTGTTCATCCCGACCTTCTTGCCGATCAGGTCGCGGGCGGAGCGGATGGGACCGTCGTCGAGGACGTAGTACCCGTTGAAGGTCCGTTCGTCGGACCCGTAGGAGGCGAGCACCCCGGTGAGCGGTGACCCGCCGGCCTGCGCCTTGATCACGGCACCGTTGAACGCGGAACCGAAGTCGATCTGGCCGGTCGCGGTGTTCTGCAGCGATTGGGGGCCGTTGCCGTTGTCGCCGATCCAGTCGAGTTCGATCCTCTCGTAGTACCCGAGAGCCTCGGCGAGTTCGGGGAATCCGACCTGTCCGGCCGCGCCTTCGTAGCGAAGCACGGTGCGGCCGTCTGCGGTGACCGCGGCCTCGGAACGCGACGAGCACGCAGTGCCGACGACGACCAGGGCGAGCAGCGTTGTCACGAGGGCTACAGCGGGGGCGAGTCGTCGGCGCGAGGTCGACGGTTGTTGTGTCGATTGCGACATCGTGGGAGGTGTCCTTGTGTCGGCCCGCTCGGCGCGAGCGGTATCGTGTCGGCCCGCTCGGCGCGGGCTGCGGTTCGAGAACGTTCGGCGTTGTTCAGCGACAGTTCGGACAGCTGTGCACGACAGCCCCTTTCCGGTCGGGTCGGGAACGGTTCGATCAGGACCCGGTCAGCATCTCGGTCGGCGCGGTCGACGCCAACGGTTGCGCGCACGGTGAACGAAAGGGTGGATGCGGACCGCCACCGCGCACCGGTCGGATTCGCGCATTGAATCGATAGCTGTCAATATAGAAAGATGTCGAACCAGATCGAGGTGGGCGCCGAGCCGTGCTGCCCGCCGCTGATGCACGAGCCGCTGAGCGAACACCGGACCGGCGAGCTGGCCGCGATGTTCAAGGCTCTCGGCGACCCGGTGCGCCTGCGCTTGATGTCGCTGATCGCCTCCCACCCCGGCGGAGAGGCATGTGTCTGCGACATCTCCGGGTCGTTCGACCTGTCGCAGCCGACGATCTCCCACCACCTCAAGGTGTTGCGCACGGCCGGTCTGCTCGAGTGCGAACGCCGCGCGACATGGGTGTACTACCGGGTGATCCCGTCCGCGTTGGCGCAGCTCGCGAGGGCGCTCGCACCCGAACCGGGCGTAGTGGAGGGCTCACGGTGCAGCCCCGTCCCGGACGACTCCGCGGCGGAGGCCCACCGGTGACCGGGGCGACAGCAGCCCCCACCGTCGTGGGCGGACTGTCCGTACTCGACCGGTTCCTCCCGGTGTGGATCGGTGTCGCGATGATCGCCGGGCTCCTTCTGGGGCGCACGGTCCCGGGACTCGGCGACGCATTGTCCGCCGTCGAGATCGACGGAATCTCACTGCCGATCGCGCTCGGCCTGCTGATCATGATGTACCCGGTGCTGGCGAAGGTGCGTTACGACCGCCTCGACACCGTCGCGGGCGACCGCAGGATGCTGCTCGGTTCACTGCTGCTGAACTGGATCCTCGGCCCGGCGCTGATGTTCGCGTTGGCGTGGCTGTTCCTGCCGGATCTCCCGGAGTACCGCACGGGACTGATCATCGTCGGACTGGCGCGATGCATCGCCATGGTCATCATCTGGAACGACCTCGCCTGCGGCGACCGAGAAGCCGCCGCGGTACTGGTCGCGATCAACTCGGTGTTCCAGGTGATCATGTTCGCCGCCCTGGGCTGGTTCTACCTGTCCGTGCTGCCCGGATGGCTCGGGCTCGAGCAGACCACCCTCGATGTCTCTCCGTGGCAGATCGCGCGTTCCGTGCTGGTCTTCCTGGGCATCCCGTTGCTCGCCGGGTTCCTGACCCGCCGCATCGGAGAGAAGGCCCGGGGACGAACCTGGTACGAGGAGCGTTTTCTGCCCCGCATCGGTCCGTGGGCCCTGTACGGGCTGTTGTTCACGATCGTGATCCTGTTCGCGCTCCAGGGCGACCGGATCACCTCGAACCCCGTCGACGTCGTGCGGATCGCGCTTCCGCTGCTGGCGTACTTCGCGATCATGTGGGCCGGCGGTTATCTACTCGGTGCCGCACTGGGACTCGGCTACGCGCGCACCACCACCCTTGCGTTCACCGCGGCGGGCAACAACTTCGAGCTGGCCATCGCGGTGGCGATCGCCACCTTCGGGGCCGCCTCCGGACAGGCCCTCGCCGGGGTGGTCGGCCCACTGATCGAGGTTCCGGTGCTCGTCGGCCTGGTCTACGTCTCGCTCGCGCTGCGCGCACGGTTCACGGACCGCGAATCATCCACCGCACCGCTGTCACCGAAGGAGGTCTGACACCGTGCCCACACCGAGCGTGTTGTTCGTCTGCGTCCACAATGCCGGCCGGTCGCAGATGGCCGCCGGGTTCCTCACCGAACTGGCCGGTGACCGGATCGAGGTGCGATCCGCCGGGAGCGCACCGTCCGATCGGGTGAACCCGGTCGCGGTCGCGGTGATGGCCGAGCTCGGCATCGACATCTCCGCGCAGAACCCGAAGGTCCTCACCGCGGACGCGGTCGAGGCATCGGACGTGGTGATCACGATGGGGTGCGGCGACACGTGCCCGGTCTTCCCCGGTATCTCGTACCGGGACTGGGTGCTCGACGACCCGGCCGGGCAGGGAACCGAGAGCGTACGTCGGATCCGCGACGAGATCCGGACGAAGGTCCACGCACTGATCGTCGAGCTGATCGGCGAGAACCGGAGGTGAGTGGGTCGGGGCCACCCGCGCACGGTGGCCCCGACGCACGACCTTCAGCGAGCCGGCTCGGTGACGGCGCCACAGGAGCCGTCGGCCTCCGCGACGGACGGGCCGTCGATGTGTCGCGGGCTCGAACCGAAGGTCTCCGAATCCGCGAGGACGGTGTAGATCTCCCACTTCTCCCCGGACGGCCCGGTCACCCACACCTTGTCCTGCGTGGCGAAACAACAGGTCGTTCCGATCTCCTCGTCGGTGAAGAGTCCCTCACCGGTGAGCCGGGCGATCTCCGCGTGCACGGTCTCCGAGGAACCGACCTCGACTCCGAGATGGTTGATGGTGCCACCGCTGCCGGGGTTCTCGAACAGCACCAGCTTCAGCGGTGGTTCGGTGAGCGCGAAGTTCGCGTAGCCCGACTCCAGCTTCACCGGCGGGGAGCCGAAGAGTTTCGTGTAGAACGTGACCGCCTCCTCCAGGTCGTCGACGTTGAGTGCGAGTTGTACGCGGGACATGACGCCTCCACCTCTGCGATGTATATCGAATTGCTGGCGCCCGCCAGAGTGCGCTACCCGTTCGACATAAGTCAAGAGCCTGGCTAGGGTGGTGTCATGCCGAAGACGCTCCCGACGATCGACGTCTCCGCACCCATCTGCTGCGCGCCCGTCTCGTCCGCCCCCATGACCGACGCCGCCGCCCTGGAGGTCGCACTCCGACTCAAGGCTCTCGCCGATCCGGTTCGCGTCCGACTGATGTCGATCCTGCTCACCGCCGACGACGGTGCACCGTGCACGTGCGACCTGGCGGCCGCCGTCGGACTCGCCGAATCCACCGTCAGCCACCACCTCGGTCAGCTCCGCAAGGCGGGCATGGTCGAGTCCGAGCGACGCGGCATGAACGTGCACCATCGCGCACGCGGCGCCGCACTCGAAGCACTGCGCGCGGTACTCGACCCGAACTGCTGCCGCTGAGCGACGCGTCGACCGGGACGTCCCACTGCAACGAGCACGATCAACGACCGCAACAGTCGGCATCCGCGCCGTACTCAGCGGACGCTCCATTGGAAACCGGTGCGGTGCAGCAGACGTCACCGTTCCATGCGTTCACACCCTCCCGCACGGCGATGGCCGCGATGACGAGGGCGGCGACCGGATCGGCCCAGGACCAGCCGAACAGACCGTTGAGCAGCAGGCCGATCAGCAACACCGCGGACAGGTAGGTGCACAGCAGGGTCTGCTTGGAATCGGCAACCGCGGAGAGTGAGCCGAGTTCACGACCGGCGCGGCGCTGCGCCCACGACAACACGGGCATGATCATCAGACTGACCGCAGCGAGCACCATCCCGATGCGCGAGTGCCCGGCCTCGCCGAGACCGAACAGGGCACGGATCGCGTCGACCGTCACGTACCCGGCCAGCGCGAGGAACGACAGCGCGATGATCCGCAGCGCGACCTTCTCCCGCCTCTCCGGGTCCGCACCCGCGAACTGCCACGCCACCGCCGCGGCGGACGACACCTCGATCACCGAATCGAGACCGAAACCGATGAGCGCGGTGGACGACACCCGCGCTCCCTCGCCGATCGCGACGACCGCTTCGATGATGTTGTACGCGATCGTCGCGGTGACGAACCACCGGATCCTGCGTGCCAGCACTCGCCTCCGGTCGCCGGACGGCACAGATCTGCCCGTCGGCGTTCCGAGACGGGAAGGCATCAGCAGCATCCCCTGTCGTCGGCGTCCGGACAGAAGCTCGGGTCCACGGCCAGCACGAGTCCGACCAGATCGTCGAGCGCCCGCCCGATGCGCGGGTCGGCCAACTCGTACCGGCTGCGCCGACCTTCCGGAACGACCACAACCAGCCCGCAACCGCGAAGGCAGGAAAGATGATTCGACAGCACCTGCCGAGAGACCCCGATCCGGTCGGCCAACTCGGACGGGTACGCCGGACCCGCCCGAAGGTTCAGCAGGACCTGCGTCCTCGTCGTATCCGACAGGGCATATCCGAAGCGGGTGAGCGCGTCCCGATGCAGCACCGATTCCACGCCCCAACAGTACATGAAACCCTGAATTCAGAAAACCCTGAACAGTCTTGCCCGTCCGGACGGACATGTCGTCGAGCACGGGGCGATCACCGCACCCGGTACCGCCTGCCGACATCGTCGAGGTGTACCCTCAACGCATCGAGGATCGGCCGCTGCCCCCTGACGAGTCGGGGCGTGGCCTCCGGAACGGTCTGCCACCGTGCGTCGTCCACCTCCGGGAACCGTCGGATCCGCCCCGAACGCGGCGGCCAGCGCGACATCCCGCGGGTTCTCACCATCGACGTATTCGCCCTTCGGAATCGACCAGGCCGCCTCGTCCTTGTTCCGCCAGTACGGCCCGCCCGGATGCACCAACCACACCGACAGCAGGCCTGCGTCGTCGATCCGGTACAGCAGCAGACCCGCACTCGTGACCGTCACGGCTCCCCCACCGGTTGTCCCCTGTTCATTTCCGGCCTCCCGGATGCGCGATGTGTCGCGGCGCGTACACCGGCAGTGTGCGAGCATCGAGGGCATGCGCGCAGCCGAACCGGCGGTCTCGTTCGAGGAACACCGTGGGCATCTGATGTCCGTGGCCTACCGCCTGACGGGCAGCGTCGCCGACTCCGAGGATGCCGTGCAGGAGGCGTGGCTGCGACTCGACGGTGCCGATAACGACAGCATCGAGGACCTGCGCGCCTGGTTGACCACCGTCGTCGGGCGGCTGTGTCTCGACAGGCTGCGTTCGGCGGCGGTCCGGCGAGAGACGTACACCGGCCAGTGGTTGCCCGAACCGATCGTCACCCCGCTCACGGGCACCACCCCACCCGACCCCCTCGACGAGGTGATTCGGGGCGACGACAATCGGCTGGCCGCACTCGTCATCCTCGACACCCTCACCCCGTCGCAGCGCATCGCGTTCGTGCTGCACGACGGATTCGGAGTGCCGTTCGACGAGATCGCGCGGATCCTCGACATCGCGGCACCTGCGGCCCGGCAACTCGCGTCGCGGGGGCGGCGGGCCGTCGCCGACGCGCCGCCCCCGGTGCCGGCGGAAGAACACGAACGGGCGGCCCAGCAACTCGTCGCCGCGCTCGCCACCGGCGACATCGATACCGTCCTGGCGGCGCTGACACCGGATGCCCGGGCCATCGGCGACGCCGGGGGCACCACCCGCACCGCACTCAACGTCATCGTCGGCGCCGACCGGTCCGCCCGGTTCTTCCTCGGGCTGGTGCGGATGTACGGCCCCGAATCGCTGCTGGCCTTCCGACCGGTGCTCGTCAACGGCAGGCTCGGCTTCGTCCACCCGGGTTCTCCCGGAGACGACACCCACCCCGGATTCCCGCCGCGTGTCCTCGCCGTCACCGTCCGCGACGGACGGGTGTGTGCCGCCTACGACATCGCGAACCCGGAGAAGTTCGCGGGCCTGCGCATCGCGGCACACTCCGAGGCCGAAACCCCGACACCGGAGGTCGAGAAGTGACCATGGACCAACGCATCAGCTTCATCACGCTCGCCGTCGCCGACGTGGACCGCTCCCGCCGGTTCTACCTCGACGGGCTCGGTTGGACGTCCACGGTCGACGTGCCCGGCGAGGTCCTGATGATCTGCGTCGGCGAGCACGTGATGTTGTCCCTGTGGGACCGCGCGCAATTCGAGGAGGAGGTCGGGGTGGACCTCACACCCGACGCTCCTCCCCCGATCGCCCTCGCCCACAACGTCGCGACCCGCGAGGAGGTCGACACCGTCCTCGCCACCGCGCGCAGCGCCGGCGCGGATCCCGTCGGGGAGGGCGTCGAACGTTCGTGGGGTGGCTACACCGGCTACTTCGCCGATCCGGACGGCTTCCGCTGGGAAGTCGCGTTCAACCCCGGTGTGATCGCCGAGATCGTGCTGCCCTGACCCGCATCCCCGCCACCGCTGTCGGTGCTCTCCCACGGCACCCGGCACGCGTCGGTGCTGAAGCCCTGGTCGTGGATGCCGAGCGCCGAGTTCATCCGGGCACGCATGTTCTCGAGCCCGATCTGGTAGGTCAGTTCCACCACCCCCGCCGGCCCGAAGCGACGCTCGAGATCGGCGACCTGCTCGTCGGTCACCGCGTTCGCGACGTCCCCGGTCATCGCGTCGGCGTATGCGATCGCTGCCTTCTCGTCGTCGCTGTACAGGTCGGACGTGGCATATTCGGCGATGTGCTCGAGCCGTTCGGTGTCGAGACCGTCGAGACGCTGGAGCATCGTCCCGAAGTCGACGCACCACGAGCATCCGATCGTCCACGCCACCCGGTACACGGCGATCTCCCGCACGTTCTTCGGCAGTGTCTTCGAGGTGCGCTCGGCGAGCATCTCGTGCAGGCCGCTCGCCCGCAGCAGGCCCGGGTGATGCGCGCTCACCGCGAACGGCTCGGGCACCTCGCCGAACATGCGCCCCGCGATCCTGTAGGCGATCTTCGTGAACAGTCCGGCCTGCTCCGGGCGCACCGGCGCGATCCTGGTCATGACGTCCTCCCTCGTCCGTGATTCCCGACTCGCATTTCCGAGTCTCCATCATGTGGACGAGACAGGCCCCGCAGATGTGACGTGGCGGTCACCACACCACTCGGCCCGGCGGCTACGCTGCAGAAATGGTCGATTCGTCGTCTTCGGGCCCCAGCCGCACCGTCGCGCGGCTGCGACCGTTCACATCCACGATCTTCGCCGAGATGACGGCGCTCGCGGTGCGACACGACGCGATCAACCTGGGGCAGGGCTTTCCCGACGTCGACGGACCACCGGCCATGCTCGAGGCTGCCCGCGGCGCCATCGCCGACGGACTCAACCAGTATCCGCCGGGCCCCGGAACACCGGAGTTGCGTGCGGCGATCGCCGCGGACCGCGCCGAACGCTACGGAGTGCGATACGACCCGGACACCGAGGTTCTCGTCACCGTCGGCGCGACCGAGGCGATCAGCGCAGCCCTGCTCGGTCTCGTCGAACCCGGCGACGAGGTGTTGCTCACCGAGCCCTACTACGACTCGTACGCCGCTGCGGTGGCGCTGGCCGGGGCGTCCCGCCGCGCCGTGCCGCTCGCCCGACGGGGCAGCGGATTCGTTCCGGACGTCGCTGCCCTGCGTGCCGCCGTCACCGATCGCACCCGCATGATCGTGGTCAACACCCCGCACAACCCGACCGGCACCGTGTACGAGCCGGACGCACTCGAGGCACTCGCCCGCCTCGCCTGCGACCACGACCTGCTCGTGTTGTCCGACGAGGTGTACGAGCACCTCGTCTACGACCGGCGCCGCCACGTGCCGCTCGCCTCCCTGCCGGGCATGGCCGAACGC
The DNA here is from genome assembly GCF_020515525.1 of Rhodococcus yananensis. GTDB lineage: Bacteria > Actinomycetota > Actinomycetes > Mycobacteriales > Mycobacteriaceae > Rhodococcus > Rhodococcus yananensis. The sequence goes on from NZ_JAIYEP010000010.1 coordinate 11,807, forward strand.
ACCGTCACCGTCTCGAGTGCCGCGAAGACCTTCAACGTCACCGGCTGGAAGATCGGGTGGGCGCTCGGCCCCCGCGAACTCGTCGACGGGGTACGCGCCGCGAAACAGTTCCTGACCTTCGTCGGCGGCGGTCCGTTCCAACCCGCCGTCGCGTACGCGCTGCGGCACGAGCAGTCGTGGATATCGACGATGCGGGCCGACCTGCAACGCCGACGGACCGCGCTGTCCCGGGCGCTCACCGAAACCGGGTTCGACGTTCTCGATTCTGCGGGAACATACTTCGTCTGCGCCGACATCCGACCCCTCGGATTCGACGACGGGGTCGACTTCTGCCGGTCGCTCCCCGAACGGATCGGCGTCGCCGCCGTCCCGGTGAGCGTCTTCGCCGATGATGCCGCGTCGTGGAACCACCTGGTGCGCTTCGCGTTCTGCAAACGTGACGATGTCCTGGCCGAAGCGGTGCGTCGGTTGCGCACCCTGGCGCCCGCCGATCGCCGGGAGACACCGTAACCGATGTCGTCGCCCACGATCCCCTCCGACTTCGTCGGTCGTGCAGTCCATCTCGCAGCGAACGAAGGTATCGATCTCACCCCGGCCCTCGACGCGGGCCGGATCAGCCGCGCGGTGCTGAGCCATCCGCACGCGCGACTCACACCGGAACAGGTCAGCGCGTTCACCAGAAAGGTCTGGCAGATCACCGACGACGAGTTGTTCGGTCTCGGTGACGGTCCGGTGCCGCGCGGATCGTTCCGCATCATGTGTCTGACGCTGGTCCACTGCCGCGACCTCGCCCACGTGTTGGAACGGATGGTCGATGTCAACCGCGTGTTGATATCCCTGCCGCCACTGAGCCTGACACCCGGTGAGGACACCACGTTCCTGGATATCGTGCTGCCCGGCGAGGTCACCGAGAAGACCCGGGTGACGATCGATTTCCTGCTGATGCTGCTGCATCGGTTCGCCGCGTGGCTCGTCGGAGGTCGGGTGCCGCTCGTGTCGGTGCTGTTGCCGTACGCCGCACCCGATCCGGTACTCGCCCGCAGTTACGACGCGATCTTCGGAGTGCCGGTGACGTTCGGGGCGGGTCGGGCCGCCCTCGAGATCGACGGCTCCGCGCTGTCGGCGCCCGTCGTCCGGACCGAGGAGACGCTCGAGGAGTATCTCCGTGAGTCACCGAATCTCATGCTGTCGGAACGCGAATACGATTCGACGGTGTCCGCGCAGGTGCGTAGCATCTTCGAGTCCGGGGTCAAGGGGCGGACGGCGACGGCGGACGAGATCGCCGCGACGCTCGCGGTGAGTCCACCGCATCTGCGTCGACTGTTGCGACAGGAAGGCACGTCCCTCGGTCAGTTGAGGGAACAGGTGCTGCTCGATCTCGCCGTGGCGGGCCTGCGACGCGGCCAACCCGTCGACGACCTGTCCGCCCGCCTCGGATTCTCGGAGCCGAGTGCGTTCCGGCGCGCGTTCAAACGCTGGACGGGTAAGACGCCCAGTTCGTTTCGCGTCCGGAGCTGAGTCGAGGAACTGCCCGGAAGGCGCTCCCGCTACCCCACACAGAACTCGTTGCCCTCGGGGTCGGCCATCGTGATCCACTCGAACGGGCCCTGCCGGCCACGGTGGAGCACCGCGGCGCCCGCCGCCTCCAGTCGCGCCACGACGGCCTCGCTGTCGTCGCCGGCCCGGATGTCCAGATGCATCCGGTTCTTCACCGTCTTACCCTCGGGGACCCGCTGGAACAGCACGCGAGGCCGCGCCGGATTGTCGGGGTCGGAGATCGCCGCCCCCACCCGCCACACGAGCCTGCCTTCGAAGACCTCGGTGTCGTCCTCACGGGCATGACCTGCGGCGACGAGACCGCGGATGAAGTCCTCGTCGCTGGGCTCCACCCGCCACCCGAGTGCCTCCGCCCACCATTTCGCCTGGGTGTGTGGGCTGCCGGAATCGATCGTCACCTGAAATTCGTATCCCATGCGAAGACAGTACCGAGGGCCACCGACAGTGTGCTGCCGTCGCACCGACAATGTTCCGGTGTCGTCACCGACGGCGTTTCCGCTGTCGTCGTGGGTTCGGGAACCGCGGCACGGGACACCTCGGCACGGGGCACCGCAGCACGACGAACTGCGACGACGCGCGCGACACCGCCGACCGGCCGGGTTGCATCCCGCGCTCGGTAGTGGGACGGTCGGGATCGGACCGTCATCGATCAACGAGAGGGTGATTCAACCGTATGCGCACGGTCGTCAAGGACGAATATCCGACCCGTGGCCGAACGAACTGGGAATCCGTCGAGCGGAAGGACCCCGTCGTGTGGGGATCCGCGAACGACGGGCCATTGGATTCCGCGGCGATCGCCGATTACGATATGCGCGGATTCCACACTGCGGAAGCGCTTCTCGCAGCCAATGACGTCGGAAATCTGCTGGAGGAAACGTCACGACTCGGTCGTGAGCTCGGTGACGACGAGAAGGTCGTCCGTGAGCGCGGGAGCGGCGATGTCCGCTCCGTGTTCGACGTTCATCGCCTCAGCCCGCTGGTGGATTCGATCATCCGACGCCCCGGGATCGTCGGGATCGCCAGGCAGATACTGGGATCCGACGTGTACGTCCATCAGTCACGGCTGAACGTGAAGCCGGGTTTCCGCGGCGGACCGTTCTACTGGCACTCGGATTTCGAGACGTGGCACGCCGAGGACGGGATGCCCGCGCCACGGGCACTGAGCATTTCGATCGCGCTCACCGAGAACTACGGGTACAACGGTGGTTTGATGATCATGCCCGGCTCGCACCGCACGTACGTGTCGTGCGCCGGGGAGACCCCCGACGACTACTACCGTGAGTCACTGGTGACGCACGTTCCGCCGACGGGGTCGCCGGACGAGGACACCCTCACCCGCATGGCCGCCGAGTTCGGGATCACCACCTTCCTCGGATCCGCCGGTTCCGCCACGGTTTTCGACTCGAACTGCATGCACGGCTCGAACGGGAACATCACCCCGTTCCCGCGCTCGAACCTGTTCGTGGTCTTCAACAGCGTCGAGAACCTCCCGGTCGAACCGTTCGCGGCGGGTAATCCGCGACCGGATTACCTGGGCAGCAGGGATTTCACTCCCCTGCTCTGATCCGCGAGGCACCGTCGGTCGACCGCGGTGTCAGCGACGCCGCCACCGCGTCGGGGTCGTCCACCTGCAACGACAGGCGCGACACCGTCGCGGTGGGGCGCCGGTGCGCGAGAAACCGTGGAACCCGGACCTCGACGGGTTCGGTGAGGACGAGGTCCACGCACGTCCCGTCCGGCCCCGGCAGGTACAGGGCCTCGCCGTCGACGGTGACGTCGGTGTGCTCCCACCGCCGCCGCGCGACACACCTGCGCACGGCGGCGCGCTCGAGTTCGACGATCACCTGGTGACCTGACCGCACGATCAACCGGTCGGCGGCGAGCAGGTGCGGATGCGTGATGCGGCCGGTGAGGACACCGGCGATCTGGACGAGCCCCCACAGCGACAGCAACAGCAACACGGTGCGAACGGGAGGCCACGGCACCAGCACGTGCACGACGACCGTCTCGGCGACGGCGGCGACGAGGAAGGCCACCGGTACGGCCATCGTGCCCTTCGTGTAGCCGATCGGTTCGACACCGGACGACACCCCGTCGTACCGACGGCGCAACCACAACCACAACGAACGGTATCCGCGCAGTTCGAAGCGGATGAGTTCGGCCGGGGTCGGTCCGGCGACGTCGTCGAGGACTTCGCTCCACGTGCGCCCCCGCCGGCGGGCGGCTCGGACCCTCACGACCGTGATCGTCGTCAGGATCGCCGCGAGCGGCAGTTCGACGGCGAGCCACAGCGTGAACGCGGTCGTCGGCGACACGATCCCGGCCGCGGCGAGGACGGCGTTGACGACCGCGGCCGCGACGGTGATCGCCAGGGCCGCCGCGTGGAGGCGGCGTGCAGCGGGATCGGTCATCGGTGTTCCTCCGGTCCGGCGGCGAGGTGTTCGATCAGGTGGACGGCCACCGCCCGCTGCGCGGGATCGGGGAGCATCTCGACGAGGAGGGGTTCGCCCCGTGCCACGGCGTCGGCGGCCTGTGCGGCCCAATCGGCGAAGAGTGTGTCGGCGGTGTCCAGCAGCGGAGCCACGAACCGGACGAGCCCGTCGGCGACGGCGTCGATCTCCGATCGCGCGGTGGCCGGATCCCGCCCGGCGAGCGCCCCGAACCGCCGGTAGAGCGCGACGACGGCGTGCCGCTGCACGGGGTCGGTGACGATCGCGCTCGCCGCGTCCAGATAGGTCTGCGGCGTGCGTCCCGAGAGCGCGAGGATCTCCCAGCTGTCGCGTTCACGCACGAACAGCGCGCGGGTGTCCGGATCGTTCTCGCCTTCGACGAGCTCGTCGAAGGCCGCCGCGAGCGATTCGGGCAGTGGCGAGATCGCTCCGCCCCGCCGATGCCCGTCGAGCATCGCGCCGAGCGCGCGCCGCTTGCCGGCGAGAGCGGTCAGCTGTGCGTCGACGTCGGCGAGGAGAGCTTCGAGATCGGCGGTGAGATCTGTCCGGGCGTCGCCGTCGGTGGCGGATCCGAGCATCGTCGGTATCGAGGCGAGCGGCACCCCTGAACCGGCCAGCCAGCGGATACGCATCAGACGCACGAGATCCTCCAACGCGTACACGCGATACCCGTTGGAGGACCTCGGTGGCTCGGGGAGCAGCCCGAGCCGGTGGTAGTGCCGGATGGCGCGGACGGTCGTGCCGGCAGCCTCGGCCAGTTCACCGATCTTCACGATTCCAGGATCAACCCTGACGCTACGTCCGGGTCAAGCATCATGAGCGGCGGGTGCGCACGGCCTCCGCCAGACGATCGAGCTGCGCGGCCGTCGTCGCCCAGTCGATGCAGGCATCGGTGATGGACCTGCCGTAGTCGAGCTTGTCGGCCTCACCGAGTGTGAGGTCCTGACGACCCGCCTCGATGAAGCTCTCGAGCATGAGCCCGACGATGCCCTTCTCGCCCGCCTCGAGGCGCTCCGCGATGTCGGTGACGACGTCGACCTGCTTCTCGTGGTCCTTGCGGCTGTTGCCGTGGCTCGCGTCGATGACGACACGCTCCGGCAGCCCACCCTTGCGCAGTCGCGCCATCGTGTCGGCGACGGTCGCGGCGTCGTAGTTCGGTCCGGCGCTGCCGCCGCGCAGGATGACGTGGCAATCCGGGTTGCCGGCGGTCTCGATCAGCGCCGTGTTGCCCTCGAGGTCGGTTCCGGGGAAGACGTGGCTCGCCCCGGCGGCGCGGGTGCCGTCCACCGCGACCTGCACGTCTCCTTCGGTGGAGTTCTTGATCCCCACCGGCATCGACAGCGCGCTGCACAGCTGGCGATGCACCTGGCTCGCCGCGGTGCGCGCACCGATCGCGCCGTAGGTGACGAGGTCGGCGTAGTACTGCGGGAGGATCGGATCGAGGAACTCGCACCCCACCGGAAGGCCGAGGCTCGAGACGTCGAGCAGCAGTTTCCGTCCGATGCGCAGACCGGTGTTGATGTCGTAGGTGCCGTCGAGGTGCGGATCGTTGAGCAGACCCTTCCAACCGAGAGTGGTGCGCGGCTTCTCGAAGTACACGCGCATCACGACGTGCAGGTCGTCGCGCAGTTCTTCGGCCTTCGCGGCGAGACGGCGCGCGTAGTCGATGGCGGCGACGGGATCGTGCACGGAGCACGGGCCGACGACCACGACGAGGCGGTCGTCGGTGCCGTTCAGGATGTCGACGGTCGCGGCGCGCCCCGAGCGGACGGTCGCCGCGGTGACCTCGTCGGGAGCGTACTCGGCGCGGATCTGCGACGGCGCGGCCAACGGACTGATCCGAACGGTGCGTTGCTCGTCGAGGTCGCTGGTGGAGATCTCGGTGGAAACGGTGCTCATGGGTTGCGTTCCTGTTCTCGGTGGTGGGAGACCGACCCGGAAGAACCCTCGAAAGCGCCCGCGAGCCGGTCGGAATCCGGCTCGTGGGTGGAAGAAGTCAGCGCTCGGTTACGCCGACCGACCCACCCCGGGCCGGCCTGCTAAACCAGAAATATGCGCGCTGCATGTCGGCCACGATAACAGAGCCGTGCCGGTCGCGCCCGCCCCGCCCCCCGGAGCGAGTGGTACACCCGCTCGATTCAGTCGATCGGGTGTACCACTCGCTCGGAAAGGGACGGCCTCACCTCGCCTCGCGTCGGGACGGGACGGGACGGGACGGGACGGGACGGTCCGTTCTTCCAGGTCGCGACGCTGCGGTGGATCGAGTCGGAAGAGATTTCACGAAACACTTGCGCATTAGGTTTGCCTAACCTAGATTTCTGGTCAGGCCTACTGCGGATCGCGCGGAGAGCTGAGGGCTGCAGCAACTCCCGGTCCCTGCCTCCGGCGGGCCTCTCGTTTCGACGAGGGGCCCGCCGGCTCGTCCCGCTGTGTCACGCCCTACCGGACGATCAGGTCACCGTCCTCGACCTCGACGGACACCGCACCACCCTCGACCAGCAGGTCGTCGAGCAGCAGATCGGCGATGCGGTCGTCGACCTCACGCTGGATCGCTCGGCGCAACGGGCGGGCGCCGAACTCGGGCTGACGCCCGCGGTCGGCAAGCCAGTCGACGGCGGCAGCATCGATGTCGAAACCGATGTTCTTCTCCTGCAGACGTTTCCGAGTGTCCGCGAGGAGCAGATCGGTGATGTGCCGCAGTTGCTCGTCGTCGAGCTTGCGGAACAGCACGATCTCGTCGATCCGGTTGAGGAATTCCGGACGCATGGTCTCGCGCAGCCGCGCCATCACGCGATCACGCAGCGGCTTCTCCGCGGCTTCCGCATCGCCGGTGGTGAATCCGAGGGCCCCACCCTTGCTCGAGATGATGTCGGAGCCCAGGTTGCTGGTCATGATCACCACGGTGTTACCGAAGTCGACCGTGCGTCCCTGCCCGTCGGTCAGTCGACCGTCGTCGAGGACCTGCAGCAACGTGTTGAACACGTCCGGGTGCGCCTTCTCGATCTCGTCGAGCAACACCACCGAGTACGGATTGCGCCGCACCTGCTCGGTGAGCTGACCGGCCTCGCCGTATCCGACGTAGCCCGGAGGAGCACCGACGAGACGGCTGACGGTGTGGCGCTCACCGAACTCGCTCATGTCCAACCGCAGCATCTTCTTCTCGTCACCGAACAGCACTTCGGCAAGCGCCTTGGCCAGTTCGGTCTTGCCGACACCGGTGGGCCCGAGGAACAGGAAGCTGCCGACCGGACGGTGCGGGTCGCTCATGCCGGAGCGGCTGCGCCGCACCGCACGTGCCACCGCCCGGACCGCGTCGTCCTGCCCGATGACGCGGTTGTGCAGTTCGTCCTCGAGAGTGCGCAGTCGATCCTTCTCGGCGCTCGTCATCCGGGTGACGGGAATCCCCGTCGCGCGAGAGACGATCTCGGCGATCACGTCGGTGTCGACCACCGGCGTGTCGGCGTCCGTCGGGGCACCCGCCTCGATGCTGTTCTGCACCCGGGTGATCTCGTCACGCAGACGCGACGCCTCCTCGTAGCGTTCCGCGGCGACCGCGGCATCCTTGTCCGCCTCGAGCACGGCCAACTGCTCTCGCAGCTGCTCGGTGTCCACCCGCGGGTTGCGCAGCTGCAACCGGGCACCGGCCTGGTCGATCAGATCGATCGCCTTGTCGGGCAGGTGCCGATCGGGCAGATACCGCACCGACAGGTCGACGGCTCCGTCGAGCGCGTCGTCGGTGTACCGGACACCGTGGAACTCGGCGTACCGGTCGCGTAGACCGTGCAGGATCGCGAGGGCGTCCGCACGTGCGGGTTCACCCACCGTGACCGGCTGGAATCGTCGCTCGAGCGCCGGGTCCTTCTCGATGTGCTTGCGGTACTCGTCGAGCGTGGTCGCGCCCACGACGTGCAGTTCACCTCGGGCCAGCTTCGGCTTGAGGATGTTGCCGGCGTCCATCGCGCCCTCGCTGCCACCGCCGCCTGCCCCGACGACCGTGTGCAGTTCGTCGATGAACACGATCAGCCCACCGTCCTGCGCCGCGATCTCGTCGAGCGCCGACGTCAATCGTTCCTCGAAGTCACCGCGGTAGCGGGTACCCGCGACCATCGCGGTGAGATCGAGTTGCACGACACGCTTGTCCTGCAACTTCGCGGGCACGTCGCCGTCGACGATCCGCTGGGCGAGGCCCTCGACGATCGCCGTCTTGCCGACACCGGCCTCGCCGATGAGCACCGGATTGTTCTTGGTTCGCCGGGCGAGGATCTCGACGGTCTGTTCGATCTCGTCGGCGCGGCCGATGACGGGGTCGATTCCACCACCCCGAGCGCGGTCGGTCAGGTCCACACCGTATTTGTCGAGTGTGGGAGTCTGCGATTCCACCGTCGCTTCCTCGGCCGGACCCGGCTGGAGCGCCGCCTGCAGCGACTGCGGTGTCACGCCCAGCGACGCGAGGAGACGACCGGCCGACCGCGTGCGATCGGCCGCGAGGGCGAAGAACAGGTGTTCGGGATCGATGTAGGTGGAGCCCAGTGCACGCGCGAGTTGATGCGCTTCGAGCAGTGCGGTGCGGACCGCGCCGCTCAGTGCGGGCGTCGCGGACCCCGCGTCGGGGTTGCTCTGCGGCAGCCGTTCGTCGACCGCGCCGATCACGGCGGCGGGATCGGCTCCGGAACGGGTCATCACCGTCCGGGCCGGGTCCTGCTCCGCCATCGCACGGAGGACGTGCAGTACATCGAGGTCCGCGTCGCCACGCTCGGTGGCGTAGCGCGCGGCGGTCGCCATGAGTTCCTGGGTGCCGCGGCTCATGAAGCGCGTGATGTCGATGCGGCCGGGGCCACCAGGCCCGAAGAATGCCGGCATTCCGTAGCCTTTCTCTGCGACTTGAGTCTGTTCAACTCAACTAACGTGCCCGATCCGCCATCAATTCCCCCTTACGAGTGATCTACATCACCGATTGTCATCGTTCGCATCGCGGCACGGACACGACGTCGCCGGTGACGGGAGTGGACCCGCCACCCGGCCCACGTACCGTGGAGGCGTGTACATGCAGGACGTGCCGCATCTCGACGAGTTCGCGGCGGGGCTCGGATTCTCCCTCGACGAATTCCAGGTCCGGGCCTGCCGGGCACTCGAAGCCGGGCGCGACGTCCTCGTCTGCGCGCCCACCGGCGCGGGTAAGACCGTGGTCGGCGAATTCGCGGCACACCTCGCGCTGGCCCGCGACGGCACCCTCTTCTACACCACGCCGCTCAAGGCCCTGAGCAACCAGAAACACGGCGAGCTGGCGAGGCGGTTCGGCGACGACCGGGTCGGATTGCTCACCGGCGACATCTCGCTGCTGCCCGACGCGCCGATCGTCGTGATGACCACCGAGGTGTTGCGCAGCATGCTGCACGGGGACTCTCCGCTGCTCGTCGGACTCCGGTACGTCGTGATGGACGAGGTGCACTACCTCGCCGACCGTGAACGCGGCGCCGTCTGGGAGGAATCCATCCTGCATCTGCCCGCCGAGGTGCGACTGGTCAGCCTCTCCGCGACCGTGAGCAACGCGGAATCCTTCGGCGAATGGCTCAGCCGGGTGCGCGGTACGACCGACGTCGTCGTCGACGAACAACGCCCTGTTCCCCTCACCCAGCACATGCTCGCCGGCGGTCGACTGTTCGACCTGCTCTCCCCCGGAAGCACCTCCGTCGACGCCACCCTCGAGCGGTACATCGCACACCGGCAGCTGGTCGAGGCCGCGCCGCAACCGGGTCGACGCCGCCGACGCACCCGACACCGCGACAGCGGCCGGATCGATGTCGCCGAGGTCGTCACGCGACTCGAGGCCGAACGGTTGCTCCCCGCCGTCTGGTTCCGCTTCAGCCGCGCCGGTTGCGACGCGGCCGTCTCCGAATGTCTCTCCACCCCACTGCGTCTGACGGAGGCCGCGGACGCCGCACGCATCCGGGCGGTCGCGGAGAGACACACCGCGACGATGCCCCCGGCCGACCTCGACGCACTCGGCTTCCCCGACTGGCTCGACGGCCTCGAACGAGGATTCGCCGCGCACCACGCGGGCCTCGTACCGACCTTCCGGCACGTCGTGGAGGAGCTGTTCGCGGCGGGTCTCGTCCGCGTGGTGTTCGCGACGGAGACCCTCGCGGTCGGCGTCAACATGCCGGCGCGCACCGTCGTCCTCGAACGACTCGTCAAACACACCGCGACCGGGCCGACCCACCTCACCGCCGGTGAGTACACACAGCTCACGGGCAGGGCGGGACGCCGAGGCATCGACGACGAAGGGCACGTCGTGGTCGTGTGGAGCCGCGACGTCGCACCCGCCACCGTCGCGGGCCTCGCCTCCACCCGCACCTATCCGCTGCACAGTTCGCTGTCGGTCGGCTACAACACCACCGTCAATCTCGTCGCGCGGCACGGGCACGACGGTGCCCGCGCACTGCTGGGTCGGTCGTTCGCGCAGTTCGAGGCGGAGAGGTCCGTTGCCGCTCTCGCCGATGCGGTGCGCACCAACACCGCGGTGCTCGCCGAACTCGATGCCGAACTGGCGGATGTCGCCGGGTTCGGCGAATACCGCGAACTGAGTGACCGACTCGCGATCGCCCGACGCTCCGGCACCGCCGACACCGCCGCGGCACTCGCCCGGGCGCTCCGCTCCCACCCCGGTCATCGGCACCGCGACCGCGACGTCCTGCTCTCCGTCGCCGCGCGCCGCGCCGCGGTCGCCGCCGACACCGAGCGCATGCGGGCGCAGGTACACGCGGCCACGGCGGGCCTCACCGCGCGGTTCGACCGTGTCCTGGACCTGCTCGACGAACGCGGGTATGTGTTCGCCGATCCGGCGCGCGGATCGATCCACATCACCGACGACGGGCAGCGATTGCGTCGGATCTACTGCAGCAGCGATCTTCTCGTGGCCGAGTGTCTTCGCACCGGGGCCTGGTCGGGCCTCGATCCCGCCGAACTCGCGGCGGTTGCCTCGACCGTTCTCGGCGAGGGTCGTCGTCACACTGCGACGACGGCGGGGCGTGTCTCCCCTGCGCTCACGGCGGCGCTGGACGCGACACGGCGGTGTTGGCGCGACCTCGTCGTCGCGGAGGAACGCCACGACCTGCCGATCACCGCGGAGCCGGACCCGACGTGGGTCACCCCGATCCACCGGTGGGCGCGCGGCGACGGACTGGCCGCAGCTCTCCACGCTGCGGGCACCGTGGCGTCCACTCCGGGAGATCTGGTGCGACGGTGTCTGCGCACCCTCGATCTCCTCGACGGGACCGGGTTGTGCCGCCGCGATGCGTTGCCCACCGTCGGACCCGAGTTCCTGTGAACCCGTTTGCGCGCGTCGCGGCGCCACCGGTACGTTCGTGAACATGTCCTACCCGTTCACCTGTGCCCCCGGGCGTCTGGAGGTTGCCGACGGCTCTGCCGCCGGTAGCAGATGACCCGGCTCCGCACCGGTCGCGTCACCACCCTGTCGAGGGTCGTGTGCGCCCGGGGCACGGTCACACCATGTGAACTCTCTCCCGGTCGCGCTGCACTGTGCGCCGGGCACGGACATGATCGGACATTCCACCATGCAACCCGTCTCCGAGAAGACCCTGCGCGCCTGCTTCGCCAACGCCTCCCGCAAGGAGGTGTCCGTTCTCACCCTCCCACCGGCGTTCGACGGCCTCGACTGGGACCGGCTCGACTTCCTGGGCTGGCGCGACCCGAAGTTCAAGGGCCGCGCGTACGTCGTGGTTCCGACGCTCGAGGGCGACCCGGTGGGGTTGATCCTGCGGCGGGCGGACGCGACACCGCGCCGTCGGGCGCAGTGCTCGTGGTGCAACGACGTGACGCTGCCGAACCCGGTGGTGTTCTACAGCACCAGGAAGGTGGGGGCGGCGGGACGCAACGGCGCGACCGTCGGCCTGCTGCTCTGCGAGGACTTCGAGTGTTCGCGCAACGTACGTAGGCTCGACCCGCTTCCGTATCCCGGTTTCGATCGGGAAGCGCTGCGCGACGAACGAATCGACGCCCTGCGGCTGCGCACCGCGGGTTTCGTCGGGAACCTGTTGGCTGCCGCGACCTGATCTCACCGCGAGTGTGCAGTTGCCGATGCGTATCCCCGAAGAACACTGCGGTAACTGCACACTCGCGGGACTACGCACCCGACACACCCGAGAGCAGCACTCCGGCAAGGGCGATCGAGGCCACCCACACGGTGGCGAAGGACGCGAGCACGAATGGTTTGGCACCGACCCGGGTGAGTGCGGCGAACCGCACCCCGGTGCCCAGCGCGAACATCGCCGCGGTGAGCAGGGCGGTCTGCACCTCGGTGGTGACCGCCAGGACGGGGTCGGGGATCACCCCGGTGGACCGGACCGCCACCAGCACCGTGAACGCGACGACGAACAGGGGCACGACGGGCGGGCGACGGGTATCCGCCGCGGGTTCGGTGATCCGGCGGTGCACACCGAGGATCGCGATGACGGGGGCGAGCATCACCACGCGGGCGAGTTTCGCGACCACGGCGACGGCGAGTGCGCCGCCACCGATCACGCCTCCGGCCGCGACCACCTGCCCCACCTCGTGGACGGAGGCGCCGGCCCACAGTCCCGCGTCGACATCCGACATACCCAGGGCACCCGCGAGCAGTGGGACCGCGGGGATCATGAGGGTTCCGAACACGACGACGAGGGCCACCGAGGTGAGCACGTCGTCCTCGTCGGCGTCGACCACGCCGTTCACGGCAGCCACCGCCGCGGCACCGCAGATGGAGAATCCGCACGCGATGAGCACGCGTTGGGACCACGACAGCCCGAGTCGTGCGCCGACCAGGAGGCTGCCGCCGATGCCGAGACCGACGACGGCAACCACCGTGGCGATCATCGGCCCGCCGAGTCCGAGCACGTCACCGATCAGCAGTTGCAGGCCGAGCAGCGCGATACCGACCCGCAGGACGCGCCGCGCGGAGAAGTCCAGGCCCGGACGCCACCGGCCGGGAAGGTCCGCGACGTTGGCTGCCACGGCACCGACGACGATCGCGACGAGCAGCGGACTGACCGCCGGAACGAGGCGGTGCACCGCGAGCGACACGCCTGTCGCGACCGCGCACACGGCGAGACCCGGAACGACCCCTGCCGGTGCGGTGGCGAGGGGTCGTGCCGGGGTCCCGGGAGGCGGGTGGGTGGTGTGTCGCATGGTGCAAGCGTCCACCGGAACCACTCCGGCCGGTAGCCGCCGTTCGAACATCAGATCATATCGAAACGATATGTATCCGAGTCATCTCATACGTGTTGCGCATGAGATGGGGACTCGAGGACGCGTCCGTCCCGCACCTGCACGACCCGGTCCGTTCCGGCGAGATGGGTCAGGTCATGGGTCACGAGCACCGTGGCACAGTCACGTTCCCTCGTCAGGTCCGTGATCAGCCGGACGATCGCCGCGCCGCGCTCGTGATCCAGGGCGCTCGTCGGTTCGTCGATCAGCAGTACCGACGGTTCGTTCATGAGTGCGCGGGCGATGTTCACCCGCTGGCGCTGGCCGCCCGACAACTGGTGCGGCCGACGATCCGCGACGTCGCCCAACCCGACCGCGTCGAGGAGTGCCAGCGCGCGGTCGCGCACGCCGGAGGGAGATCGCCCGTCGATCACCGCCATCACCTGGAGCTGCTCGACGGCGGTGAGCGACGGAAGCAGGTTCGGCTGCTGGAACACGATCCCGATGCGGCGGCGCCGCAGCTCGGCGAGCTCACCGCGACCGAGGCCGGCGATGTCGGTGCCGGCGACCACCACGGATCCCGAATCGGGAGTCACGAGGGTCGCGGCAACCGCGAGGAGACTCGACTTGCCCGACCCGGACGGTCCCACGACCGCCGTGACGCAGCCGGCGGGCACGTCGAGGTCGACGTGATCGAGTGCGACGACACGGCCGTCGCCGTCGGGGTAGGTGAGGGTGACATCGGTCAGTTTCAGGCTCATCGGGCACTTCCCAGGGCGATCAGAGGGTCGACGGACGTGACGCGGCGGACGGCGAGGGCGGCTCCGGCAGCGCCGAGCACCACCGTCACCAGTGACGGGACGACGAGGGTGGCGGGGGCGAGATCGAACGGCACCGTCCCGGACACGGCCGCGCCGATCCCGGCCGCCAGCGCGGTCCCGACGGCGGTACCGGCGACGAGCAGGACCACGGCCTGCCCGAGCGCATCCCGGAGCAACGATCCGGTGGAGGCACCGAGCGCCTTGAGCACCGCGATGTCGCCGCTGCGCTGGATCGTCCACACCGTGAAGAACGCGCCGATGACGAGTGCCGCGATGACGAACAGGAATCCCCGCATGAGCTGCAACGAGCCGTTCTCCGCCGTGAAGGAACCGATTGCCGACAACGAGTCGGTCTTCGACACCGCCAGGACACCGGTCGCCTCGCCGACGGCGTCCGCGTCGAAATCGGAGGTCGTGGTCAACGCCACCACCGAGGCTTCCGGGTCGGTGAGTTCCGTCCACACGACGGGGGTGTGCGAGAACGAATCGTCGCCGCGCACCGCGACGACCGTGAGCTCACGGTCCCCCACGAGCACGGTGTCTCCCACCGTCGCGGCCAGTTCGTCGGCCGCGGCGGTCGACAACACCGTCGTCGAGACGGTGACGGACTCCCCGCCCGGCACCAGCGCCGAACCCGACCGGACCGCGAACACCGACACCGTCGCCGTGCCGGTCGGTGCGCTCGCGCGGGCCGTCGACACACCGAGGGGTTCCGCGGCGGTCACGCCCGGCATCGCGCCGAGACGCTCCCACCGGTCACGTGAGACGGTGGACGTCGTGAACGACGGGTCCTGCCCGTCGGCGGGTTCGGCGAACGCGATCCTGTCGGCGGGCAGCGCCTCGATCGCAGAGATGTTCTGCTGGGCCAGTCCCGCCGTCAGGCCCGACAGGATCCCGACGAGCAGGGTGATCAGCGCGATGACGGTGCCCATCAGGGCGAATCGTCCCTTCGCGAAACTCAGGTCTCTCCAGGCAACGAACACGGCAACTGCTTTCTCGTCGGGTTTCGGGGTCGACATCCACCCTCGTCGAACCGGGCCCCGGCGACATCGCCCGCGGGTGAGCACTTCCGGCACCGAACGGTGGCGGCGTGTCTCCATCTTTCGACAGATGTGGCAGACGCCGAACACCCGTAGGCTGGGACGATCGTGCACACCCCGATCCCCCGAACCCCGCCTCCCGCTCTGCGGATCCTCGCAGCCTGCCTGCACGTGCTCGTCGCCGGGCTGCTGGCACTGACCGTGGTCCGGGCGGTGACCGCCGACGATCCGCGGGCCGGTGTGATCGCCGTCATCGCGATCGCGATGCTCGTCGCGTACGCGGCGGGACCGTCGACCCCCGCCGTCGGCACGTCACCCGTCGCGACGGGTGTGTGGTTCACGACCGTCGGTGCCCTGTGGCTGGCCCTGCTGACACTGTCCGCGGAGGCGGTGTGGCTCGCCTTCCCCCTGTACTTCGTGGCGCTGCACCTGTTGCCGCCGCGAGCGGCACTCGTCGCGGTGATCGCGACCGCGGTTGCCGCGGTCGTCGGATTCACCGCGCACCAGGGCGCATTCGCACCGGCGACCGCGCTCGGACCGGCGCTCGGCGCGGCGGTGGCGGTGGCGGTCGTGTGGGGTTATCAGGCTCTCTATCGGGAGAGCGAGCAACGCCGCCTCCTCATCGAGGAGCTCACCGCGACGCGCGCGGATCTGGCCGCCGCACAGCACGACGCCGGTGTCGCCGCCGAGCGGGAACGTCTCGCCCGCGAGATCCACGACACCCTCGCGCAGGGACTGTCGAGCATCCAGTTGCTGCTGCGCGCCGCCGAACGTGCCCTGCCCTCACGCGTCGACGACGCCGCCGCCTACGTCGTGCAGGCCCGTACCGCGGCCACCGACAATCTCGCCGAGGCGCGCAGGTTCGTCGCGGCGCTCACCCCACCGGCACTGGACGATTCGACCCTCGCCGGTGCACTCGACCGGTTGTGCACCGATCTCTCCGCCCGGCACCGGATCGCCGCCCGATTCCACGCGACCGGTACCCCGGTGCCGCTGCCCACCCCCTACGAGGTGGCGCTGCTTCGCATCGCGCAGTCCGCGCTCGGCAACACCGTCGCGCACGCGGAGGCGACCGCGGTCGAGGTCACCCTCAGCTACCTCGACGACGAGGTCGCCGTCGACATCGTCGACAACGGCCGCGGTTTCGATCCGGTGGCGACCCCCCACCCCAGCCCCGACGCCGGCGGATTCGGTCTGGCGGCGATGCGCGCCCGCACCGTCGATCTGGGCGGTACGTTCACCATCGAGTCCACACCGGGACACGGCACCGCGCTCGCCGCGCGACTGCCGATCCCCGACGCGGAGGTCGAAGCGTGAGTGCTACCCCCATCCGGCTCCTGCTCGCCGACGACCATCCGATCGTGCGGGCCGGTCTCCGCGCGGTCCTCGACACCGAACCCGGCATGACGGTGGTCGCGGAGGCGGCGACGGCGGAGGAGGCGGTCGAGCGGTCCGCCGCCGGTGACATCGACGTCGTCGTGATGGATCTGCAGTTCGGCCGCGGGATGACCGGGGCGCAGGCCACCGCCGCGATCACCGCGCGCCCCGGGGCACCGCGTGTCCTCGTCGTCACCACATACGGCACCGACGCCGACACCCTCCCCGCCATCGAGGCCGGTGCCACCGGATATCTGCTCAAGGACGCACCACCGGAGGAACTCGCGGCCGGGATCCGGTCGGCCGCGTCGGGACGCACCACACTCGCGCCGTCGGTGGCCGATCGGCTCGTCGACCGGATGCGCAATCCGGCGGTGACCCTCACCCGCCGCGAGGTGGAGGTGCTGACGTTGGTCGCGGAGGGCCTCCCCAACCAGATGATCGGCCGTCGCCTGCACCTGACGGAGGGCACCGTCAAATCACATCTGGCGCACATCTACACCAAGCTGGACGTCACCTCGCGTACCGCCGCGGTCGCGGCGGCCGCCGAACTCGGCCTCATCCGCCGCTGACGCTCACCCGTGTCCGAGCGAACGTATCGCTCGATCGATCGAATCGATCGGGTGTACCACTCGCTCGGATGCGGGGAGGGGTGTATCGCACGCCGCACCGCGAACACAGGTCGACGGGCCACGAGTCGTCAGGCGTCAGCCGTCAGCCTCCGGGCGGGATCGGGTAGGTGACGCCGGTGAGCTTCTCCGACAACTCCCACAGTCGACGCGCGGCCCCACGGTCGCGGGCACGACGGGCGGCACGCGCCGGGTGCGGCGACCCGTACAGCAGCAGGTTCGGGCCGACGAATCCCCCGGGCAGGTCGGGTTCGGTCGCCGCGAACACCACCGATTCCGCGCCCTGCGCGGGTGTGCGCTGCAGAATCGTCTTGCCGAACGTGAACAATCGGTCGAACCACGTTCCGGTGTGCCCGCCGACGCCGGTCGCGGCGTAGCCGGGGTGCGCCGCGACCGCCCGCAGCGGCGACCGCGCTGCGGCGAGCCGTCGTTCCAGTTCGAGACTGAACAGCAGGTTCGCGAGCTTCGACTGCGCATAGCCGCCCGCGCGACGGTAGCGACGATGCTCGAAGTTCGGGTCGTCGAGGTCGATGCGCCCGACGAGGTGCGCCGCGCTCGTCACCGTCACCACCCGAGTGGTGAGTCGGTCGAGGAGCAGTCCCGTGAGCGCGAAATGTCCGAGATGGTTGGTCCCGAACTGCATCTCGAAACCGTCGACGGTGCGCGTGTACGGCAACGCCATGACGCCCGCGTTGTTGACGAGCACGTCGATACGCCGGTCGCCGAGTTCTTCCGTGAATGCGCGTATCGACGCCAGGTCGGCGAGGTCGAGCCGGTGCATCGATGCGCCGGACCCGAGTTCCTCGGCGATCGCACGCCCCTTGTCGACGTTGCGGCCCGCGAGCACCACGGTGGCACCGGCCGCTCCGAGGGATCGGGCGGTTGCTTCTCCCACACCGCTGGTCGCCCCGGTCACCACGAAGGTGCGGTCGGCCAGCGGTGCGAACTCAGGCGCCAATCGACGCTTTCATCATCGGGAGCATGGCCCAGAGTTCGTCCTGCCAGTAGCCCCACGTGTGGGTGCCGCGCGCGGGGAACGAGAAGTGTGCGCTGTCGATACCCAGGGTGGCCAGCCGCACCTGGAATGCGCGGTTCTGTGCGAGCGCGAGCGCTTCGAGACCCATCGCGTTCGACGTGTTGTAGACGCCGACCAGCGAGTCCGGGTTGTCGTACTGTCCGGGCAGACCGCTGGCCGCGGACACCCACATCGGCAGGCCGCGCAGCTGCGGTGCGGCGACGAACGGGTCGTGGCGCAGCCACGCCGGATCCCACGGCGGACCCCACATCGCGTCGGAGTTGTAGCCGCCGGCGTCGAGCATCGCCAGACGGATGGCTTCGCGCATGCCGGGCGCCGACAGGTTCAGGTAGCCCGACAGCGAACCCGCGAACGTGAACTGGTCGCGGTGGTAGGCCGCGAGGATCAGGGCCGCGTTGCCGCCCATCGACAGACCGACCACGGCGTTGCTGTTGCGGTCGATGCCGTACCGGGTGAGGTGATCGGGCAGGTTCTGGGTGAGGAAGGACTCCCACTTGTAGGTGTACGGCTGACCGTTGAAGTTGCTCGGCGCGTACCAGTCGGCGTAGAAGCTCGACTGTCCTCCGACCGGCATGACGACGTTGATGCCGTTGTCGGCGAGCCACGCCGCGTTGGTCTCGTGTTCCCAGCCGCTGACGTCGTCGGTCGCGCGGAGCCCGTCGAGCAGATACACGGCCTTGTTGCTGCCGTTGTTCGCGAACCAGATGCGGACCTTGATCTCACCGACGCCGCCCGGTGCGGGCACCATGTCCTCGGTGAACCGCGTGTAGGGGTCGGCGGATGCGGTACCCGCGCCGAGACCCGTGAAGACCAGGGCGAGCGGCACGACGACGGCTGCCACCAGCAACCGGACCAGCGCGCGCGCCCCCCGACGCCTTCCAACTTCGGTCGTATTCGTCACACCGAACTCCCCTTGTGCGTCCGACACCATCAGTAACTCCAGTCACACGGTATACGCGGACACGAGCCTCAAGCAGGCTTGCACACAATCGTTATCCTGCAAAGTCGAATGGCGATCCCCGCCCGTGCGATCCACCCGCGCAGACGCCTCCGATCCGGCACGACGACTACGCTGTCGGGACGTGCCCGATGCCCCGCTGCCCGTCCGCGACGGCCTGAACCCGACCCGCCTCCGACTCCCGGAGAACTGCCCGTCGGAAACCGTCGTCGACTACCTGACCAGCAGGTTCCCCGACGACGCCGATCGGCTCACCGAAAAGATCACGGCGGGCGAAGTGGTCTGGGGCGACGGGAGCGCCGTCACCGCGACGAGCCGGTACGTCGCAGGCGCGTTCGTGTTCCTCCACCGTGATCCGCCCGTCGAGGACCGTGTCCCGTTCGAGATCGACGTGCTGTACCGGGACGACTCCGTCCTCGTCGTCGACAAACCGCATTTCCTGCCGACCACGCCGCGCGGGTCGTGGATCACCGAAACCGCGGTGGTGCGGTTGCGGCGCGAGTTCGACCTTCCCGAGTTGACTCCGGCACACCGCCTGGACCGTCTCACCGCGGGTGTTCTGATCTTCACCGTCCGGCGCGAACTGAGACGCCCGTACCAGATGTTGTTCGAGCGACGTCTCGTCACGAAGGAGTACGAGGCCGTGGCCGGTATCCGCCCCGACCTGACGTTCCCGCGCGAACTCCGCAGCCGGATCCGCAAGGATCGCGGTGTGCTGCAGGCCCGCGAGGTGCCCGGCGAACCGAATGCGGTCACGCGGATCGAGGTCGGCGACGTCGACGGCGATCGTGCCCTGTACCGGCTGCGCCCACGCACCGGGAAGACCCACCAACTGCGGGTGCACATGAATTCGCTCGGTGTCCCGATTCTCGGCGACCCGCTCTACCCCGAGGTGTACGACCTTGCGCGCGACGACTTCTCGTCGCCATTGCAGTTGCTGGCACGCTCGGTGGAATTCGACGATCCGATCACGGGTCGGCGGACCCTCTTCACAAGCCGAAGAAACCTGGCAGCATGGACAGCACCGCACCGGGACCGACGCTGACCGCGTCATTCACGTCGGGAGGATCCATGGAACTCGGCAGTATTTCCCGTACCTACGACGGGCGGGTGGCGTTGCGCTTCGAGCGTGAATTCCCACAGGCCCCGGACACCGTCTGGCAGGTCCTCACCGACCCGCAGCGCCTACGCGAATGGTTCCCGGTGAACGCCGATGTCGACCTCACCCCGGGCGCGACGGTGCGTTTCCACCTCGCCGACGACGACCTACGCCGCCGGGTACTCCCCCACGGTCACACGACGTCGGGCACCGTCCTCGTCGTGCAGACGGGGAAGATCCTCGAATTCATGTGGGATTCCGACATCCTGCACTGGGAGTTGACGCCCGACGGATCCGGCGGATGCTGGCTCACCCTCACCCACACCACCGACGACGAGGACGACGCGTACGCCCACGGCGCGGGCTGGCACGCGGGATTCGAGGTGTTCGAAGCCCAGCTGCAGGGCCGCCCCGTCGACTGGTCACCGTCGCAGCGGATGATCGAACTGGCGGAGCACTACCGCGGCCCGGGGGCCTGAACGTCGACGAAACGCCGACGCGTACCGCGCACGAGTCGGGGGGCGGTCAGCCGGGGTGATCGGTCGCGACCCGACCGGAGCGGCGCCGCGCCGTCTGTTCGATGATCTCGGGTGCCCACGCGCCGATGGCGTCCCAGTCGCGGAAATCGCCGATGCGTGCGCCGATGACCCGCGCCACGATGCGTTCACCCGGCCCGAGGACCGACGGGTCGAGTTTGCCGGCGAACATCCGGTGTTCACGGGCGCGGAGCCGCGCGGCGACGTCGGAGATCACGTAGGGCCGGTTCACGGGATGCCCCTGCTCGGCGATCGGACCGGACGAGAAGAGGAACACCGCGCGCCCGCGCAGGTCGGTGGCGAACCTCTCGACGAACTCCCGCGCAGGCCGCAACCAGCGATTGCGGTAGACGGCGCTGCCGACGACGACAGCGTCGTACCCCTGCACCCCGGTCACCCGCTCGGGCGCCACCACGTCGACCTCGGCGCCGTGATGGCGCAGCGCCGCGGCAAGTGCCGTGGCGATCTCGGAGGTGGAGCCGTGCTTGCTGGCCGCCGCCACCAGAATCCTCATCCTCAACCCTTCGGAACTCCCCCCGCGCCCTCCATGATCACCCGCCGATCGCCCGTTTGACCAGGGCACAAGTGCCCATTGACCGGATCGCGTGGATTCCGGCCCGTGATTCACGACATTACGGACGCCGGTTCGGTGGTGGGCGCGCTCGGATCGTGACAGCCTCGACATCGAGGACACCGGGCGGTCCGGGTGTCCGGCCACGAGCAGCCCGACAGGAGCATCGATGTCATCGTCCCCGCAGCCGCCCCGCAGCACCGCAGACGAGATCGAACGCAAGTACGCGGCCACCGCGGGGCAGACGTTACCCGACCTGTCGACCGTGTCCGGCGTCGCATCGATCGACTCCGACGTGGTCGAACTGTCCGCACAGTACTTCGACACCGCGGACCTCGCTCTGCTGCGCGCGAAAATCACCGTGCGGCGTCGCGAGGGCGGCGACGACGCCGGCTGGCACGTGAAGCTGCCCACGGGCACGGACACCCGCACGGAATTGCACGTGCCCCTCACCGACGACGATTCGGTGCCCCCGTCGCTGCTGCGACTGCTGCGGAGCGTGGTCCGCGACGAACCCGTCGCCCTGGCCGCGCTCGTCTCCACGACCCGTGCCCGACAGCGCCTTCGCGACGCGGACGGAGCGCTGCTCGCGGAGGTCGTCGTCGACGACGTGACCGCGGTCCGCGGCGCGGACGACACCGAACTGCACTGGCGTGAGATCGAGGTGGAACTCGCGACCGGCGACATCGCGTTGCTCGACGCCGTCGAGGACCGGCTCGCCGCAGCCGGAATCACCCGGTCGCCGAGCCCGTCGAAGCTCCACCGCGTCCTCGGCGACCTGATCCCTCCGGCCCCGAGGGTGAAGGGGGCGGCCGGATACCTGCGGGAATATCTCGATCACGAACGGCACGTGCTCGCGCTCGCCGACATCGCGGTGCGACGCGACGCGGTCGATGCCGTCCACAGCATGCGCAAGGCCGCACGCCGGCTGCGCAGCGCGGTCCAGACGTACTCGCACGATCTGAATCTCGACACCGCACTCGTCGGAGAACTGCGTTGGCTCGGACAGCGCCTGAGCCCCGCACGCGATCTCGAGGTCCAGCACGAGCGGCTCACCGGCCGGGTCGCGGAGCTTCCGGTGGTGGCGTTCCGGGAGGCGACGCGAGCCCGGATCGACGAGTACTTCACCGCCAAGGCCTCCGCCGCGCGTGTCGAGGCGATCGACACCCTCGATTCGGGGCGCTATCTCGAGCTGCTGCGGTCGCTCGACGCGCTGATCGACGGCCTCGCCGAACCCGACGGTCGCGAGCAGGGCGGGCACCGACCGAAGCCGGCGGAGCTGACCCGGTCCGCGGAGACGGTGGCGGGGAAGGTCGCGAAACGGGTCGCGAAGGTGTCGCGGACCGACGATCCGGTCGAACGGGACGAGCGGATGCACCGCGCCCGCAAGGGCGCCAAGCGGCTGCGCTACGCCATCGAGGTGATCTCCCCGCTGCATCCGAAACGCGCCGCTCGGGCCCTCGACCGGTTCGACGAGTTCCAGGATCTGCTCGGTGAGTTCCAGGATTCGGTGGTCGCCCGCGACCATCTCGTCGACATGGCGTCCGAACAGGGACATGCCGCCGAGTCCAGTTTCGGGCTGGGCATCCTGCATCGGATCGAGGCCGAGATCGGGGAGCAGCAGGCCCACCGGGTCGAAGGGGCGTGGCAGCGGGCCCACCGGGCGGCCCGCCGCCTGTGGACGTGACGTCGTGCGACGTCACCGAGCCGTGCGCACTTCTGGTAGCTCCGACTACCAGAAGTGCGCACGGGAAGGGAGGGCACCATGAGGGCGTGGCGCGTCGCCGTTCCCGGCCCGATCACGACACATCCGCTGCGGGCCGTCGACGAACCCGTGCCGGAACCGACCACCGGTGAGCTCCTCGTCCGCGTGCTCGCCTGCGGGGTGTGCCGCACCGACCTACACGTCGCCGAAGGTGATCTGGCGGTGCACCGCCCGCACGTCGTGCCCGGTCACGAGGTCGTCGGCGAGATCGTCGGGGGCGATCTCGGGTCGCACCGCATCGGTGATCGTGTGGGCGTGCCGTGGTTGCGTTCCACGTGCGGACACTGCCGGTACTGCCGACGCGGACACGAGAACCTTTGCCCCGCTTCGCTGTACACGGGTTGGGATGCGGACGGCGGCTACGCCGAGTACACGACCGTCCCCCGCGACTACGCACTCCCGTTGCCGTCCGGGTACACCGCCGAGGAACTGGCTCCGCTGCTGTGCGCGGGGATCATCGGGTACCGGTCGCTGCTGCGCGCCGAACTCCCCGACGGCGGTGTGCTGGGTCTGTACGGGTTCGGGGGCAGCGCGCACATCACGGCGCAGGTCGCGCTCGCGGGCGGCGCCCGCGTGCACGTGATGACCCGCGGCGAACAGGCGCAACGGCTCGCACTGGAACTGGGGGCGTCGTCGGCACAGGGCGCGTACGACGAGCCGCCGGAACACCTCGATTCGGCGATCCTGTTCGCACCCGTCGGCGACCTCGTCCCCACGGCCCTGTCCGCGCTCGGCTCCGGCGGCACCCTCGCGATCGCAGGGATCCATCTCACCGATGTCCCGCAGTTGAACTACCAACGGCATCTGTTCCGCGAGCGGCAGATCCGCAGCGTCACCTCCAATACTCGCGACGACGCGCACGCGTTCCTCGGCTTCGCGGCGCGGCACCGCATCCACGTGACCACGACGCCGTATCCACTCGCTCGCGCCGACCGGGCGTTGACGGATCTCGCGGCGGGCCGATTCCCCGGCGCCGCCGTCCTCGTGGCGTAACGTGACAACCGAGGCCGACACCGGCTCACCGGTTCTCGACCACCTTCAGGAAAGGACGTTCGATGAGCACACCGAGCACCCGTAAGGCCGTCGTCGCAGGCGTCGACGGCTCCGACACCGCCGCTGCGGCCGCCCGGTGGGCCGGCGCCGTCGCCGCCCGCATCGACGCACCACTGCACCTCGTGCATTCGATGCCGAGCGAGGGCATCTTCTACAGCGAGGCCGCGGTCCTGATCCAGTCGCAGATGATGGACCAGCTCCGCAAGGACGGCGAGAAGGTCCTCGCCGACGTCGCCGATCTCGTCCGCGCCGACCACCCCGACGTCGAGGTCCAGAGCTTCATCGGCCCCGGCCCTGCCGCGTCCGCGGTGCTCGAGGCCGCCGACGATGCGCGTGTCGCCGTGCTCGGCGCGACCGGCGCCGGCGCGATCGAGAACTTCCTGCTGGGCTCCACCGTGGTTCGTGTCGCGAATCACGCCTCGTGCCCGGTGGTGGTGTGGCGCGGCGACACCTCGAATCCGCTTCCCGATCACCGGCCCGTCGTCGTCGGTGTCGACGGGAGCGAACTGTCCAGCACCGCAGTGCGTTACGCATTCGAGTATGCGCAGCTGTTCGGCACTCCACTCATCGCGGTGCACTCGTGGATCGGCGACGCTGCGCTCGGTGTCGGCGCCACCGCTGCACTCGTCGACTGGGACGCGGTCGCGGAATCGGAGTCCGCGGTCCTCGCCGAGTCGCTCGCCGGATGGCACGAGAAGTACCCGGACGTCGAGGTGCGCCGCGTGATCGATCGCGGTCCCGCCGCGAAGGTTCTGCTGTCGCACCTGCCCGATGCCCAGCTCGCGGTCGTCGGAAGTCACGGACGCAACCAGTTCACCGCGGCCCTGCTGGGTTCGACGAGCCAGAACCTGCTGCACAACGCTCCGTGCCCGGTCCTGGTGGCCCGCAAGATCTGATCCTCCGAGCGAGTTCCGCACGCCCACGCGCCCGTTCGGCGCGTGGGCGTCTCCGTGTCGACGGGATCAGATCACCACTCCGACGAGGCCACCGACGCCGTACGTGACGACCATCGCGAGTGCACCGCCGATCACCACCCGCGCGACGGCCCGCCCTCGACGGGCGCCCCCGAGCCACGCGCTGATCGTTCCGGTCGCGGCGAGCGCGAGCAGCACGGCCACGAACGTCACCGGAATCCGGACGGTCTCGGTGGCGAGGACGATCACCAGGAGCGGCACGAGGGCCCCGAGCGTGAACGACACCGCCGACGACAGCGCCGCCGCCCACGGGTTCACCAGCTCGGCCGGACGGATACCCAACTCCACCTCGGCGTGTGCGGCGAGCGCGTCGTGGTCGGTGAGCTCCCGGGCAGCGATCCCCGCCGTGTCCCGGCTCATCCCTTTGCTTTCGAGCAGATCGGTGAGTTCTTCGAGCTCGGCCTCCGGCATCACCGCCAGTTCGTGTCGTTCGGTGCGCAATGCAGCCCGTTCCGTGTCGCGTTGCGTACTCACCGACACGTACTCGCCGAGCGCCATCGACACGGCGCCGGCGGCCAGTCCCGCGGCTCCCGCCGCGAGGATGGTCGGGCGGTCCGTGGTGGCGGCCGCGACACCGACGACGAGCCCCGCGGTGGACACGATGCCGTCGTTGGCGCCGAGTACCCCCGCGCGCAGCCAGTTCAGCTTCGCGGCGAGCCCACCGCCCGAGTGCGGTTCGGTGTCGTGCGGGGCGACTCCGGCAGCGTCCATACCGCCAGGCTAGGACCGAAATCCGGTTTGCGACAGCACGGTCAGCCTCACCTCACCGCGAGGTCCCGTCGCCGCGGATCGGGTTCTCGGACGTCCACGGCCGGTCCGCGCTACGCGCGCCCGACGGGTGAATGTGTCCGCAGGGACGTGTTGACGCGGTCGAGAACGGACAGCGCATCCGCCAAGGTGCCGAGGTCACCGGGTCGGAGCCGATGCAGTTCTGCTGCCAGCACGTTCACTCGACGTTCCGCGCGTCGGTCGCGGCGCTCGGCGCGCGTGTCCGCGACCGTCAGTGTGCTCACCCGACGGTCCGCGGGATCCGGTGCACGGACGAGCAGCCCCTTGCCCTCGAGGGTTCGCACCAGGGTGCTGACCGTGTTCGGTCGCAGGGACAGCCTGCGCGCAATCTGACCGATGCGCGTTCCGGGGTGGTCGGCCACGTCGCGGAGGACCTCGGACTGGGCTTCGGGGAGGGTCTCGTCGCTGCCGGAGGAATCCATGTATTCACGCAGTGCCCGACGTAGTTCGAAGGCGGCATCGATCGTCCTGCGGGCCAGTTCGTCCGGCCTGTGGTCGCTCATACGGGCATTCTTCCCGACCCGGTCACCCTTGCTGCAGGGTGTCCTCCAGGACGTCGAGCACCTGCCGTGCGGCGGTTGGGCCGGTGTTGAGGTAGAAGACGTCGTCGTCGACCTGGACGGCCCGACCGGCCTGCACCGCCTGTAGTCCGGACCACAACGGCGCACCGGTCAGCGCCGACGCGTCGCCGCCCTGGACGCCGTAGAAGATCCGGTCCGCGTCGGCGAGAGTCAGTTCCTCGGCACTGATGTCGCGGGAGGTCTCGTCGAACTCCTGGGATTCGGGCCGTGCGAGCCCCGCGTCCTGTGCGATGCTTCCGGTGAACGACGGCACACCGAAGACACGCATACGATCACCGTTCATCCGGGTGAACGAGACCGTCGGAACCGATTCGAGTGTTTCGCCGAGTTCAGCCGCGTCCGAATTGAATTCGTCGAGCATGGCGGATGCCTGGTCGAAACGGCCGAGTGCGTCGGCGGCGAGCAGGAAGTCCTGCTTCCAATACACCCCGGTTCCCTGCGTCGCGACGGTCGGGGCTATCGCCGACAGCCGCGAGTACAACGCGTCGGCGTCCTTGCCGGCGGTGTTCATGAGGATCAGATCGGGTTGCAGGTTCGCGATGGCTTCGAAGTTCGGTTCGAACCTGCCACCTGCATCGACGACAGCGGCGAGTTCGGTTGCGTACTGCGGATACGCGTCGATGAGGTAGCGCGGAATCAGGTCGGCTCCGTCGCCCCGCGTGGACGCGGCGGGGACGACGCCGAGGGACAGCAACGCGTCGGCCTGACCGGTGGAGATCACGACGACCCGTTCCGGCTGAGCACCGATGACAGTCTCTCCCGCGAAATGAACCACAGTGCGCGGGAATTCGCCGTCCGATTGCCCGCTGCCCATTCCCTCCGGGACTGTCCGCGGAGCCACGAATCCGCCACTGACGGGCGGCGGGGTCACGGTGTCGACGGTCGACGTCGAGCCCTGCCCGCTCGAACAGGCCGCAAGCGCGAACGCGAGGGCCGCTATCCCGATCGATGCGGACCGCACCGTTCCGCGGCGGATGGTTGTGTGTCGTACGAACATCGCTCTTTCCGTCCATGAGGCCGCCGCCGAGAATCGAACCCGACGACTTCAGTAAGGCTATCCTCGCAACACGATGTCATATACTTCTTACTCAGATACACTTTCGTGATCCCGGTCACCATCCACCGACTCCGACGATCCGATCGAGCAGTTCGTCTCCGGGCATCGCCCCTTCGCTCGTGTCGAACCGTGTCGCCCCGGGCCATTCGTGGCGGCGATGCAGTTGCTCGTCGAGCACCGCGGGTGTCGCGTCGGAGGCGTCGTCACCCCGCTCGACCCGATCCCGGATTCGTCGCAGCAGCACCGCCGGATCCGCGATGCACTCGATCTCGACGGAGTCGGCGACCGCACGCTCGCCGAGCCGCCGCGCCGCCACGCGCTGCGGCTCCTCGAGCCACGTGGCATCCAACACCACGGATTCGCCGTGGGTGAGCAGGGTTTCGGTGCGGCGCAACAGTTCGTCGTAGGTGGCGGCGGTGTGCTCGGGCGAGTAGAGGCCCGTGTGCAGGCCGTCGCCGGTGCGGTCGGTCGGTGCGAGACCCGCCAACTCCTTGCGCACCACATCGCTGCGCAACACCGTCGCACCCAGCCGCTCGCCCACGAGACGGGCCAGTGTGGTCTTGCCCGTCGCGGTGATGCCACCGACGAGCACGAGCCGCACCCGCCCCCGATCGAGATTGCGGGCGACCTGCGCGACGAACGCGGCCGCCACCTCCCGCGACGCCTCGTCTCCCTGCTCGTGACGCAGAGCCGTGACCTTCGCTCGGACCAACGCCCGGTACGCGATGAAATGGTGCAGCAGCGACGCGGGCGGACGGTCACCGGAATACTCCGCGTACGCGGTGAGCAACCGGCGCGCCGCACCGACGGCACCGAGTCGTTCGAGATCCATCGCGAGGAACGCGAGATCGAGGGCGCCGTCGCCGTACCGGAGTTCGTCGTCGAACTCGAGACAGTCGATGATGCGGGGACCGTCGTCGAGGCAGAACACGTCGTCGGCGAGGAGATCTCCGTGCCCGTCGACGGCGCGGCCCGCGGCGATACGGTCGGTGAACAGCACGCCCCGTCCCGCGAGATACCGGTGGGCGGCCGATCGGATTCCGGTGAGCGCGTCCGGCAGGTCCCGCCCGACGGGCAACCGCTCGAGGTGATCGAGGTTCGCCGTCCACAATCCCGCCACGAACTCCCGCGACGCACACCGGTCGATCGCGGGATCGCGCGGCGAGGCCGCGTGCAACTCCGCGATCCGACGTGCGATCTCCGTCACGATCTCGTCGACGTGCTCGCCACGCCCGACGAGCGCAGCCAGCCGACGGTCGTCGGCCAGCCGCACCATCTCGACGAGGTGCTCGCACACCGCACCGTCGGGGCCGTGCACATCGGCGACACCGAGATAGATGTCGGGGGCGAGCCGACGGTTGAGTTCGACCTCGCGGTGGCACGCGACCTCCCGAGCCCGACGCGTGCGATTGTCGAGAAATTCGAGGTCCAAGGGTTTCTTCATCTTGTACACACGGTCCCCCACGAAGAACACCACCGACGTGTGGGTCTCCCGCACCTGCGCGTATCCGGCCACCGCTGCCTCCCCGGCACTCGCCCGGTCGTGTCGTGCCCATTGTCCACGCCCCGCCCCCACCCGTGTCCACAACCCGCTCACCGTCCGCTCACCACCCGAACCCACGGCCGGACCGCACCGGCGAGTTGTCCCGTTGACCCGAGACGACGGTGTCGAGACGGTAGTTTGCTGATCATCGGGGCACACAGCAGAGCACGGAACGGGGTGGGAGCGACATGACCGGCGACGAACACGACGACACCGAGGGGGTACCGGTGGTGGTGGTCGCGGCAACCACCACGCGGATCGAACGCGACCTGATCGACCGGTGGCTCCGTTCCGACGATGCCCCGACGATCTCCCCGACGACAACGCCCGCGCTCCCGCTCGACTCACGGGTACTCGAGACGGAACTCGTCACCCGCACCGACGATCCCCTGGTCCTGCCGGTGCGGGTCGTGTGGTTCCCCGCGGAACGCGACGGCGCGCGCCGGGTCCGTTTCTCCGATGCCCTCGCACTGACCAACCCGCGCAACCCCAACCGGTTCCTGCAGAAATGGCTGGTCGGACGCTCCCCCGACCGGCATCGGGTCGTCGTCGCCGAACCCGCGCGCCTGGACGATCTTCGTGCCCGCCTCGTCGAGGACGGCGGCGACCCCGATCCGGCGTCGCTGTCCCGATACATCACCCACCGGGCAGTGGTGGCCCTGGAACGGGCCGAACGCGCCGTCATCGGCGACCGCTACAAGGTACCGCGGCTGGTGGCGGAGCAGATCATGGACTCGGCAGCGTTCCGGAAGCGTCTCGACGCGATCGCGGTGGAGCACCGGCTGCCACGCGACGACGTCGAGGCCCGGGCCCGCACGGCGCTCGGCGAGTTGGTGGCCGTCCAGTCGCGCCTGGTGACGGACCTGTTCACCCAGGCGATGAGACCGCTGCATTCGTCGGCGTGGACCGTCCACGCCGACACATCCGGGCTGACACGGCTGCGGGAACTCAACCGCACCCATCCGCTGGTGTTCCTGCCGTCGCACCGTTCGTATGCCGATGCGTTCGTGCTCGGGGACATCCTCGCCAACAATGATTTTCCGGGCAACCATCTCATGGGTGGCGCGAATCTGACGTTCTGGCCGATCGGCCCGATCGCCAGGCGCACCGGAACGGTGTTCATCCGTCGAAGCTTCGGCGAGGACGCGGTGTACAAGGCGTCCCTCGAGGAATACTTCGCGTTCCTGCTGAGCAAACGATTCAACCTCGAGTGGTACTTCGAGGGCGGACGCACCCGCACCGGCAAGCTCCGGATCCCCCGGTACGGGCTGTTGAACTACGTCGCGAACGCACTTCGCCGCAAACGGGTCGACGACGCCATGCTCGTACCAGTGTCGATCACCTACGAGGGACTCGCCGAGGTCGCGGCGGTCGCGGCGGAACAGACCGGGACGGCGAAGAAGCCGGAGGGTCTGACGTGGCTGGCCCGGTACGCACGCAATCAGCAACGTCGCGCCGGAAACGTGTACGTCCGGTTCGGGGAACCGTTGTCGATGCGGGCCTCGCTGACCGCGGCCGGGGACCCGGACCTCACCGACACGGACACGGAGACAGACACCGGCACCGGCACCGGCACGACCGTTCCGGCATCCGACGCCCGCGACCGTCGCCGCAAGGCTCTGCAGAAGGTCGCGTTCGAGATCGCCGTCGGGATCAACCGGAACACCCCGGTGACCGTGAACTGCCTCGTCACGCTCGCGCTGCTGGGTGTGCGTGATCGTGCGCTGACGGTCTCGGAGGTGCGTGCGGTCGTCGCACCGGTCCGGCGGTATCTGGACCGGCGCGACGTGCCGCAGGGCACCCTGCGGGTCCTCGACGTCGAAGGCGGCCTCGAGCAGGTGTTGGCGTCGCTCACCGACGTGGGTGTGGTGACGACGTACGCGGGCGGGGTGGAGCCGGTGTACTCGATCCAACGCGGCCAGCACCTGGTCGCCGCGTTCTACCGCAACAGCGGCGTGCACTGGTTCGTCAACCGGGCGATCCTCGAGCTGTCGGCACTGCACGCCCGCTCCGTGACCGACACCGATCCGGTGACCGCCGGGTGGGAACGGTGCAAGGACCTGCGGGACCTGCTCAAATTCGAGTTCTTCTTCCCCGACCGCGACACGTTCGAGGCAGAGATGCGCGACGAACTCGAGCTGCTCGGCACGGGGTGGGGGCAACGTCCCCCGGGCCCGGATGCGGTGCTGTCGGCCCTCGTCGAGACCGGTTTCTTCATGTCGCATCGCACACTGCGGTCGTTCTTCGACGCCCAACTCGTCGTCGCCGAAAGGTTGACGGCGCGCGATCCCGCGCTGGAGATCGACCGGTCGGCCTTCTTGGAGGAGTGCGTCGCCGTGGGGCAACAGATGCTGCTCCAGGGCCGCCTCTACGGCCCGGAGTCCGTATCCTCTGAGCTGTTCGCCGCGGCGCTGGAGCTGGCCCGCAACCGGGGTCTGCTCGACCGGGACGACGAGGCGGTCGCCGAGAAGCGGCGCGTCTTCGCGGCCCAGCTACTGGCCGTCGGCGAGCACGTCGAGCTCGCCGAGTCGCTCGACGTGTCGAACAGGAAGGCGGAACGGTGAACATCGGGCAGGCACTGGAACGCGTGCGCACGGGACCTCAGGGGCCCCGGGTCGCGGCGTTCTTCGATTTCGACGGCACGATCGTGCACGGCTTCTCGGGGGTGCACTTCTTCCGGGACCGACTGTTGGCGGGCAAGGTCAGCGCCGCCGAACTCGCCGGGACGATGATCAACGGCCTGCGCGGCACCGACAGCGAGGCGGACTTCGAACGGTTCGTCGCGGTCGCCTTCAAGGCGTGGCGGGGACACACGGAACAGGAACTGTACGAGATCGGCGAACGGCTGTTCGCGTCGACGATCGCCGGTCACCTGTATCCGGAAGCATGGCAGCTGATCGCCGCGCATCGCGAGGCCGGGCACACCGTCGTCATCGCGTCGTCGGCGTCGCGCTACCAGATCCAGGCCGCCGCCGACGCGCTCGGCGTCGAGCACATCCTGTTCACACCGCTCGAGGTCGTCGACGGCGTCCTCACCGGAAAGGTGGACGGAAAGTCGTTGTGGCGCAGTGGAAAGGCCGAAGCAACGCGCGCCTTCATCGACTCCCACGACATCCTCGCGGACGACAGCTACACCTATTCCAACGGCGGCGAGGACGCCGAGTTCCTCTCCGAAACCGGACACCCCACCCCCACCAACCCCGACGGAACACTCGAACGCATTGCGCGCAAACGGAACTGGCCGATTCTCCGGTTCCGCCCGCGGGGCACACCCGGCGCGAAGGAGGTCGTCCGCACCGCCGCCGCGTACGCGGGCATGATCGGCTCGGTGTGGACCGGAATCGGGCTGGGGCTGGTGAATCGCAGCCGCAAGGTGGCCCTGGACTCCATGCTCGGCATCGGCTCGGACGTCTCGCTCGCGCTCGCGGGGATCGACGTGCGGGTCTCCGGTGAAGCGAACGCGTGGGTGCGGCGCCCCGCAGTGTTCGTCTTCAACCACCAGAGCCAACTCGACCCCGTGATCCTCGCGAAGGTGCTGCGCCAGGATTTCACGGGCGTCACCAAACAGGAGATGGCGAACGATCCGCTGTTCGGACCGCTGCTGCGCTTCGTCGGCACCGCCTTCGTCGACCGGCAGAACACCGAACGCGCCGTCGCCGCGCTCGGCCCCGTCGTCGACACCCTCCGCGAGGGCATGTCCGTGGTCGTCGCGCCCGAGGGAACCCGGTCGCTGACCCCGCAGATCGGGCGCTTCAAGAAGGGCGCGTTCCGGATCGCGATGGAGGCCGGAGTGCCCGTCGTGCCGGTGGTGATCCGCAACGCCGGCGAGATGCTCTGGAAGCATTCGACACTGGTTCGCTCGGGGATCGTCGACGTTGCGGTGCTCGATCCGATCGATGTCGGTGACTGGACTCTCGACGACCTCGCAACGCATATCGCGGACGTCGAGGAACTCTTCCGCGCGACCCTCACGAACTGGCCGGAGGAGTGATGTCCACCGACGACGGTGCCGAAGACCAGGGCCGCACGGGGCGCGACGAGACCGCGGACAACGGCAACGGTACCTCGTCGGCGTTGACCCCGGCCCGCAAGCGCTACCTCAAGTGGGCGATCGGCATCCTGCTCGTCGTGGTACTCACGGTCGAGGCGATCCTCGTGTGGCCCGAGATCAGCGACAGCGTCCGCAATCTCGGTGACCTCAACTGGTTCTGGGTGGTCGCGGCGGTCGCCGCGTCCGTCATGGAGATGACGAGCTTCGCGAGCGTGCAACGCGTCCTGCTGTCCGCGGCGGGAGTGAAAGTGTTGCAACGCCAGTCATTGTCGGTCGCGTTGGCATCGAACTCGATGAGCGTCACGTTGCCCGGCGGGCCGGTCGTCGGGACCACGTTCACGTACCGGCAGATGCGTAAATGGGGCGCGACCCCGGTGGTCGCGACGTGGCAGCTGGTGATGGCCGGACTGCTGCAGGCGGCGGGTCTGGCGCTGCTCGGCCTCGTCGGGGCACTCCTGATCGGAGCCACGACGAACCCGTTCTCCCTGATCTTCTCCATCGGCGGGCTCGTCGCATTCCTCGTCCTCATCCAGTACGCGGCGAGCAATCCCGGCTCGCTCGAGTCGATCGGCCTGATCACATTGCGCGGTTTCAACCGCCTGCGCAAGAAGTCCGCCGACGCCGGCGCCCGCGCGTGGAAGCGAATCGTCGATCAGCTCGGTGCCGTGCAACTGGACCGCCCGCACGCGGTCCGTGCCTTCAGCTGGTCGATCTTCAACTGGTTGTGCGACGGGGCGTGTCTCGCGTTCGCCGCGTACGCGGTGGGCGGAACACCGAGCCTCGCGGGCATCGCCGTCGCCTACGCGGCCGGCACCGCGACGAGTCGCGCGATCCCTCTGCTTCCCGCCGGACTGGGTGTGATGGACGCGGTGCTCGTGCCCGCGTTGACGGCGAGCGGGATGAGCGCGGCCCAGGCCCTGTCGGCGGTGGTGGTGTACCGGCTGATCAGCTTCCTGCTCATCGCGGTCATCGGCTGGGTGGTGTTCGCGTTCCGGTATCGCGGCAATCCGGAGGACGAGGGCGACGACGATCCGGGTCCGGCGCTCGACAAGCTCTGGGAGGACTGAGCACCGACCCGTGCGCTCTTCCGGTGGTCGGGGCTACCAGAAGTGCGCACGGGGGTGGGGCCCTCGGACACGAAAACTTCGTGCAGCGCTTCCCCGAGGGATACCGTCTGTAGCCATGGATCGAGTGGAAAGGTGTAGCCCGTGGCACAGCACGAGGTGACACAGAAACGTGAGATGTGGTCGGGACGGTCCGTGTTCATCATGGCCGCGATCGGATCCGCCGTCGGCCTGGGAAACATCTGGCGGTTCCCGTACGTGGCCTACGAGAACGGCGGCGGCGCGTTCCTGATCCCGTACCTGATCGCACTGCTCACCGCCGGAATCCCGTTGTTGTTCGTCGACTACGCACTGGGCCACAAGTTCCGGGGGTCACCGCCGCTGGCGTTCCGCCGGTTCGCTCGGGGCAGTGAATTCCTGGGTTGGTGGCAGGTCTTCGTCTGCTTCGTCATCGGCGTCTACTACGCGGTGATCGTCGCGTGGGCTGCGTGCTACACCTACTTCTCGATCACCGAGCAGTGGGGCGACGACCCCGAGGCATTCTTCCTCGAAGAGTTCCTGCACATCGACAGCGCGGCCTCGTTCGGGCTCGACTTCGTCCCCGGGGTCACGTGGCCGCTCCTGCTGGTGTGGGTGGCCGTTCTCGGGGTGCTGGCCCTCGGGGTGCAGCGCGGCATCGGCAACGCGAACCGGATCTTCGTTCCGCTGCTGGTCCTGCTGTTCGGCGCCCTCGTGATCCGGGCGCTGTTCCTCGACGGCGCCGTCGAGGGCCTCAACGCCTTCTTCACCCCGAACTGGGACGCACTCACCGACACGGGGGTGTGGATCGCCGCGTACGCCCAGATCTTCTTCTCCCTGTCCGTGGCGTTCGGCATCATGCTCACGTATTCGTCGTATCTGAAGAAGAAGACGAATCTCACCGGTTCGGGCCTGGTCGTGGGCTTCTCCAACTCGAGCTTCGAGGTACTCGCGGGCATCGGGGTGTTCTCGGCGCTCGGTTTCATGGCGCAGGCGCAGGGTGTGCAGGTCGGCGAGGTCGTCGCAGGCGGTATCGGGCTCGCGTTCATCGCATTCCCTGCCATCGTGTCGCAGATGCCGGGCGGCCCGATCTTCGGTGTGCTGTTCTTCGCGTCGCTCGTGTTCGCCGGATTCACGTCGATGATCAGCATCATCCAGGTGACGGTGTCGGCGTTCGAGGACAAGACCGGCCTCGGCAAGGTCCCGGCGGTTCTGATCATCGGCGGCGCCTCGGCGGTCGTGTCACTGCTGTTGTTCCCGACGACCACCGGCCTGAACACGCTCGACGTCGTCGACCGGTTCGCGAACCAGTTCGGCATCGTCGGGGTGGCGTTCGCGGCGATCGTGGTGATCGCCTGGGTGCTGCGGCGCCTTCCGGAGCTGCGCGACCATCTGAACTCGGTGTCGTCGTTCAAGGTGGGCCTCGTCTGGCAGCTCTTCGTCGGGGTGATCACCCCGATCGTGCTCGGCTACATGCTCATCAGCGAGATCAGCGACCGTGTGCAGGAAGGCTACGGCGGTCTGCCCGACAGCCTGGTCGTCACGTTCGGTTGGGGAGTGCAGGGCGCGGTGATCGTGCTCGCGATCGCCATGTCGTTCGTGCCGTGGCGGCGCGACGTCGATCTCACCTATTCCATCGACGACGATCCGTCCCCCTCGGTGTCCGTCCCTGCCCCGCCGGGCGACACCCACACGGACGGGACATCGAAGCCGGGAGGCGTGCTGTGAACACATCGGCGATCGTGATGATGATCCTGGCGCTGGCCACGCTGTGGGGTGGGTTGATCACCAGCGTGATCCACCTGCGGAACCACCCCGACGACCCGGAGTGACGACACGACCCGCCGGGAGCGGGGTGTCGTTTGGATAACGCACGGGGCGGCGCGCTGGCAGGCACGCCGCCCCGTGTGGTTTCCTGACACGACAACCCTAAAGCTGAACTTTAGAGTGAGGGTTGTTCGTCGACCCCAGGAGCACTCATGCCTCGCACGACCACCCGCACCCGGATGCGCACCCGAGCCGCTGCCACCGCACTGGCCGCCGCTGCCGGACTCGCGCTACCCGCGGTCGCCTCCGCGCAACCCGTGGTTCCCGTGGACGTTCCCGTCGTCGACGCACCCGCCCCCGTCGGCGACAGCGACGCGGCCACTCTCGCGACGGCACTCGCCGCCCTGCGGTCGACCCCCGGTGCCGATCGGGTGGCGCTCGCCGCCGCCGAGGCGATCGCGGGGGCGCGCGGCAGCGCCATCGATGCCGCCGACGCGGCACCGTTGAACAGCTACCGGGACGCCGTCGACTTCCTCCGCACACTGGGCATCGAACCGTTCCTCCACCCGACCGGTTCCCCGTTCTGCTCCGACGACAGCGGCCTACCGCTGGGCATCGTGCCCGCCGCGGCCGGCGCCGTGCCCGGCCCGTGGCCGGACCTGGGCATCCCGGGCATCCCCCTGCACGTCGTCGCCCCCGGCGAGACGCTGTTCGCCTTCGTCCCCGTCGGCATCGAGCAGGACGGCGACGACACGAGCGGGATGCAGTTGGCCTGGCTCAACGTCACCACACTGCAGGGCGATCTGGTCCCGATGGGCAGCATCGACGAGGTCGCCGCGGCGGCCGTGCCGGACAGCACCCCCGCCGTCCTGCGGGCCGGCATCGCGGAGACGGCCTCGAACGTCATCCGCTCGACGATCCCGTTCGGCGGCGCCCGCGTCGTCCCCGTGGAGACCGGATCGGGCACCGTCCTCGCCGCGGCATTCGGGACGGTGCGCAACGGCGAGACGTCGTGCTTCTTCCTCCCGACCGTCGGGATCGTCGACGTTCCGTGAACGACTCCCGGGTCTCCTGAACAACTCCGGAAAGGATGGGGTGTCGGGGCGTCAGCTCGCCCGGCGCCGCGCCGCGTCGAGCCGGTCGAAGACGAGACGCACCGCGGTGTCCATGTGGTCGATGACCTCGTCGGCGCTCTGCCGGCCGGCCGCCCACGACACCAGCGACGACATCCAGACGTCCGCGATGATGCGGACGGCCGTGAGCATCTCCTCCGACAGGTCCTCGTGCCCCGCGGCCTTCGCGAACAACCCCGTCAGCACCGCCCCGAGCCGGTCGAGTTCGGGAGCCGACGACGCGTCGGCGAACATCACGGCCCGCACCAGCGCGTCGTACAGGCTCGGGTCGCTCTCGAGCCGCGCAACGGACGCCCGCAACGCGCTCATCACCCGTTCGTGCTCGGTGGCGCCGGGTAGGTCGACGCCGGCGAACCGGTCCCCGACCTCCTCGAACTGCATCACCATCGCGACGACGAGCAGTTGGTTCTTCGAGGGGAAGTATCGGTAGACGGTGCCGAGCGCAACCTCGGAGCGTTCGGCGACGGCACGCATCTGCACCGCGTCGTAGCCACCTTCGGAGGCCAGTTCCTTCGCCGAGTCGATGATGCGCAGGTAACGCGCCCGCTGCGCCGGCCGCAGGCCCGCGCCCGGAAGCGTCGCGGCCCGCTTGGCCGCCCGGGACCGCTCGTCCGCCATGAACACACCCTTTCGTCGCCGAACCAGGATAGTCGACCGAAGCGCCCACAGATTTTCCGGACACCTGTCCGGAAAAGTCTTCCCTCCATCGGTAGAACGCGTTACATTTTCTGCATCATCCGATGAGAGGGGCCGCAGTGCGCCACGGAATCACCCTGTTCACGAGCGACCGAGGTATCCGACCCGACGTCGCCGCGAAGGCCGCGGAAAGCCGCGGATTCGACAGCTTCTACGTTCCCGAACACAC
Source organism: Rhodococcus yananensis (assembly GCF_020515525.1). GTDB lineage: Bacteria > Actinomycetota > Actinomycetes > Mycobacteriales > Mycobacteriaceae > Rhodococcus > Rhodococcus yananensis. The sequence continues at coordinate 49,742 of NZ_JAIYEP010000010.1, forward strand.
CCACATCCCCGCTCGACGCACATCCGCGCATCCCGGCACCGGAAACGAGACCCTCCCCGACGACCGGTACATGCGCACCCTCGACCCGTGGGTCGCACTCGCTCTCGCCGCTGCCGTCACCTCGACCATCAGGCTCGGCACCTCGGTGGCCCTCCCCCTCGAACACGACCCCATCACGCTCGCCAAGACCATCGCTTCCCTCGACCACCTGTCCGGCGGGCGGGTGGTCCTCGGAACCGGCTTCGGCTGGAACGCCGAAGAACTCGCCGACCACGGTGTCCCTCCGAACAAGAAGCGGACCGCGCTGCGCGAGTACCTCGAGGCGATGCAGGCCCTGTGGACGCAGGAGGAGGCGTCCTACGAGGGGACGTTCGTCGAGTTCGGTGCGAGCTGGGCGTGGCCGAAACCCGTCCAGCAGCCCCGCCCACCCGTGCTGCTCGGCGCCGGCGCCACCGACCGCAACTTCGCCTGGATCGTGCGTTCGGCCGACGGCTGGATCACCACCCCCACCGAACGCGACATCGTCGACCACGTGCAGTGCCTCCACAAGGCCTGGGCCGACGCGGGCCGCACCGGCACCCCCGAGGTGCTCGCGCTCGCCGGCCCCCCGAAGCGCGACCGGCTCGCGCAGTGGCGCGACGCCGGCGTCACCGAGGTCCTCTTCGGACTGCCCGACGCACCCGAGGCCGAGGTCCTGACGTACCTCGACCGCCTCGCCGACACCCTCGCCGACCTGCCCTGAGCACCGGCACCCGCCACACGACGAACACACCGAACGAGAACGGATGACGCTTGAGCACCGATCTGCACCCCCTGTCCGCCGACGAGATCACCTCGTGGGACCACGAAGCCGACGTCGTCGTCGCCGGATACGGCATCGCCGGCGTCTCCGCCTCCATCGAGGCGGCGCGGGCCGGCGCCGACGTCCTCGTCCTCGAACGCACCGGCGGGTGGGGCGGTGCGGCATCGCTGTCCGGCGGCATCCTCTACCTCGGCGGTGGCACCCGGCTGCAGAAGGCCCTCGGATTCGAGGACACCCCCGAGAACATGAAAGCGTTCATGCTCGCCGCGCTCGGCCCGGGCGCCGATGAAGCGAAGATCTCCGAGTACTGCGACGGCAGCGTCGAACACTACGAGTGGCTCGTCGCGAACGGCGTCGTGTTCAAGGAGAGCTTCTGGGGCGAACCCGGCTGGGAGATCCCCGGCGACGACGGCCTGATGTTCTCGGGCGGCGAGAACGCCGCACCGTTCAACGAGATCGCCACCCCGGCCCCGCGCGGTCACGTTCCGCAGATGAGCGACAAGCGAACCGGCGAGAAGGGCGGGGGTTACATGATCATGGAACCGCTGTCGCGGGTCGCTGCCGAACTCGGCGTGCGCGCCGAGTACGACGTGCGGGTGCAGCGTCTCGTCGTCGACCGTGACGGCCGCGTCGTCGGGGTCGCAGCCAAGCAGTACGGCAAGGAACTCACCGTGCGCGCCCGTCGCGGCGTCGTCCTCGCCACCGGCAGCTTCGCCTACAACAAGGAGATGGTCGCCGCGTATGCCCCGCAGCTCGAGGGACGGCCCGGAGCCGCCATCGAGGAGCACGACGGCCGGGCCATTCGCATGGCGCAGGCGCTCGGCGCCGATCTCGCACACATGGACGCCACCGAGGTCGCGTTCTTCGGCGACCCGCAGCTCATGGCCCGCGGCATCCTCGTCAACGGCCGCGGCCAGCGGTACGTTCCCGAAGACACCTACCCGGGTCGGATCGGCCAACTCACGCTGCTGAAGAACGACAACCGGGCATTCCTGATCATCGACGAAGCTTCGTACGAAGAAGGCTGCGCCGCAACCAGTTCCACGCCGTTCTTCCGTTTCCAACCCAAGTGGGTGGCCGAGACCGTCGAAGAACTCGAATCCGACATGGGCCTGCCCGGCGGGACGCTGCAGACGACCGTCGAGGTGTACAACCGGCACGCTGCCGACGGCGTCGATCCCGTGCTCGGGAAGAAGAGCGAGTGGGTCAAGCCGATCGGCACCCCGGTCGCAGCGTTGGATCTGCGCAACTGCACCGCCGGATTCACCCTGGGCGGACTGCGCACCACCGTGGACTCGGAGGTCCTGCACGTCTCGGGTGAGCCGATCCCCGGGTTGTTCGCCGCCGGCCGCTGCACGTCCGGTGTGTGTGCGTGGGGGTACGCGAGCGGCACCTCGCTCGGCGACGGCAGCTTCTTCGGCCGTCGCGCGGGTGTGTCGGCGGCTGCGAACTGATCCCGGGCCTCTCCGGTCCGCGGCCGGTTCACGCCCGCACGCGCCGGAGCAGCGCCCAACCCCCGCTGCAGCCGACGACCACCGCGAGGAGCACCACGGCCACCGCCACACCGGGATCCGGTGACGCGGTGGCCGTGGCGCCGCCACGCGCCACCAGATCGGCTGCGCCGCGGAGTTCGAGGATCGGTGGTGTCGGTTCTCCGGCGGACTCGGATGCCAGCAGCAGGGCGTTGTCCTCGGTGAAGGTGACCGTCTCGCCCTGCGGCTGTTCCGGTGCCTCGATCACGACGACCGGCGCCGAGGTGAACGCACCGGCGGCATCACCGTCGTGGACAGCGAACAGATAGACGTCCTTCTTCGTGCGCAGGGCCGCGATCGTCCCGTCGGCCGAGACCGCCGCGCCCGTGATCGGTCGGGTCGTGCCGTCCATCGCCGACGCCCGTACCGGTCCGGCCTCGACGAGGTCGATGGTCGCCCCGTCCGCCACCGCGTCCACGGCGCCCTCACCGTCCGCGGTGTACACCGCCGCCGTTCCGTCACCGACCTTGCCGACCAGCACCGGGACCCCGCGCGGGGTGAGCGCAACCGCCTCCACCTCGTGCGGGCCGTCGGGGAAGCGCAGGGTCAGCCGTGTCTGCGCCCCGGAATCCGGGTCAATGCCGATCAGTGCGACGGTGTCCCGGCGAGAATCGTTGTCGTCGGTGCCTGCCGCCCAGACCGTACCGTTGCCGTCGAGCGCCAGGTCCTCGACGTCGATCGTGCCGTCGAGTTCGATCCATCGGTTCACCGTGCACGTCGCGGTGTCGAGCACGGCCAGCCGATCGTCGTTCCCGCGGTCTCCGATCGCGTAGGCGACGTCCCCCGCCCACACCAACCCGGACAGTGCGTCCGAATCCGGGGCGGTCGGGGTGCATCGCGTCGTGAATCCGTCCGGAGACACCGACAGCGGGGCGGCTCCCACCGACCCGGCGGACATGAGCATCCCCAGGGCCATCGCCGCGGCGACACCCCCGCGGGCGACCCGCGCCGTCATGAGGGGCGGCCTGCCGCGCCGGCGACACCCGCGCCGTCACGGCCGGATCCGGGAGGTGTCCCCGCACCGGACACCGGATGCCGGGCCGGCGGAACGACCCGGGCGCGGGACAACTCGGTACTGCGTGGGAAGCGTACGAACATCCAGTTCTCTCGCTGCATCTGCCGGTCGACTCGGGGGTGAACGGAACCAGTCCACCGTACCGGCCCGCCGTCCCGTCCCCGTACGACCGTCGCGGTCACCGGGAACCCGAGGGCGCCTCCGGCACCGGCGAACGGTGTTCGCATTCGTCGTCGCTCTCGGGGACGGACGACGGGAAGAACGCCGCCTCCCCGGTGACACGGACCGAGACACGACCGCCCACGTCGAGCAGGGACGCACCGCGAACGAGCGCCGTTCCGGTGGTGCCCGAGCGCGGGTCGGTGATCGTGACCAGCGAGTACCCACCCGCGAACACGACGCGTGCCACGACGAATCGGCCGTCCGGGTCGGCGGCCGGCTCGATCTGTTCCGGCCTGATGAGGATGCGGCCGTCGACGGGCCCACCCACGGCACCGGCGACCCGGACCGGCCCGAACAGCGTGTCGGCCGCGGCCCCGCGTGCGGATGCCTCGACGATCACCGCGTCACCGATGAACGCACCGACCTCCGGCGACACCGGGTTCCGGTAGACGTCGACCGGGGTGCCGGTCTGCAGCGTGCGCCCGGCACGAAGGATGGTGAGCCGGTCGGCGACGGACATCGCCTCCGCACGATCGTGGGTGACGAGGATCGCGGGTGTGTCGTCCGCCTTCAACATGTCCTTCACCTCGGTCCGGATTTCCGCGCGCAGCGCCGGATCCAGGGAGGCGAAGGGTTCGTCCATCAGGACGACGTCCGGTCGCGGCGCGAGCGCACGCGCGAGCGCCACCCGTTGCTGCTGACCACCCGAGAGTTCCTGCGGCCGTGCGTCACCCGAGTCCGCGAGCCCGACCAACTCCAGGAGTTCGTCCACCCTGCGTCGCCGCGCCGCCGCACCACCGCGGCGACGACGCAGCAACGGCGGGACCAAACCGAACTCGACGTTCCGTCGAACCGTCAGATGCGGGAACAGCGCGCCTTCCTGCGGCATCAGACCGACCCGCCGGCGCTCCGGGTCGACGTGCACCGCCGGTGGTCGCGCGAGAACACGGGTTCCGGCGACGATCACACCCGCGTCGATCCGGTGCAGTCCCGCGATCGCGCGCAGCAGCGTGGTCTTACCGCACCCCGACGGCCCGAGGACCGCCAGCATCTCGCCGGCGTCGAGGTGCAGGTCCACATCGTTCAGTACCCGGGTCCTGCCGTAGGAGGCGTACACACCGCGGGCTTCGATCCTCGTCACGACGCAACCTCCACGGGTGCCTCGCGCACCGGAACGGACCGGCGACGGACCGCCCGGTCGAGGACAATGGTGGGCACGACCGAGACGAGGACGAGGGCGAGCGCGTACGGAGCAGCCTCTCCGTACTTGAGAACCTGCGTCGCCGACCACAGTTCGGTCGCCAGGGTGTCGGCTCCCCGAGGTCGCAGCATCAGGGTGGCGGGCAGCTCCTTCGCCACGGTGAGGAACACGAGCGCGGCTCCCGCGGCGATGCCCGGCAGCGCCAGGGGAAGAGTCACGCGGCGATCCGTCCGGGCGGGTCCCGATCCGAGCGTGCGCGACACGTCGTCGACCGCCGCCGAGGTGGACACGATCGCGGCGCGGGCCGGTCCGACCGCGAGGGGCAGGAACAGCACCGCGTACGCGACGATCAGGAGCACCGCGGTCTGGTAGAAGGCGGGAAGGAAACGTATTCCGAAGAACACCACCGCCAGTCCGACGGTGATCCCCGGCAGCCCGTGCGCGATGTACACCGCGGTTTCGGCGGCCCGGCCGACGGGCGAGGACGTCCTCGCCACGTACACGGCGACGGGTACCGCCAGCACCACGACGACCACCGCCGCCGCCGTCGCGTACTGGATCGTCGTGAGCATCGCGGTGAGCACGTCGCGCCACGCGATCGTGAATCGCAGCGAGTGGATCATCCACCGTACGAGCCCGAGCATGGGCACGAGTACCGACACGGTGAGCACGGCGAGCACCACGGACCAGGCCGGAACGACCCAGCGTCTCAGTGGGATCGGCTCGGCGACACGCGACACTCCCGAACCCGTTCGCGCCGTCGCTCCGCGCCGCAACCGGCGTTCGAGGAGTGTGAGCACCGTGGCGATCACGACGAGGACGAGCCCGAGTACCGCCGCGACGGTGCGGTCGAGTCCGCCCCGATACGCGCTGTACACACCCAGCGTGAACGCGTCGTATCGCATCAACGCCACCGCCCCGAAGTCGCTGATCGTGTAGAGCGACGCCAGCAGCGTGCCTGCGGCGGCCGCGGGTACCACGCCTCTGGCCTCGACGGTCCACGCCGTCCGGAATGCGTTCCTGCCGAGGGTCCGCGACACCTCGGACACCCCGGGGTCCGCGCTGGCGAACGCCGCCGCGACCGGCAACATGACCAGCGGGAAGCACGACGCGATCAGGACGAGGGCAGCGCCGGGCAGGCCGGCGAGCACGGGGAACTCGGCGATCCACACGTAGGCGGCCACGTACGACGGAATCGCGAGCGGAGCCGCCAGGGCAACCGCGAAGAATCTGCGTCCGGGCAGGTCGGTGCGGGTGACGAGCCACGCCGCGAGCACACCGACGATCAGGCATCCCAGCGCGACGACGAGGGTCAGCACGAGGGTCCGCACCGCCAGATCGAGGGTCCGCTGCCGGAACAACAACGAGAAGGCTGCGCCGGTTCCCCCTTCGAACACCCGGACCGTCAGGTGGACGATCGGGCTGAGCGCGAACACGGCCACGACAGCGGCAGTCCCCGCGAGAAGGGGACGGCCGCGCACGATCGAGGACAATCAGATGATTCCGACTTCGGCGAGCAACGCTTGCGTCTGCTCCAGGGATGCCAGATCGCCGAGGTCGATGTCGGACACACCCAACTCGGCCAGCGGCGGGAGATCGTAGTCGGACTCGACACCGTCGATCACAGGGTACTCGGCGGTCTCGTTCGCGAAGTAGGTCTGCGATTCGGCGGAGAGCAGTTCACGGATGAACTCCTGTGCCGCAGCCTGGTTGTCCGAGGCCGCGAGGACACCCACGCCCGCCACGTTGACCAACGCCCCGGGGTCGCCGGGTGCGAAGTAGTGCAATGCGATGGGAGCGTCTCCACCGCGTTCGGCCGTGAACGGGTACCAGTAGTAGTGGTTGGTCAGTCCCGCGGTGATCTGCCCGTCGTTCACCGCCGAGATCAACGGTCCGTTGCCCTCGAACGGCACCGGGTCGTTCGCGACGAATCCTTCGAGCCACTCCCGGGCACCGTCCTCGCCGCGCTGGACACGCAGTGCGGTGACGAACGCCTGGAAGGACGCATTCGTCGGTGCGTATCCGATCGTCCCCCGCCATCTCGGGTCGAGCAATCCGTCGATGCCGTCGGGGAGCTCGGTCGGCTGCACGAGATCGGTGTTGTACGCGAGGACCCGCGCACGCGCGGACGTGGCGACCCACGTCCCGTCGGCGGCCCGATACTGTTCGGGAACGAGCTGCAGGACGTCGTCCGGTAGTGGTGCGAGCGCTCCCGCATCGTCGAGGACACCCAGGGCGCCCGCGTCCTGGCCGTAGAACACGTCCGCCGGCGTCGCGTCGCCTTCCTCCAGGATCTTCGCCGCCTGCGCGTTCGTGTTGCCGGAGTAGTCCACCTCGATGTCGCCGCCGATCCGCTCGATCAGCGGATCGACCAGATCCTCGTCGCGACCCGAATAGACGACCAGGGACACATCACCGTCCGCGTTCGCGGTAGTCGCCGACGCCTCCGAGGGATCGGGTTCGGACGAGCCGCACGCAACCAGTCCGGCCGCCACCACAGCACCGACCGACAGCGCCGCCATCCGTCGCAGAACCACCATATTCACTCCTGCTCACCGCGTGAAACATCGGACATGGACTCCGCACCCGCGCCGCTCACGGTGTCGATCGGTCCTCGGCCCCCTGATCCGGGAGAGCGATCCGGGAACGCGACGAGCCGACACCGCAACCTGCATAGGTTAGGATTTCCTGCATCGTAGACGGACGCGCGCGGTTTTGCACGATAATCCGACATAACCGACAAATCACCTGGATATGGCCGCGGAATGCGCCCCGTCGGTGCCCGCGTCACCGCCGAACTCAGAACACCGCGTCGACATCGCGCGCGACGATGTCGTCACCGCCGAATTCGGCGAGCGCCGCGATGGTCATCGACGGATTGCAGGCCCCGGTGGAGCCCGGGATCCGGGCGCCGTCGACGACGTAGAGGCCGCGTTGCCCGTGCACCCGCCCCGCGTCGTCGCACACGGTGCCCATCGGGGCGCCGCCGAGCGGATGGAAGGTGTTCACGTCGACGGCGTTCACGTCGATCATCACCGCGGCCGGCCCGGCGATCCTGCGGATCCGGGTCTCGATGGCCCGGGTCAGGTCCCGGTCGTAGGCCTGGTCCCAGTTCAGGACGGCGTCGTCACGCGCGGGATCGTAGTGCCAGCGCCCGAGCCCCCGCACCACACCGAGCCCGATCACCGAGGTGGTACCCAGGTCGGCGGGGAACGGGACCGGACCGGTGACGATCATGAGTGCACCGGCAGGATCGGTGTGGTCGCGCATACCGACGCACGCCGGCCCACCCTGGAAGGCGCCGGGGCTCAGCATCGGGGTGGTCACCGAGAACACCCGGTCACCGTTGTTTCCCCACCCCGTTCCCACCGCGTCGGGCAGGTCCGGGATCAACCCCTTGCCGTGCGCCTTCATCAGCAGCCGGGTGGTACCCGCGGAGCCTCCACCGAGGAACAGCGCGTCCGAGACGATGCGCTTGCGTTCGAGGACGGTGCCGTCGGTGTGGATCCGGTCGACGTGTGTGATCCACGTGCCGTCCGCGGCGCGTTCGATGTCGTTCACGCGGTGCAGCGGCTCGACCCGGACGCGGCCGGTTGCCTCCGCCTGCGCCAGATAGGTCACGTCGACGGAGAACTTGCCGCCGTTGTTCACCCCGTAGATCACGTCGCCCGTGGTGTAGGACGGCTTCAGCTCGCCGGTGAGCTCGCGTCGCGCATAGTCCCAGTCGATGGGCATGGGCACCCGGAACGTCTCGAACCCTTCGGCACCCGCACGATCGAGGAACTGCCGTGACGAGCGGTACCGTTCGTGGCCGAGCACGTCATCGGGGATCGTGGCGAGCCGCAGGGTGCGGGCCACCCGGCGGTAGTGGTCGGCGTCGAGTCTGTCGTAGTCGATCGACGACGAGACCGATTCGGCGAACCGGTCGCCGTCGGGCTGCAGCGTCATACCGTGATACGGCAGGGAACTGCCGCCGACACCCGCACCGCACAGGATGTCCATCCCGTTCCCGCGGATCCGCTCGATCAGCCCGGTGAACGGGTCGGTGGGCACGGGCGGGGTGCCGGTCATCACCGGCACCGGCGACAGCCACGACATGCGCCGGTCGGGTTGCAGCATGTGCGGGAAGGTCTCGGCGTTCGGCCCGGTCGGCCAGCGGATTCCCCGTTCCAACACGAGGGTCGACACTCCCGCTCGGCCGAGGTGCAGGGCGGTGATCGCCCCACCGAAGCCGCTGCCGACGACGACGGCCCGATGCCGCTCCTCGGTCACAGAGGCCCGCGCGCGGGGAACGGCGGTCAGGGTCAGCGCGAGTGCGGCGGCCGTGGCGCCGCCCAGGAATGTGCGGCGCGACAGCGCGGTATCCACTTGTATGTCCTTACCTTTCGGTGTTCCGTGTGCGTCGCCGCGCGCGGTCGAACATCGGGAAAGACGATCAGAGGACGGTGAGCGGCAACGGGATGCCGCGGTCCTCGAAGACGAACGCGGCACCCGAGGAGAACCGGGTGATCGCGACGTCTGCGTGTTCACGGGCAGGTTCGGGTGTGCGGACGACGTCGACGACGAGTGCGTCCTCGGTCTCCGCGACCACACGCGAGGTGAAGTGCGTATCGACGCCTCGGACGAGCGCGTCGAGCGGGTCGAGGTGGTCGGCGTCGACGAAGGTGGTCCAGCCGCCGTCCTCGTCGATGCCCGCGCCGCGGCCGAGCCGCAGACGCACCCGGTCGGCGTGGGGTTCGACGATCCGGTCCACGTACTGGTGCGGCGCGAACACCGGGTGCAGGTCGAGTACCGCGGCCAGACCCTCGAACGTCCCCGGCAGCCCGAGGGCGTTGCGGATCCGTTCGGAGGTGAGCCCCGCGATCCCCGTCAGCTGCCGCCGGAGCAGCGTTGCCGCGGACTCCTCGTCCGTGCGGCGGCGTACCCCGATGAGGAATCCCAGCGTGAGCAGGTGCTGCTGCAGGCACACCTCCTCGGCGATCCGGACGAGCGCCGACCGGGAGAAATCGGCGAACCGCACGTCCGACAGCAGCGGACCCGCATAGTCGTCACGGCCGCCTCCCCCGCGGACGATGGGGCTCAGGTCGAGACCCGCGGCGACACTGCGACCGACCTGTTCGGTGTGCGATTCCATGCGGGGCGGCACGTGTGCCGGGTCGATCGTCACGGTCCACGCGCAGTGCGGATGACGGTCGGCGGGTCGGCGCGGCGGCCGGTGGATCGGCCGCACCCGGGCGTGCGGGTTCGTCGCCAGGGCGGTCGCGTCGAAGGTCGGGTCCTCGATGTCGTGGCACATCGCGGTGACGTAGTCGTCGCCGAGCGGTTCGACGTCCACGAGGGCACCGCAGTGATCGAGCCAGAACTCCCCGTGGTCGCGGTCGTCGACGCGATACCGGAAGTCCATGAACTGCGGAGGTGCCCCGATGTCGAGTTGCAGCCCTTTGAAGATGGTTTCGACGTCGTCGCCCTCGTATCCGAGAGCGCGTTGCATCCGTCGGGTGTACCACGGGGACGACGCCTGCCATTCCTCGATCGCGACGGCGGCCATGCCGTCACGACCGAAGGCGGAGATCAGGTGCGCCATCCCCGACCGGTCGATGAGCTGGCCGCACAGCAACAGTTCCGGGACCAGGACGGCGAGATCGCTGCGGGACAGCGCCGCGAACGACCCGCCGGTGCGCGCCGTCGTCACCACAGCGAGACCGGTGCCTGCCCCGCCGGGTACCAGCCGGGTAGGCGCTTACCCGAGGTGGAGCGTTCGATGCGCTTGTGCATCCCGTCGGACAACGCCCGGTCGGTGATCATCTCGAGGAACAGGTGGGAGACGTTCCCGAAGTCGAAGAAGTCCCGTTGCCACGACCACCGGAAGTCGCCGCCGTACCGGAACCAACTGCCGCCGATGCCGTGCACCGCGTAGTGGGAGCCGTCCTCGCGGGTGGCGTCGGCGACCTGCTTCCACAGGCCGATGACGTCGCCGCTGCGGTCGTCGACGACGAACTGCTGGTACGGGTACTCCCAGCCTTCGAGGCCCCTCATCTCCTGCCCGAGCGCGAGATCTCGGATCTCGTCGCGTCCCACGGCCATGAAGTCGTCCTTCGGCCCGTAGTTCCACCCGTAGGTGGCGTCCTCGGTGTACATCTCGGCGAGCGGCGTCCAGTCCCCCGCCGCCTCGGCCTTCTTGTTGGCGTCGATCCAGCGGGTGATCATCTCGTCCAGCTCGGCACGGTCGAACGTGGCCATCGCGTGTCTCCTGAGTGAGTGGGCTGTCGGTGGTACTGCTTGACGGTCGTGCGGGAAGATCTGTGCGGGAAGATCTGTGCGGGTGCTCAGTCCTCGATGATGCGCAGCGCCCGTGTCGGGCAGTAGCGCACCGCGTTCTCGACGTCGCCGCGCAGGTCGTCGGGAACGTCGGCGAGCAGGATCTCGACGGTGCCGTGTCTGGGGACGGTGAACACGTCGGGTGCCTCCATCGAGCACATGGCGTGCCCCTGGCACAGGTCGAGGTCGGCTTCGACTTTCACGGTGGTCTCACCTCCGGGCGCGACGGCGGTACCGCACCGCGCACGGTTGCGCGAGCTGCACCACCATCTTCGAGTGATCGTTGCGGTAGGTGTCGGCGGGCTGGGCAAGTTCGAACTCGTAGTCGCGCAACATGATCGAGAACATCGCCTTGAGCTGCATGAGCGCGAACGCCGCGCCGACACACCGGTGCCGGCCCGCCCCGAACGGAATCCACGTCCACCGGTTGACGATGTCCTCCTGGTTCGGATCGATGTACCGGCCCGGATCGAACACATCGGGATCGGGGAAATCCTCCGGGATGCGATTGGAGATCGCCGGTGTCGCACCGACCAGATCCCCTTCGGCGATGCGATGACCGGCGACCTCGAAGTCCGCGCGGGCGACGCGCAGCAGCAGGATCAGCGGCGGATGCATCCGCAGGGTCTCCTTCAGCACCGCCTCGAGTACCGGAATCTGCCGCAGAGCATGAAAACTCACGTCCTGACCGTCTGCGTAGATGCCGTCGAGTTCCTCGGCGACCTGCCGCATGTACTCGGGATTGCGGAGCAGTTCGATCAGCGCCCACGCCGCCGTCCCCGACGTCGTGTGGTGGCCGGCGAACATCATCGAGATAAAGATGCCGGTGACCTCGTCGGCGCTGAACCGTGGATCACCGTTCTCGTCGGGCACCGACACCAGCACGTCGAGAAGGTCGCGATCCTCCTTGCCCTGAGGGGGATTCGCGATCCGTTCGTCCATGATCTCCTGGACGAGGGCGACGAGTCCGCGGCGGGCCTCGTCTCGGCGCCGGAAGCTCTCGATCGGCGCGTACGGGTCGACGAAGGCCAGTGCGTCCGTGCCCTTCTCCAGATCGTGGTACAGCCGCGCGAACCGACTGTCGAGCCGGTCGCGGAACTTCTTGCCGATCAGGCATGCCGACGACGTGTAGATCGTCAGTTCCGCGAAGAACTCGAGCAGGTCGATCTCGCCCTCGTCGCCCCAGCCCGCAACCATGTCCTGCACCTCGCGGTCGATGGTCGCTGCGTGCCCCTTCATCTGTTCACCGCGCAACGCCGTGTTGTGCAGCATCTCCTTGCGCCGCTCGGGGCTCGCGTCGAAGACCACGCCCTCCCCGAACACGGGCTTCATGAACGGGTAGGCGGCCTGCTGATCGAGATCCTCGTCGGCGGAGCGGAAGAAGAACTCGTTCGCCTCCGCGCCGGAGAGCAGCACGACGTTCCTGTCGGCGAGGCGGAACGCTCCGACGTCGCCGCATTCCCGCCGCACCCGGTTCATCAGGGCGATCGGGTCGCTGCGCAGTTCCTCGAGATGTCCGTGCTCGTGTTCGCCCCCGGAGACGACCTTCGGTGCGACGAGAATGTCGGGTGATCCTGCGTTCACTTGTCTTCCTTCCGCAGCGGTGCCTCGGGTTGCACCTCGATGAGCACGATGTGGGCGCCGCGCGGCGCCGAGACGACGGACACCGCGGCGGCGGCGATGTCGGATGCCCGCAGGAGATAGGGGTGGCGGGCCAGACCCCAGTGGATCCAGTCCTCGAGCAGCGGACCGACGACGCGCTCCGGCTGGTCCGCGCCCGCCGCCGTCTGCGTCGGCCCCGGGCGGACGGTCGAGGCGCGCACACCGGTGCCCTCGAGTTCCATCCGCATCTGCCGCACCAGCGCTTCGAGACCGGTCTTGGCCCCGATGTATGCACCGGCTCGGGGACGGGCCTCGACAGCGCAGTCGGAGCCGATCACCACGAAATCACCGCGGGCGCGGTCGATCATGCCGGGGATCACGCGGTGCGCGAGACGCTGCGTGCCACCGAGGTGTACGTCGACCTGGAATTCGAAGCGGTCCGGGTCCATCTCGTGGACGAGCGCGAAGTCCATGTCGCCGGCACCGGACACCACGATCTCGGTCGGTCCGTGCGCGGACTCCGCGGCGGTGACGAATGCGTCGACGGAATCGGTGGACGACACGTCGAGGTGGTGGGCGACGGCCCGACCGCCCTCGGCGCGGATCTTCTCGGCGATCGCTTCGCACTCGTCGACGCGCCGCGCCCCGAGCGCGACGGGGTGCCCCAGTTCGGCGAGGGCGTAGGCGGTGGCGGTGCCGATGCCGGACGAGGCTCCGGTGACGAGGGCGGGCCGGCGTGCGGGATGCGGGTCGAATCTAGGCATGTCGCTCGGTCACCTTCACGGGGAGGGCGGCGAAGCCGCGGACGTTGGTGGAGTGGACGCGTTCGCACCGGTCGAAGTCGACGTCGTAGTCGGCGACGCGCCGCGCGAACTGTTCGAGGGCGATGTTCGCCTCGAGCCGCGCGAGGTGGGCTCCGAGGCAGAAATGCACTCCCCCACCGAAACTCGCGATCTTGTTGGTGCTGTCCCGGTCGATGCGGAACTCGTCGGCGTCGTCGAAGACGGCGGAATCGCGGTTGGCCGATCCGATGAGCAGGAGCACCTTGTCGCCGGCGCGGATGGTGGACCCGTGCAGGTCGATGTCCTCCGCCGCCGTGCGGGCGACCAGCTGACTGGACGTGTCGTAGCGGAGGGTCTCCTCCACCCAGTCGGGCGCTCGGTGCGGGTCGGTGAGCACCCGCGACACCTGGTCCTGCGCGCGGGCACCCCAGTAGAGGGCGTTGCCGAGGAGTTTGGTGGTGGTCTCGTTGCCTGCGACGACCATGAGGAACATGAATCCGATGATCTCGTCGTCGGTGAGCCGGTCGCCGTCGATCTCGGCGTCGAGCAGCGCGGACGTGAGATCGGACGTGGCGGCGCGGCGGCGCTCGGCGATCATGTCCGCGTAGTAGCCCACGAGGTTCAGGGACGCCTCCATCGCGGCGACCGGGACGTCGAGCACCCCTTCCTCCCGGTGCACGACGAGGTCGGCGAGCCGTCGGATCTCCGCGCGATCGACCTCGGGCACCCCCATGAGTTCGGAGATCACATCCATCGGGAGTTTGCCGGCGACCTCGGCGATCCAGTCGAATTCGCCGGCGTCGAGGGCGGGTTCGAGGTAGCCCAGAGTCAGTTCGAGGATGCGCTCCTGCAGATCGGCGACGCGCCGGGGGGTGAATCCCTTCGACACGAGTTGCCGCATCCGCATGTGCCGCGGATCGTCCATCGCGAGGAACGACATGACCTTGTGCGCGTGCGGGCCGTACGCGGACGGATCGAGGGAGACGCCGTTGGCGCTGGACAGTCGCGCGTTGTCGCGGAAGGCGGCGACGACGTCGGCGTGCCGCGACACGGCCCAGAAGTCGAGCTCACGATTGCGGTAGAGGGGGGCCTCCTCCCGCAGTCGACGGTAGGTCGGGTAGGGATCCTCGTGGAACCCGTAGTCGTAGGGGTCGAAGTTCGGTGGATCGAGCGACACGGACTCCGGAGAGGCCTGGATCATGGATCACTCCAATAAAAGTCGGGCTGAGACTTCCAACCTGTCGGCGAGTTCTGCGTATGTTCCGTATCCCATTCCGGCGCGCACGAGAGCGCCGGCGTAGAGCAGTTCGAGTGCTTCGAGTTCGTCGGGGTCGGGCCCGTCCCCGAGCGCCGCGGCGAGCCGGTCGCGGATGTCGAGGCCGATGCGGGCACGCAGGTGCTCGACATCGGGGTCCCGCCCCAGCAGTGCACTGGTGACGGCGGCGGCCAGCTCCGGTTCGTCGGCCATGAGCAGCGCGACGGCCCGCAGCACGGACACGACCCGGTCCGCGCGGTCGGCATCGGTCGATTCGACGGCCGGCGAGGCCGCGAGGCGACGCCAGAACACCTCGGCGACGAGATGCTCCTTGGACGAGAAGTAGGTGTAGGCCGTGGCGGGTGCGACACCCGCTCGTGCCGCGACCATCCGAACGGTCAGACCTGCGAATCCCTCGTCGCGCAGCACCTCCACGGCGGCCTGGGTCAGCCGCGCGACGGTGTCCGCCTGCCGTTCGGTGAGGCGTCGGCGGGTCGATTCGAGATTCACATTTCTGGACACGTGTCTGGACATTACTACAGCAACCGTGGCCCGGCAATGGTCGCCACCGGGCGGACCCGGACGGGCATGGACTTGACGCCGCTGACGAAGTTCGAGCGCAGCCGGCGCGGTTCGCCGGCCGCCTCCACGACGTCGAGTCGCGCGGCGAGCGTCTCGAACATCACCCGCAACTCGAGCCGCGCCAGATGCGCACCCAGACAGAAGTGCACCCCGGTACCACCGAACGCGACATGCGGGTTGTGTTCGCGGGTGATGTCGAATCGGTGGGGGTCCTCGAACACCTCCGCGTCGCGGTTCGCCGCCGGGTAGTAGACGACCACCTTGTCCCCCCTCTCGACGGTCTGCTCACCGATGGCCGCCGGGCACGTCGGCGTGCGACGGAACCCGATCACGGGACTGACCCAACGGAGGATCTCCTCGACCGCACCCGACACCAGTTCGGGCCGTTCCTTGAGCAGACGCCACTGGTCCGGATTGTCGATGAACGCCTGCATCCCGCCCGAGATCGCGTTGCGGGTGGTCTCGTTGCCCGCGATGACGAGCAGGACGAAGAACATGTCGAACTCGATCTCGGTGAGCACATCGCCGTTCTCGTCGGGGCACACCAGTTTCGAGACGATGTCGTCGCGGGGGTCGACGCGGCGCCGCGCGGCGATCTCGTTGGCGTACAGGAAGACCTCCGCGGCGGCCAACTCACCGTCCTGTTGGGTACTGCCGTACTCCGGGTCGTCCCAGCCGATCATCCGATTCGACCAGTCGTACAGTTTCCCGACGTCCTCGGCGGGTGCTCCGAGCAGCTCCGCGATGACCTCGAGCGGCAACGGCGCCGCGACGATCGGTACGAGATCGACGACCGCGCCGCCCCGGCCGGCCTCGATCAGATCACCGACCACCCGCTCGCAGATCGTGCGGATGTGCCCCTCGAGCCGTTTGACGACCCGCGGCGTGAACCCGCGACTGACGAGTTGTCGCAGGCGGGTGTGGTCGGGTGGGTCGAGGTTGATGAGCATCGCGGCCTGTTTGAGCCGGGTCTCCTCGTCGAACTCGTCGATCTGGGTGGTGCCCAGCGCCGACGAGAAGGTGCCGCTGTCGCGGGAGACACCGACGACGTCGGCGTGCCGCGTGATCGCCCAGTAGCCGGGACCGTCGTCCTCGTGCTGCCAGTACACGGGGCAGCGTCCCCGGAGGTCGTCGAAGACGTCGTGCGGCACCGCGCGCGCGTAGAGGTCGGGGTTCTTCAGATCGATGTGGGGGGTCGTCATGGTTCCTCGCGATCGAAGTGCGAATGGAATTCGTTAACAAACTACTACCATTCGTTTGAAATGGAAGCCCCCTAGAATCGATTCATGACACGCGACCACGCACGCCCCGTCCGGCGACGCACCCTCACCCGCGACAAGGTGATCGAGGCAGCCCTCGAGGTGGTCGACGAATCGGGTTGGGACGCCCTCGCCATGAGCACGCTGTCGAACCGACTCGGCATCGTCGCCGCCTCCCTCTACAACCACGTGCGTGGCCTCGACGACGTGCGCGCGGCCGTGCAGGTACGCGCGATGACCGAGTTGGGACACCGCCTGCGCGAGGTGGCGATGGGACGCAGTGGTCGCGACGGACTGCGGGCGCTCATCGACGCGCATCGCGATTGGGCGACCACGCATCCTCGTCGGTACGAGGCCCTCACGAGCGCACCCGTGGATCGCGACGCGCTACTGGTGGCCGCGCTCGACGCGAACGTCGCACTGCGGACGATGCTCGTGTCCTGTGGCGTCGCCGAGCAGCACTCCCTGGAGTCCGCCATCGGGATGTTCTCGGCACTGCACGGATTCGCAATCCTCGAGAGCAGCGGGTTCCTCGGCACCGAACTCGACCTCGACCGGATCTACGAGACGGTCGTGGCGGGCGTGATGTCCCCGCTTCCCGCCGATGCGGCCCGCACCGGCCACGGCGGCGAGCAGTAACCGACAAAGGCGCTTCCGGACGGGGATCTGCGCCCGCACGACCGGCCGCCTCGCGCACCGGGTCGCGGGACGCAGCTTTCCCGCGTGTCCGTCGAGCATTCCCGCGGCGTGCGCCGCGGTCGCGACAGGCGAGGGGTCGACGACGTCGACTCTCGGCACCCGAGCGTCGAATCGTCTTCGTCCACAACCACCCCCGATGCGACCATTGCATCGAGGTGCCGCACCGAACTATAGTCCAGACACCTGTCCAGAATTCGAGGGAACGTCACATGACATTGCGCCCGACCGACAGTTCGACACTCCTGATCGACGGCAAACTCGTCCCCGGTGGCGGAGGAACGTTCGACATCCTCGACCCCAGCACCGGCGCGGTCCTCGGCCACGCCGCCGACGGCACCGCGGCCGATCTCGACACCGCCATCGACGCCGCGCGCCGCGCGTTCGACGAGACCGACTGGTGCCGCGACCACGGCTTCCGCGCCCACTGTCTGCGCCAACTGCGCGACGCCCTCCGCGGGCACATCGAGGAACTCCGGGAGATCACCATCGCCGAGGTCGGAGCGCCCCGCTTCCTCACCGCCGGCGCGCATCTCGAGGGTCCCGTCGACGATCTGCTGTGGTTCGCCGACCTCGCCGAGACCTACTCGTGGACGCAGGATCTCGGTAACGCCTCACCGATGGGTATCCCCACCCACCGGTACCTGCTCAAGGAAGCCGTCGGTGTCGTCGGTGCCATCACCCCGTGGAACTTCCCCCACCAGATCAACTTCGCGAAGATCGGGCCCGCCCTCGCCGCCGGCAACACCGTGGTGCTCAAGCCGGCACCCGACACCCCGTGGTGCGCAGCGCTCGTCGCGAGGATCGCCGCGGAGGAGACCGACCTCCCACCCGGCGTGTTCAACGTCGTCACCTCGAGCGACCACCGCATCGGCGCGCTGCTCGCCGAGGATCCGCGCGTCGACCTGATCTCGTTCACCGGTTCCACCGCGACCGGAAAGTCGGTGATGCGCGCCGCCGCCGACAATCTCAAGAAGGTCTTCCTCGAGCTCGGCGGCAAATCCGCCTTCCTCGTTCTCGACGACGCCGACCTGCGCGGTGCGTGCAGCATGGCCGCGTTCACGGTGTGCACCCACGCGGGGCAGGGCTGCGCCATCACCACCCGACTCGTGGTCCCCCGCGAACGCTACGACGAGGCGGTCGCCCTGACCGCCGACACGATGCGCGGCATCCGGCCCGGCAACCCGGACGACGCCGGTACCGTGTGCGGGCCACTGATCTCCGAACGGCAACGCGAACGCGTCGAGGGCTACATCCGATCGGCCGTCGAGGAGGGCGGCACGGTCGTCGTCGGCGGTGGACGTCCCGCCGAACACGACCGCGGTTTCTTCATCGAGCCCACACTCATCGCCGGGCTGGACAACTCCGCGCGCGCCGCCCGCGAGGAGATCTTCGGTCCCGTCCTCGTGGTCATTCCACACGACGGCGACGCCGACGCCGTCCGCATCGCCAACGATTCCCCGTACGGGCTGTCGGGCGCGGTGTACGGCACCGACCCGGACCGCATCGCCCGGGTCGTCGCCGGGGTACGCACCGGAACACTCGGCGTCAACGGCGGCATCTGGTACGCCGCCGACGCCCCGTTCGGCGGCTACAAGCAGTCCGGTATCGGCCGCGAGATGGGTGTGGCCGGATTCGAGGAGTACCTCGAGACCAAGCTCGTGGCCGAACCGGCCTGATCCCCACGCACCGACAGATCCGGGACCACCCTTCCGAAAGGACCAGGAACATGGCCAGATTCACCGACCGCACCGCGATCGTCACCGGTGCGGCACAGGGTATCGGCGAAGCGTACGCCCGCGCGCTCGCCGCCGAAGGCGCGAACGTCGTCGTCGCCGACATCGACACCACCCTCGGCGGGCAGGTCGCCAAACAGATCGTCGCCGACGGTGGCAGCGCCGTCTTCGTTCCCGTCGACGTCGCCGACCCCGAATCCGCGCAGGCCCTCGCGGAGAAGACCGTCGAGGTGTACGGCGGGATCGACCACGTCGTCAACAACGCCGCGATCTACGGCGGGATGAAACTCGACCTGCTGCTGACCGTGCCGTGGGACTACTACAAGAAGTTCATGAGCGTCAATCTCGACGGCGCCCTCAACGTCACCCGCGCGGTGTGGCCGCACATGATGGCGAAGGGCGGCTCCATCGTCAACCAGTCGTCGACCGCGGCCTGGCTGTACTCCGGCTTCTACGGCCTCGCGAAGGTCGGCATCAACGGGCTGACCCAGCAGTTGGCGGTGGAACTGGGCGGCAACGACATCCGGATCAACGCCATCGCCCCGGGCCCCATCGACACCGAGGCCACCCGGTCGACGACACCCGCGAACATGGTCGCCGACATGGTCGGCAAGCTCCCGCTCCGGCGGATGGGCACCCCGGGCGATCTCGTCGGGATGTGCCTGTTCCTCCTCTCGGACGAGGCGGGCTGGGTGACCGGCCAGATCTTCAACGTCGACGGCGGCCAGGTGATCCGGTCATGAGCGACTCACCGCGGATCGGGTACATCGGCCTCGGCAACATGGGTGCGCCGATGGCGAGACGACTGCTCGACCATCCGGGCGGCCTGACGGTTCTCGACACCCGGCCGGACGCCGTCGCACCGTTCGTCGACGCCGGCGCCGACGCCGCATCCGGTCCCGCCGCACTCGCGACGGTGTGCGACATCGTGTGCGTCACCGTCCTCGACGACGACCAGGTGCGGGACGTGGTGACCGGCCCGAACGGACTGCTGTCCACGGCGCGGCCGGGCACCGTGATCGCCGTGCACTCGACGATCTCGGACACGACGGCCGTGGACCTCGCCGCACGGTGCGCCGCTCACGGCGTGGAGTTCGTCGACGCACCGGTCAGCGGTGGCGCCGCCGGCGCGGACAAGGCTGCTCTCGCCGTGATGGTCGGCGCGTCCGAGTCCGCGTTCGAGACGATCCGGGAGCCGTTCGGGGCGTTCGCGGCGCTGGTCGTGCACGCCGGCCCGGTCGGGGCGGGGACCCGCATGAAGCTGGCTCGCAACCTGCTGCACTTCGTGTCGTTCACCGCCGCCACCGAGGCGCAGCGCCTCGCGGAGGCGGCCGGACTCGACATCGCGGCGCTGGGCAAGGTGGTCCGGCACACCGACGCGATCACCGGAGGTGCGGGATCGATCATGTGGCGCGACACCACCGCACCTCTCACCCCCGAGGATTCGTGGTTCCCGATCTTCTCGCACGTGCGGGCGCTCGGCGAGAAGGACCTGTCGCTCGCACTCGGCCTCGGTGACCGTCTCGACGTCGATCTGCCGCTCGCGTCCCGCGCTCTCGCCGGGCTCGGACCGGGCCTCGGTGTCGGCACCGGCGACACCGCCCGCACCCACACGAAGGAGGACCCGTCGTGACCGACGACCAGCGCCGCCGCGGACTCGAGATGATGTCGAAGGTCTACGGCTGGGAGTTCCGGGACGGGCCGGGCGACCATTTCGCCGTCACCGCCGACCACCTGTTCGCCGAGATCTGGTCGCGGCCCGGTCTGAGCATCCGTGATCGCCGGTTGCTGCTGCTCGGTGCGCTCACCGCGCAGGGACTGACGGACGTCGCCGAGATCCAGATCGGTGCGGCCTTCGACAACGGCGAGGTGGACGAGGCCCAGTTGCGCGAGATCGCGCTGTTCCTGTGCCACTACGTGGGGTGGCCGCTGGGCACCAAGTTCGACACGGCCGTCGGCAAGGTCATGCACTCGCGGCGTCCCGCAGCACACCCCTGACACCGGAACGCGGTGGCGCAGTGGTTCCCTCGCTCCGGACCGCTGGGTAGGCTGGCGACCGGAATCGAACCACGCGAACGGAGAGACCCCGGATGACGCGCACCACCCTGCCCCGCGAGGCCGTCGAACTCGCCGAGGCCACACCGGGTTTCATGCCCGACGACGAGGGTACCGCCCTGCACGACGCCGCCGTCGCCTACCTGGACGGCGGCGTCGGCGTCGAAATCGGAACCTATTGCGGACGTTCCACCATCTACCTGGGCGCCGCAGCGAAGGCGACCGACAGCACGATCGTGACGGTCGACCATCATCACGGATCCGAAGAGCACCAGCCGGGCTGGGAATATCACGACACCTCGCTCGTCGACCCGCACACCGGACGCCTCGACACGGTCGGCAGACTCCGTCACACCCTCGCCGACGCCGATCTCGAATCCCACGTCGTCGCGATCGTCGGCAGCTCACCGCAGGTCGCGGCGTTCTGGCAGACCACCGCGTCGTTCGTGTTCATCGACGGTGGGCACAGCAGCGCCGCCGCGCAGGCGGACTACGAGGGGTGGGCACGGTGGGTACGGATCGGCGGCGCACTGATCATCCACGACGTCTTCCCCGATCCCGCCGACGGCGGACGGCCGCCGTACGAGATATACTGCCGCGCACTGGAAAGCGGAGAGTTCACCGATAGGTCCGTGACGGGTTCGCTGCGTGTCCTCGAACGCACCGCCGGTGTCGTGGGCGTACTGCCCGGTTCCTGATCCGCTAGACGAACACCGGGCAGCCCTCGGCGCAGCCGTCCGCGCCGACCCGGTCGGCCGGCACCACCGCGTCGCGGAACACCCCGTTCCCACCGGTGGTGCGCGACAGGGCGTCCGCGGCGAGCACCACCGCCGCGGACGTCCACGAACTCACCTCCACCGGCCAACGCTTCCCGTCCGCGTAGACGAGCCCCGTCCAGTACGAGCCGTCCGGATCGCGCAGGTGCTGCATCGCCGCGAACAGGTCACGCGCCCGCCGATCGTCACCGATCGCATCGAGCGCCAGCACCAGCTCACAGGTCTCGGCTCCCGTCACCCACGGCTTGTGGTCCACGCACCGGATCCCGAGCCCGTCCACGACGAAATCGTCCCAGCGCGACTCGATCCTGCGACGGGCGTCGCCGCCGCGCAGTGCACCGCCGAGCACCGGGTAGTACCAGTCCATCGAGTACTCGTCCTTCGGAGTGAACAACTCGGGATGCCGCCGCAGCGCATGCCCCAGCCGGTACAGCGCTATCTCCCAGTGCGGCTGCGCATCACCGACGACCCCGGCGAGACGGATCCCGCACACGAGACTGTGATGGATACT
This sequence comes from Rhodococcus yananensis, assembly GCF_020515525.1. Lineage (GTDB taxonomy): Bacteria > Actinomycetota > Actinomycetes > Mycobacteriales > Mycobacteriaceae > Rhodococcus > Rhodococcus yananensis. The sequence continues at coordinate 72,026 of NZ_JAIYEP010000010.1, forward strand.
CGCGCAGCCCGTCACGAGAGCCTCGTCGACCCGTCCACCGCGCCCCGACGCCCACGCGATCTGCCCACCCGACAGTTGCATGTCGACGACCCGGTCGAGCGCGCGACGCACCGTCGGCCACATCCGGCCGGCGAACCGCTCGTCGCCCGTGACGAGGTGATGGTGCCACACCCCGACCGCGATGTACGCCGTGAAATTGCTGTCCGTATCGTCGTTCTCGATCTCGTCGCGCCGGAACTTCGCCGGCCACGATCCGTCGGGACGTTGGGTGGTGCGCGACCACTCGAACGCGGCCTCCGCCTCGTCGCGCAACCCGGTGACGGTCAGCGCCATCGCCGATTCGAGATGATCCCACGGGTCGGTGTGCCCGCCCGGGAACCAGGGGATGGCACCCGACGGCTCCTGCATCCGCGCGATCGCCAGACCGGTGGCCAGACATTCGTCGCGGGACAGGATCCCCGGCACCTCGGGGGTCGGCGCGCACGCCGACCCCCGCTCGACTCGGTTCACGTCACCGGACCGCACCGGATTCCGGCTTCTCGAGGTAGAAGACGACGCTCTTGCCGAGGACCGGATCGAGCAGCGACTCGGCGGTGCGGGTGAGCCACGGCGCGTCCATCAGATCCCACACCAGCATCCGGTGGTACGCCTTCACGAGCGGATTGTCGTCGTTGTCGACACCCACCGCGCACTTGAGCCACCAGTACGGCGAGTGCAGCGCGTGCGCGTGGTCGGTGCCGCGCACGACGAGACCCGCGCGCGTGAGTTTCGCGGCGAGTTCGTCCGCCTTGTAGATGCGCACGTGCCCACCCTCGACCTCGTGGTACGCGTCCGACAACGCCCAGCACACCTTCTCGGGGAGCCACCGCGGAACCGTCACCGCCGCAACGCCGCCGGGCCTGAGCACCCGGACCAGTTCCGCGATGGCCCGCTCGTCCTCCGGAACATGCTCGAGCACTTCGGAGATCAGTACCACATCGAAGGTCGCATCGTCGTACGGCAGGGCGAGAGCGTCGCCCACCTCGGCGCGGGCGAGCGCGCCCTCCGGTGCCTCCCCTTCGAGTTCCATCGCGACGAACATGTCGGCGACGGCCTTCATGTCGTCGGCGCTGCGATCGAACGCGACCACATCGGCGCCGCGTCGATACAACTCGAACGAGTGCCGGCCGGCGCCCGCACCGATGTCGATCGCGCGGCATCCGGGCCGCACCCCCAAGCGGTCGAAGTCGACGGTGAGCATCAGTCGGTCCCTCCTGCGTGCGCGGCGATCGCCGCTTCGTAGACACGTGCGGTCCGGGCCGCCACCGCGGCCCAGCTGTACTTCTCCTCCACCCGCGCGCGGGCGCGCGCCCCCAGTTCGGTGCGGCGACCCGCGTCGTCGAACAGATCCGCCAGCGCCGCCGCCAACTGCTGCGCGTCACCGGGCGGTACCAACACGCCGGCGTCGCCCACCACCTCCGGGATGGCGCCGGCACGGCTGGCGACGAGCGGTGTGCCGCACGACATCGCCTCGACGGCCGGCAGCGAGAACCCCTCGTACAGCGACGGCACCGCCGCGATGTCCGCGGACGCGAGCAACGCGGCGAGTTCGGCGTCGTCGATACCCGACACGGTGCGCACGACGTCACCGATCGCGAGCTCGTCGATGAGCCGCTCGGTGGCGCCGCCCGGTGCGAGCTTCGACACGAGGACCAGTTCGACGTCGCGTTCGGTGCGGAGCTTCGCGACGGCCTCGAGGAGCACCGGAACGCCTTTGAGCGGGGCGTCGGCGCTGGCGACACACACGATGCGCCCGGCGACGCGGGGTTCGGTGGGCGGCGCGAACAGCTCGGTGTCCACGCCCAGCGGAATGGTGTGGATACGTCGCGGGTCGACACCGAACGCGGCACGGATGTCGTCGGCGGAATTGTCGGAGACCGTCAGCAGCGTGCGGATACGTCGGGCGACCCGCTTCTGCATGCCGAGGAAGCCGTACCAGCGACGCAGTGTGAGCCGGCGCTGCCAGGTCGTCGCGGACGCCAGGTCGAGGTCGCGGTCGCGGGTGATCGGATGGTGGATGGTCGCCACGAGCGGCAGATCCTCGGCGATGCGTAGCAGCCCGCCGCCGAGGGACTGGTTGTCGTGGACGACGTCGAAGTCGCCGATCCGGTTGCGCAACAGGCGCGCGGCACGCAGCCCGAAGGTTCGGGGCTCGGGGAATCCGGCGGTCCACATGGTCGCGACCTCGAGGACGTCGATCAGGTCCCGGAGCTCACCCCGGCTCGGGGTGCGGAAGGGATCGTCGTCTCGGTACAGGTCCAGGCTCGGGACCTTCGTCAGCGTGACCCCGGCGTCGAGATCCGGGTAGGGCTGACCGGAGAACACCTCGACGGTGTGGCCCTGGGCGGCGAGCTCGCGGCTGAGGTGGCGGACGTACACGCCCTGACCCCCGCAGTGCGGCTTGCTCCGATACGACAACAGGGCGATTCGCACAAAGTCACCTCGGGATCGTTCGGACAAATGTCCATCGGTTGTGTCGCGCCCACACTAGAACATGTTCAATACTCGGCGGTAGCGGGATCGCCGACGTCACAGTGCAATCGTCTCCGGTTCGGCCGAACCGGGGCCACCGGGCCGCCCGGCGACGGGGAATCGTCGCGGCCACAGACGACCTCGGACACAGAAGACGAGGCCCGGTGTCGAAGAATCGACACCGGGCCTCGTCGTGGAGCGACCCTGACGGGACTCGAACCCGCGACCTCCGCCGTGACAGGGCGGCGCGCTAACCAACTGCGCCACAGGGCCATGTGTGAACCCGGAGGCTCTCACACGAGAACCCACCGCAATCGGTGGGTTCGTGATGTGAAGTTGTGGATGATCCCGAAGGAGCATCGTGGTGGCCAGGGCCGGGATCGAACCGGCGACCTTCCGCTTTTCAGGCGGACGCTCGTACCAACTGAGCTACCTGGCCGGACGGCACCCGAACCGAATGCCGATCGCATACTTCTGCGACCCTGACGGGACTCGAACCCGCGACCTCCGCCGTGACAGGGCGGCGCGCTAACCAACTGCGCCACAGGGCCTTGCTATTCACTTCTCTGCCAAGGGTACTGCACACCCCGGTCGATGACCGAAGCGTACCCCCTACGGGATTCGAACCCGCGCTACCGCCTTGAAAGGGCGGCGTCCTAGGCCGCTAGACGAAGGGGGCCCGACCGGATTCCTCCGACCCGCACCCTCAACGGGCTTGGCGTTCCGTTGGGAGCTTGCACAGCTTATGACACGGCGTTAACGATACACAAATCAGCAGGTCACAGCAGTTTTCACGGTAACGCCGAGGTACGCACCCGTGACCATCCGCGACGCCCCCACTCACCGAGCCATTTCTCGGATGCCATCGCCTCGAGCGGCACCTCCAGACACGCCGCGAACCTCGTGCTCACATCCACATCCTCGGCCGTCAGGTCCACCAGGTAACGCTGCCCCGCGAGCGACGACGCCACCGCCTCGACGAATCGCCGCACGTCCACACCGTCCCGGAACAGACCGGCGTCACGGGCCTCGACCGCGAGGGCATACCCGGCCCGACCCCACACGTAACCACCGCGCAACTGCGCTTCCCGCGCGAATTCCGGCTCGGTCACCAACCGGAACTCCGCGGCGATCACCTCGTCGTTGCGCAAGGCATCACCGAGATCCGTGACCAGGCCGTACAGGCGTTCGAACGGATCGAGTTCCGCCGATTTCGCCCATCGATCGACGATCGCGCGATAACGGTCGAGCCCCTCGTCGAGGACAGCGCGGGCCAGGTTCTCCTTGGAGGTGAAATGGAAGTACATCGCGCCTTTGGTGGCGTTCGAGTTCTCCAGGATCGAACTGAGCGACGCAGCCGCGTATCCGCGCTTGGCGAACTCCGCCGCAGCGGATCGCACGATCGCGGAACGTGTCCGCCGCGCACGTTCCTGTTGCCGTGACATATGGGAATGCGAGCCTTCCGAAGTATCCGTTCCCCCGCCCGCCAACTCTAGTCGGTGTCCCGCGTCCGGGGGCGCGCGCGGCGCCACGGCGAGCCGGCATCAGGCCCCTGAGCACCCTCTTCGCGACGATCGAAGAACACACCGAGTGGTATGCTTTTCACCGGCTCGGGTGCCCGGCAGGGGGTGTGCACCCGGGCCGCACCAGGTGACGCCGGGTTGTTGCCACCGTTCGGCACGATGTGATTAAACTGTGCGCCCATGCCCCTATAGCTCAGTTGGTAGAGCTACGGACTTTTAATCCGCAGGTCGTAGGTTCGAGCCCTACTGGGGGCACCAACGAGACCAGGCGATTCGTCGCCTGAGCCCGGAACGTGCACGTTCGGATCGGCTGAAGTGGTCATCACCCTCTTCACCGAACCTCGTCGTCTCCGCCGAGGTCGTCACCCACCGCGTCACCGCCCATCGCGTCGCGTCGTGCGATGTCCGCGCGCGCCGATTCCAGGTCCCGCCCACGCTTGCGGTAGCGCCAGGTCACTGCGAGGAACAGAACGAACACGAGCACCCCGGCGATCACACCGACCAGCGAGGCACCCCGGAACCCGGGCGCGTCGACGTCCATGATCCGTTCGCCCGCGTGAGCGGCGTTGCCTCCGCCGAGCACCACGCTGAGCGTCATGAGGTTGGGGAGCGCGACGACGACCGCGACCACCGCCAGCAGGATCTGCGCACCTCGGCGGTACTTCCACCGGCGGACCTGCCAGACCCATGTCAGCAGGATGAGGGGAACCGCGGTGCAGACGAGCCCGAACAACAGCCCCCACAGGATTCCGCGGGTGAAGCTCTGCGCGGCGAGGGAACCGACGGACTGCGCCCACCACCGGGGAATGAACGCGGCGAGCACGAAGTACGCGACGACGAGCACGAGCAGCGACACGACCACCGCGATCGCTTTCTTGGCCCAGGGCGGCAATCCGGTCCGAACCGGTGTGGTGGACTCCGTCATGGTTCCGAGCGTACGGTCCGGCTGCCGCGCGCGGGGCGCATGTTCCCCACGAAGGTGCCGTTTCACCGCTCCCGCGTTTCCCACCCCCTCCCCGACCCGGGATTGGTTACTGTGTTCGTCGCACACGAACCGGATCGGATACGGGGGAGGCACATGCGCAGCTTCGTCGATCTGGGACTCTTCCTGGCAGCGGTGGCCCTCGGCATCGGTACCGTGCTGCCCGTCGTCGGGGGTGTCCGGCCCACCGAGATTCCGCTGGTCGGTCTGCGCGACGGCTTCCCGCCCGGAGATCTCGGTGCACTCGCCGTACACGACCTCGGTCTGCACGAATCGCTCGCGGTGCCGTTCGCCGCCGCCGCGGCCTTGCTGCTGCTCGCGGCCCTGTTCGACTCGGCGATCACGGGATGGGCGGGCACCGTCCTCGCGCTGTCGGTGTTCGTCGCGTTCGCGGTGCGGGTCACCCAGGTCCACGCCGAGTACGTCGACGACAACCGCAGCACCGTCCTCACCAATCAGAACGGGTTCGTGTTGCTGCTCAGCGGTGTGCTCGTCGCTTTCGTGTGCTGTCTCGTCACGGTGCGACGTCCGGGGGGCGCAGTCGTGCGGGGCTGACCGTCCCGACCGGCAACACCGCGCCACGCCGCGGCGACACCCCCGGCGACCGACGCCGATTCGTCCGGTTCGCTCGCTACGCTCACCCCACCGGCAACCCACAACGGGATGCCCCTCGGTCAGGACAGGTATTCATGGCAAGTCTCGACGAACTGTTCGCGCAGGTTCCGATCGACCAGATCGCACAGCGGCTCGGTGTGGACAACGCGACCGCGCAGACCGCGGTCCGCGCCGCGCTCCCGACGCTCGTCGGGGGCCTGGACGCGAACGCGCAGAACCCGTCGGGTGCAGCGTCGCTGCAGTCCGCGCTCGATTCGCACGCCGCCTCCGGTCTCCTCGACGGCGGCGTGGATGTCGGATCGGTGGACACCACCGATGGCGCGAAGATCGTCTCCAACGTCTTCGGAGCACAGAAGGACCAGGTGATCAGCACCCTCGGATCGGTCAACGGCTCCGGCGGCAACGATCTCATGGCGAAGCTGTTGCCGATCCTCGCGCCCATCGTCCTGTCGTACCTCGCGAAGCAGATCGGCGGCTCGGGGGGATCCGGGCAGGGCGGGCTGGGCGATCTTCTCGGCGGCCTTCTGCAGGGCGCGTCCGGCGGCACGGGTAACGCGGGCGGTGGCCTGGGCGACATCCTCGGCAGTGTCGTCGGCGGCGGTTCCGGTGGTGGCCTCGGCGGTCTGCTCGGCGGGCTCCTCGGCGGCGGGAAGCGCTGACCCCGGACGACGGGATCGGACGGCCACACGACCCCGGATCGATTCCGGGGGTCGTGCGGCCGTGACCGGGACGTTCGGCACGACGGATGACGCCCTAGTACCGTGGCGGTCGGAATTGTGACCGACGACACTGGATGCGCTCGCAACAGGGGTTCCGCCTGCGAGGCATGACAGAAACCGGGAGCCGAAACCTACGGTCCCGTAGGCTCGTCACCGGCACCCGACAACCGATCGACAGGGGTTTGAACGCATGACGCGAGTCCTTACACAGCTGGAGCTACTGCGCGAGCTGGAGCCCGTGGCGGAGGCGAACGTCAACCGGCACCTCTCGATGGCGAAGGACTGGCACCCCCACGACTACGTGCCGTGGGACGAGGGCCGGAACTTCGCCGCGCTCGGCGGCGACGACTGGGATCCGGAGCAGTCGAAGCTCAGCGAGCTCGCCAAGGCCGCGATGATCACCAACCTCCTCACCGAGGACAACCTGCCCTCGTACCACCGGGAGATCGCCGAGAGCTTTTCTCGCGACGGCGCGTGGGGTACCTGGGTGGGGCGCTGGACCGCCGAGGAGAACCGTCACGGCATCGTGATGCGCGACTATCTCGTCGTCACCCGCGGTGTGGACCCCGTCGCACTCGAGAATGCGCGCATGGAGCACATGACCAACGGCTTCGGCTCCCCGAACGAGACCGGGATGCTGCACTCGGTCGCCTACGTTACCTTCCAGGAACTCGCGACCCGCGTCTCCCACCGCAACACCGGTCACGCGTGCAACGACGCCATCGCCGACAAGATGCTCCAGCGGATCGCGGCCGACGAGAACCTGCACATGATCTTCTACCGCAACATCTGCGAGGCCGCGCTCGATCTGTCTCCCGCGCAGACCCTCGCGGCGGTCACCGAGGTCCTGAAGAACTTCCAGATGCCGGGTGCGGGCATGCCCAACTTCCGCCGCAACGGTGTTCTGATGGCCAAGCACGGCATCTACGACCTGCGCCAGCATCTCGACGACGTGGTGATGCCGGTGCTGCGCAAGTGGAAGATCTTCGAACGCGACTACGGCAGCGACGGCGCGCAGACCCTCGACGAGCTCGGCACCTTCCTCGAGGATCTCGAGCGCCAGGCCGTCAAGTTCGAGGAGATGCGCGATCGTTCGCTCGCCCGCGAGGCCGCGAAGCTCGAACGCGCCGAAGCCGCGTCCTGACCCGAGACCGCCCGGGATCCCGTTCGCCGGATTCGGGTGACGTCCCGGCCACGGGCTATCCTGTGCCCGGTACCGCCATCGGTGCCGGGCACGGGCCGTTCCCGCGCCGGTACGGATCCAATCGTCGTATTCTCCCGAACGACAACGTTTCACCGAGGTTCTCATGTCTGCCCTGAAGATCGGTTCGCTCGACCTGCACAGCCCGGTCGTGCTGGCACCGATGGCAGGCGTGACGAACGTCGCGTTCCGCACCCTGTGCCGCGAGCTCGAACTCGAACGCGCCGGCAGCACGTCCGGCCTGTACGTGTGCGAGATGGTCACCGCCCGCGCACTGGTCGAACGTCATCCGGTGACGATGCACATGACGACCTTCGGCCCCACCGAGACACCCCGATCGCTGCAGCTCTACACGGTCGACCCGGACAACACGTACGCGGCGGCGAAGATGATCGTCGACGAGGATCTCGCCGACCACATCGACATGAATTTCGGCTGCCCGGTGCCGAAGGTCACCCGCAAGGGCGGTGGATCCGCGCTCCCCTACAAGCGCCGTCTCTTCGGGCAGATCGTCGCGGCCGCGGTGCGCGCCACGGAGGGAACCGACATCCCGGTCACCGTCAAGTTCCGGATCGGTATCGACGACGAGCACCACACGCATCTCGACGCGGGCCGGATCGCTGCCGCGGAGGGCGCCGCCGCGGTGGCCCTGCACGCCCGCACTGCGGCTCAGCGGTACTCGGGCACCGCGGACTGGGGTGAGATCGCGCGATTGAAGGACCACGTGACCGACGTCCCGGTCCTCGGCAACGGCGACATCTTCGCCGCGGAGGACGCCGAGAAGATGATGGCGCAGACCGGCTGCGACGGTGTCGTCGTCGGGCGCGGCTGCCTGGGCCGTCCGTGGCTGTTCGCCGAACTCAGCGATGCGCTCGCCGGCCGGGACGTCCCCGTACCGCCGACACTCGGGGAAGTCACCGTCATCATGCGCCGCCACGCCGCTCTCCTGGCCGACCACCACGGCGAGGACAGGGGTATGCGCGAGATCCGCAAACACATCGCCTGGTACCTGCGTGGTTTCCCGGCGGGATCCGATGTGCGCAACGGTCTCGCCCGGGTGTCGTCGCTGGCCGAACTCGACGACCTGCTCGGTCTCCTCGACCCGGACGTCCCGTTCCCCGCCGACGCCGAGGGCCCGCGCGGTCGGCAGGGCTCACCCAGCGCGGTGGCGCTGCCGGAGGGGTGGCTCGACGACCCCGAGGACACCGCCGTTCCCGTCGGCGCCGACATCATGCATTCGGGCGGCTGACCGGGTCGTTTCCCCCGCCAGATCGCCCGTGCCGCGACGACACTCCGGCGGAGGAACCGACAGTCAGTATCATTGCGAGGTCTTCGTTGCGGAGGCCCCGGAGAACGGGGCGCCACCCGCACACGAGGGATACTCACGAGCGCGACGGGTGTCGTGGAGAGGCGGTAGTGGTCGGTGGATCAGGAGCACGATTCGGGGCTGCCCGACAGTCGCGCTCCGTGGGAACGCCCACTTGCCGACAGCACCTACCGTGAGACACAGTCCGGACGCATCCGCCGCGACGGCCGATCGTCCGACGCCGGCCGCGGCGAGGCGGCGACCGGCCGCCGGAACGATTCCGGACGCATCCGCCGCGGCGAGTCCGGAGCCAATCCCGAGCAACTGACCGTCGCGGAACTGATGAACAAGGTCGGCCGGGGCAAGGCTGCGGGCGCGCCCCCCTCCTCACGCACGTCCGGCCGGGCGCAACCACCGCCGACACCACCGGACGGTGACGAACCCGCGCAGCAGCAGGCCCCTCCCGACGCCCGGTCTCCGCTGCCACCGCAACCCCCGCGGGCGCATCCTCCCCGCGCGGTTTCCGCGACCGAGGACGACGCTCCCACCGAGATCATCTCGGCCGTCGGCGACGAACCCCCGTCCAGTTCGTCGGGTACCGGTGCGTCCGGCACCGATCTGCCCGACCCCGGTTCACCGACGGATCCGCCGCAGGCCGAACCGCACGCGGTCGGCGCCGCCGGGGTGAGCCGACTCGCGCTCGGGAAGCAACGTCGACGACGCAAGATGCGCCTCGCCGCGCGCAGTGCCGTCGCGGTCGTCTCCACCCTCGCGTTCGTCGTCACGGGCGGTGCGTGGACGTACGTCCGGTCGACCGAGGCGGGGTTCTCCCAGATCGCGGCGCTGGACACGGAGTCCGCCGACATCGTCGATCCCGGCGGGCAGACCGGCGACGAGACCTTCCTCATCGTCGGGACCGACAGCCGCGCGGGCGCGAGCGGGCAGGTCGGTGCCGGCACCGTCGAGGATGCGGAGGGGGCGCGCGCCGACGTCGTCATCCTCGTGAACATCCCCGCCGACCGCAGCCGCGTCGTGGCGGTGTCCTTTCCCCGCGATCTCGACGTCGAGAGACCGGTGTGCCTGGGTTGGGACAGCACGACCGGCGACTATTCGTCGGAGATCTACCCGGCGGCCGACGGCGACAAACTCAATGCCACCTATGCCCTCGGCGGGCCGAAATGCCTCGTCAAGGTCATCCAGAGGATGTCGGGGCTGAAGATCGGCCACTTCGTGGGAATCGATTTCGCGGGGTTCGAATCGATGGTCGACGAGATCGGTGGTGTGGAGGTGTGCACGCCGACACCGCTGGTCGACGGGGAACTCGGCACGATCATCGAGACGGCGGGCACCCACGTGCTGCACGGCGGTCAGGCGTTGAACTACGTGCGGGCACGCAAGGTCCAGGCGGAGGGCAACGGCGACTACGGCCGGATCGCACGCCAACAGAAGTTCCTGTCGTCTCTGCTGCGGTCGGCGTTGTCGAACAAGGTGCTGTTCGATCCGGGCAAGCTGAACGGCTTCATCGGTGCGTTCACCCGGGCGACGTTCGTCGAGAACGTCAACACGGAGTCCCTGGTCAATCTCGGGAGGTCGTTGCAGAACGTCGATGCGGGTGCGGTCACCTTCATGACCATCCCGACCGCGGGAACCAACGATTGGGGCAACGAGATCCCCCGGCTCGACGACATCGACGCGATCTTCACCGCGATCATCGACGATCTGCCGCTGCCGGGTGAGAAGCGTGACGAGCCCGCACCGCCCGCGACGGACGACGGCGCGGCGGCTCCCGCACCCACCGACCCGGTCACGTCACAGGTTTCCCTGGTGGCCGCCGACCCGTGGTCGGTGTCGGTGCAGGTGTCGAACGCGTCGGGTGTGTCGGGGCTGGCCGCGAACACGGCGGAGCATGTCGCCGCCTACGGGTTCTCGGTCGAGGACGTGGGGAACTACTCCGGCACCAGCACCCAGAGCGTCGTCCGGTTCTCCCCCGGACTCGAGGCGGAGGCCACCACCGTGGCGTCGATGTTCCCGGGCACGGTCCTGCAGCGGCTACCCGATTCGTCGCATCTCGGCGACACGATCGAGATCGTGCTGGGCGAGGACTTCGACGGGACGGTCGCCTATCCGACACCCACCGGGACCGTCCTCGAACCGGTGGCGATCGAGGAGGCCACCGACGCGGAGGCCGTGCAACTGCCCGCCGATCTGGCGATCACCAACGCCGGCGACGACCTGTGCAGGTGACGACACACCGCCGGTCCGGTCCACCGTTCATGCGGCATTCATCGAAATATCGAGAATCCGACTCCTTCGCATCGTAAGCTGTGGCATTATGCGCGTCGCTTACAACGAACAGATGGACGAACTCGGTGATCTCCTCGGCGAGATGGCCGGGCTCGCCGGCCTGGCGATGGAACGTGCCACCCAGGCTCTGCTGCACGCAGATCTCGGTCTCGCCGAAACGGTGATCGACGAACACGACAAGATCAGTGAGCTCGGGGCGGTGTGCGAGGAGAAGGCGTTCGCCCTGCTGGCTCTGCAGGGGCCGGTCGCCGGTGATCTCCGCGCGGTCGTCGGCGGCATCCAGATCGTCGCCGACGTCGACCGGATGGGGGCCCTCGCCCTGCACATCGCGAAGGCCACCCGACGTCGACATCCCAGTCATGTGCTTCCCGACGAGGTCAGCGGCTACTTCGCGGAGATGGGCCGGATCGCGGTGTTGCTCGGTGCGGCGACCCGGGAGATCCTGGAGACCCGGGATCCGGAACGCGCCGCGCGCCTCCACGAGGAGGACGAGGCGATGGACGACCTGCACCGGCACCTGTTCACGGTGCTCATGGACCGGGACTGGCAGTACGGTGTGGCCGCGGCGGTCGACGTCACGCTGCTCGGCCGCTTCTACGAACGGTTCGCCGACCATGCCGTCGAGGTGGGTCGCCGCGTGGTCTTCCTCGTCACCGGCGTGTTGCCGTCGTCCGAGGACTTCCACGACACGACGTCACGGATGTCGAATCTCACCGTCTACCCCGAGTCCTGAATCCCGCCGGTGGCGGGCACCGCACGGTTCCCGCCACCGCACGACCTGTTCGTCGCCCGCGCACAGCGAACCCCGGCCGGATACTCCGACCGGGGTTCTTCCGTGCGGCGGTGCGGTACGTCTCAGCCGAACCGACCCGAGATGTAGTCCTCGGTGGCCTTCTGGGTGGGGTTGGAGAAGATCTTCTCGGTGTCGTCGATCTCGACGAGCCTGCCGGGCTTTCCGGTGGCCTCGAGATTGAAGAACGCCGTCTGGTCGCTGACACGCGCGGCCTGCTGCATGTTGTGCGTGACGATCACGATCGTGAACTCCTGCTTGAGTTCGGTGATCAGATCTTCGATGGCGAGTGTGGAGATCGGGTCGAGTGCGGAGCACGGCTCGTCCATGAGCAGCACGTCGGGCTGCACCGCGATGGCGCGGGCGATGCACAGGCGCTGCTGCTGACCGCCGGAGAGGCCACCGCCCGGCTTGTCGAGCCGATCCTTGACCTCGTTCCACAGGTTCGCGCCCCGCAGCGACGTCTCGGCGATCTCGTCGAGCTTCTTGCGGTCGCGGGCACCCTGCAGTTTCAGGCCGGCGACGACGTTGTCGCGGATCGACATGGTGGGAAACGGGTTGGGCCGCTGGAACACCATCCCGATGGTCTTGCGCACACCCACCGGGTCGATCGCGGGGTCGTAGATGTCCTCGCCGTCGAGCAACACCGAGCCTTCGACACGGGCACCGGGTGTCACCTCGTGCATGCGGTTGAGCGACCGCAGCACCGTCGACTTGCCGCAGCCCGACGGGCCGATGAACGCGGTGACGTTGCGCGGCGGGACGGAGAGCGTCACGTCGGCCACCGCGTGGAACTTCCCGTAGAAGATGTTGACGTCCTTGAGGTCCAGACGCTTGGCCATTGGAGCTCCCTCACTGGTGTATCGAGTCGAAAGAATACGCGGACGCGGTCTACTTGACCTGCGAGAAGCGTCCGATGAGTTTGGCGGCGATGTTGAGGATCGCGATGATGAGGATCAGGGTGAGTGCGGCACCCCAGATCCGCATCGAGCCCGCCTCGGTGGGGTTGTTCATCTCGGCGACCATCAGGCCGGGCAGGCTGCCCATCTCGCCACCGAACAGGTTGAAGTTGATGAACGGCGCGTAGCCGACGAGGATCAGCAGCGGCGCGGTCTCACCCATGACGCGGGCGAGGGCGAGCATGATGCCGGTGATGATGCCGGCGAGCGACGTCGGCAGCACGATGCGCACGATGGTCTTCCATTTCGGGACACCGAGCGCGTACGACGCTTCGCGCAGGTCCTGCGGCACGATCCGCAGCATCTCCTCGGTGCTGCGCACGACCACGGGAATCATCAGCAGCACGAGGGCCAGCGACACGGCGAACGCCGACTTCGGGAACCCGAAGGTCGCGACCCACAGCGCGTAGATGAACAGGGCCGCGACGATCGACGGCACGCCGCTGAGGATGTCGACCATGAACGTGGTGATCTTGCCGAGCCGCGATTTCCCGGCGTATTCGACGAGATAGACGGCGACGAACACGCCGAGGGGGATCGAGATGACGGCACACACGAGGCCCTGCAGGAGGGTACCGACGATCGCGTGGTAGACGCCGCCGCCCATCGCGGAGGCCGTCAACCCGGACAGCGAGTGGGTGAACCACGTCGACGACAGCAGCGCGGGCAGACCCTTCGCGACGACCGTGACGAGCACCCACGCGAGCGGCACGAGCGCCACGAGCACGGACAGGGTGACCAGGACGGTGGCCACGATGTCCTTCGCGCGGCGGGCACCGCTGACGCGTTGGAAGGTGGGCGCCTTGACCGGGGACCGGAGGGTGGTCGTCGACATGGGTCAGTCCTTCTTTCCGGCGACGATCATGCGGGCCGCGGCGTTGACCACGAACGTGAGCACGAAGAGCACCAGACCCGCAGCGATGTAGGCGCCGGCCTGGATGTTGTTGTTGAACTCGGCGTATCCGAGCGCGATCTTGGAGGCGATGGTGGCGCCGCCGTCGAACAGCGACCACGAGAACGCCTCGGACGTGGTGCGGAGGATCAGGTAGAGCGCCATCGTCTCGCCGAGTGCGCGGCCGAGGCCGAGCATCGATCCGCTGATGTACCCGGACTTGCCGAACGGGATCACCGTCGTGCGCACGACCTCCCATCGGGTGGCGCCGAGCGCGAGGGCCGCTTCGATCTGCGCCACCGGGGTCTGCACGAAGACCTCACGGCTGACCGCGGCGATCGTCGGCAGGATCATGACGGCGAGCACGATTCCCGCGGTGAAGATGGTGCCGCCACCGGCGATGGAACTGTTGCCGGTCGCGAACAGCGGGATCCAGCTCAGGTTCTCGTTGAGCCACACGGCGACGGGCCGCAGGAAGGGGGCGAGGATCAGCATGCCCCAGAGGCCGTACACGATGGAGGGCACCGCGGCGAGCAGATCGATGATGTACCCGAGGCTCTGTTTGATCCGCGCCGGGCAGTACGAGGTGAGGAAGATCGCGATGCCGAGGGCGACGGGCATCGCGAGGACCAGCGCGAACAGCGACACCAGGACGGTGACCTGGAACAGGTCGAGGACACCGAACGCCATGTTGGTGATGTCCTCGGTCACCCATTCGCGGCTGGTGAGGAAGTTGACGGTGTTGCGCTGGAGTGCCGGCACGGCGCGCCACACGAGGAACACACCGATCGCGCCGATGATCAGGGAGATCAGGATCGCGGATCCGGAGGCCAGCGAGCTGAAGATCCGGTCGCCGGGGCGGACGACCGCCTTCTTCGGCGACGGGTCGGGTGTCGAGGAAGTGATCGTGGCCTCCGGGTTACTGCTGGGGGTGCCGCCCGTTCCCGACCCTGCCGGGTCTGCATCGGGGGTGCGAGTGGCCGAGGTCGTCGGCGCGTCACTCATACGAGCTCGCATTCTCTCGGAACATGGATACAGGAACGGGCGGCCGCACCGACGAGCCGGGTCAGGCGATCGCGTCGATGGACTCGGTCAGCTTCGCCTTGAACGACTCGGGCAGCGGCACGTAGCCGACCTCGGCGAGGCCTTCCTGGCCTTCGTTGGCGGCGCTGGTGAGGAAGGACTTGACGGCGGCGGAGGTGTCGGCGTCGTAACCTGCGGAGCACACGATCGAGTAGGTGGCGAGCACCAGCGGGTAGGCGCCCTCCTGCTCGGTGGCGTAGATCGAGCTCAGGTCGAGGGTGAGGTCACCGTCGCCGGCGGGTGCGAACTCCGCCCCCTCGATGGCCTTCGCCGCGCTGTCCGAGGTGAGCGCGACGGGGCCGGAACCGGTGTCGATCTGCGCGATGCTCAGACCGCTCTGCTCAGCGAAGGACGTCTCGACGTAGGTGATGGAGTTCGGCGCGCCCGACACGGCCTGCGCGACCCCGGCGGAGCCCTTCGCGCCTTCACCGACACCGCCGGTGAAGTCGGAGCCCGCACCGGTGGTCCACGCACCGTTCGAGGACGCCTCGAGGTACTGCTGGAAGTTGTCGGTGGTGCCGGACGAGTCCGAGCGGACGATCGTGGTGATGTCCGCGTCGGGGAGCGCGGCGCCCTCGTTGAGCGCGGCGATCGCCGGATCGTTCCACTTCGTGATGCCACCGTTGAAGATGTTGGCGATGACCTCGCCGGTGAGGGTCAGGTCGTCGACGCCGTCGAGGTTGTAGGCGAGAGCGACGGGACCGAACACGAGCGGGAGGTTCCAGGCGGGGTTGCCGGCGCAACGCTCGGCGGCCTGCTCGGCCTGCTCGCCCTTGATGGCGGAGTCGGAACCGGCGAAGTCGATCTGGCTCGCAATGAACTGGGTGCGTCCGTCACCGGAACCGGACGGGTTGTAGGCGACGTTCTTGGTGACGCCCTTCTCCTGGCAGACCGCGATGTACGTGGACACGAAGTTGTCCATGGCGTTCTTCTGGGCCGACGAGCCGGCACCCGACAGGTTCTCCTTGCCCTCGCACGTCGCTCCGGAGGCCGACGCGTCGACGTCGACGGACCCGGCGTTGTTGTCGCTGCCGCACGCGGTGAGTGTGAGGGCACCGACCGCGATCGCACCGAGCAGGGCGCCGCTGCGCTTCGAGTTCACCTGTTCTCCTTCGGAAAATCGCATCCGCCGCACCCGATTCGGGCGGCGACTTCGGGACGCGGGCGAACCCGGCGCCGAGCCGACAGCATTCGACCCGTATGCAGAAGTTAGGCGCGGTCGGTGGACGCGGACTCGAGCGCGAGTTAACGCGAGATGAACAGCCCGGATACAGCGTCCGTTCGTGTAACGACGATCACACGAATTCCGTTCGGTGTCGGCGTGATCCGGGGTAACGGGTCGCCGGGCGCCGGGTCAGCGGCGGGCGTACGCGACGTCGACGTGGAATCGTTCGAAGCCGAGCCCGGTGTAGGTGGCGAGCGCAGCCGTGTTGTCGCCCTCGACGTACAGCAGAACGGTCGCCGACCCGCGGTCACGGAGGTGGTGCAGGCCCGCGAGCGTGAGCACCCGGCCCAGTCCCCTGCCCTGTGCCTCCGGGTCGACACCCACCACGTACACCTCCCCGAGAGGCGGTTCGCCGTCGGATGCCGCGTGCATCTTCGTCCAGTGGAACCCGAGGAGGCGGGACGGATCGTCACGATCGAACGCGAGGAACAGTCCCTCGGGGTCGAACCACGATTCGGCGACGCGTTGCGCGACGTCCTCCGCGGTCCATCTGCCCTGTTCCGGGTGCCAGGCGAACGCGGCGGCGTTGACCCGCAGGATCTCGACGTCGTCGTCCGCTCCCCGGTAGGTGCGCAGCACGATCGAGTCCGGGACCTGCACGTCCGGCAGACCGTCGTCGCCGAGGGCACGGCGCAACTGCAGGAGTTCGCGCGCACCGGCGAGGTCGAGTCGGTGCGCGACCGCGCGGGCCGCCGGCAGATCACCGTGCGCCCAGACGCGGGTACCGTCGCCACCGGCCTCCAGTACCGCCGCGACGATCCGCGTCCCGAGCCCTGACCCGCGCCGGGGCACATCGACGACGACCTCCGCCATCGCCGGGTGATCTCCGTGTGCGGGCGTCAGGTTGGCGTACCCGGCGACCGTCCCGTCGACGGTCGCAACGAGATGCCGCGCGTCGCTGTCGCGGGTCAGGGACGCGACGGCCTGCTCCGACACCGGTGCGGTCCCGTCCTCCGCCGTGGCGGTGTCGAGGATCCGCTGCACTGCGGTGACGTGGTCGGGGCCGAGGGTGTCGACGAACTCCATACGTCCGACCCTAATCACTTCGGTGCGCGGTAGGGGCACGTCACCGGTCGGCGTCGTCCTCGTCGACGAATTCGACGGTGCCACCGGCGCCCGGTTTGCGGCTGCTCGGGCGCACCGCCTTGTATCCGACGTTGCGCACCGTCCCGATCAGCGACTCGTACTCGGGCCCGAGTTTCGCGCGCAACCGCCGCACGTGCACGTCGACCGTGCGGGTGCCGCCGAAGAAGTCGTAGCCCCACACCTCCTGCAGCAACTGTGCGCGTGTGAAGACGCGGCCCGCATGTTGCGCGAGATACTTGAGGAGTTCGAACTCCTTGTAGGTGAGGTCGAGGGGTTTGCCGCGCAACCGCGCCGTGTAGGTGTCCTCGTCGATGGTGAGTTCACCGAGAGTGATCTTGCCGGACGACTCGGTGCCCGTGACGACTCCGCTGCGGGCGACGAGCAGCCGGAGCCGCGCATCGAGTTCTGCGGGGCCGGTGCCGGTGAGCAGGATGTCGTCGAGACCCCATTCGGCGTTGACGGCGACGAGCCCACCTTCGGTGAGCACCGCAACGACCGGGACGGCGGATCCGGCGCTGCCGAGCAACCGGCACAGACCGCGCGCCGCCGCCAGGTCGACGCGGGCATCGACGATGGCGACGTCCGCGGCCGAGGCCTCGAGCAACGACGACACCTCGGCGGGCACCGGCCGGACGGAATGGGCCAGCAGCGACAGTGACGGAAGTACGACGTCCGGGTTCGGGTCGGAGGTCAGAAGGAGAAGTTCCACGGTCCTCCGATTCTTCCTGCATTCGCCGATGCGCTCGTCCGCGCACCGGGGCCATGACCGGGACGGATCGTCCTGGATGAACGACGTGCTACAGATTAACCCTCGGTTTGTTACCGCCGTGTTATCGCACCCGACGAACGCCCGAGCGGTCGGTCACACCGGGCGGTCCGTCACAATGGTCGGCGTGCGGAAACTCTTCTACGGACTCGTCCTCGTCGTGACGCTCGCCGTGCTCGCCGACTTCGGTGCAGCGACCTGGGCCGAGTATCGGGTGTCCCGCACACTCCGCGAGGGCGGCGAACTCGACGCGGATCCGGCGGTGACCGTCCACGGGTTTCCGTTCCTGCTGCAGGTCCAGCGCGGGCGGTACGAGAACGTCGAGATCGTCGCGGACGGAGTGCACACCGAGGCGCTCGGCGACATCACGGTGGAAGCGAACCTGATCGGCGCGCACGCCGCGGCGTCGTCGCTGTTCGACGGCTCGCTCCGCACCGTACCCGTCGATGTGCTGTTCGGCCGGGTCATGATCGACGCCACCGAACTCGGGCAGCTCTACGGAATCCCGGACCTGCAGGTGTCGGCGCCACCGGCCAGCAGATCCGACGGCACCGGCGGGTCCGGCGGGTCCGGCCGCACCACCGCGGGAGCCGTGGTGCTCACCGGCACCGTCCCCGTCGGTCCGCTGTCCGCGACCGTGAGCGTGCAGGCCGACCTGATCCTCGACGGTGACCGCGTCCACATCGTCGCGTCCGACCTGTACTTCGGCCCCGAAGGACAGGCCGAGTTCACCGTCCCCGACGCACTGAAACCCACGGTTCTGGGCCTGTTCACCACAGTGATCGAGCCGCAGGACCTGCCGTTCGGTGTTCTGCCGACGTCGGTGGAGGCGCGCGGTTCCCGCATCGTCATCGAAGGAGAGGCACACGACGTGACCATCGATCTCACCGAAGTGCGGCAGTCCGCATGACCGCGCTCGTGGTCCTGGCCGCGGTGGTCGTCGCGACGGTCGCCGCGGGGCTGCTGATGCGCTCGCGGGACGGGCGGATCCGGGATCGCCGGACCGTCGCGGAACCGGACTCCGCGGTGGCGGTCGGTCCCGAACTGGCCGCGGCAGGGGTGGGTGCGGGTGACGTCGTGATCCTGCATTTCTCGGCGCCCTGGTGCGGGCCGTGCGCAGCGGTGCGCCGGGTCCTGGCCCGTGTGGTCGAGGACGCCGCCGGATCGGGCCGCACCGTCCGCGACGTCGAACTCGATCTCGACGAGAACCCGGCTGCGGCGAAACACCTCGGGGTGCTGTCACTGCCCACGACGTTCGTGTTCGACGGCGACGGTCGCGAGTGCTTCCGGGTGTCCGGGGTCCCGGCCGCCGACGACGTCACGCGGGCTCTCGCCGCCCTGTGACCGACCCGGGGCCGACCTCCGGGTGATTCTCGGTTAGACTGCCCGCGTGCACTACCGCCAAGAGCTGATGCTCACCCGACGCCGCGCAGTCGACCTGTGCCGCCTCGGTGGCTGTTGTTGTACCTGCTTCTGACCACATCGAGCGGTGTCCCTGCCCGTGACGGCACTTCCCTGCACCCCGATGTGATCTTGCCCGTGGCCCACCTGTCCGCCCGGCGATCTCGATCCGAGCAGGAGCACTCCCATGTCTCTCACCACCCCCGCCCCCACTCGCGTCGACGTGCGCGGCCCGCGGTTCGCCGCATGGATCACCACGACGGTTCTCGTCGCCGTGCTCGTGGTCGCGTCGTTCGCACCGGTCGCGGCCGGCGTCCTTCTCGCCGCGCAGGCGATCGTCTTCGCGCTCGGCGCGGCACTCGGTCCGCGGCGCAGCCCGTACGGCGCACTGTTCGCGTCCCTCGTGGCGCCCCGGTTGTCGCCGGTCGGCGAGACCGAACCCGTCGAGCCGCTCCGGTTCGCGCAGGGGGTCGGTCTCGCATTCGCCGCGATCGGCACCCTCGGGTTCCTGGCCGGCGCCACCACCGTGGGGCTGATCGCAACCGGATTCGCACTGTTCGCGGCGCTGCTGAACGCCGCGTTCGGTGTGTGCCTCGGATGCCGGATGTACCCCCTTCTGGCGCGTCTGCGGCCCACGGCGGGCTGACGCTCCACTCGGCACCTCCCCCGCACCCCCTCAGTGTCCCACCGACCTCAGTGTCATCACCGAAAGGAAAAACCATGGCTCGCTCCGATGTTCTGGTCTCCGCCGACTGGGCAGAGCAGAACCTTCAGGCGCCGAAGACCGTCTTCGTCGAGGTCGACGAGGACACCACCGCGTACGACGGTGGTCACATCGAGGGCGCCATCAAGCTCGACTGGCGCAAGGATCTGCAGGACCCGGTCCGCCGCGACTTCCTGAACCAGGAGCAGTTCTCGGCGCTGCTGTCCGCCAAGGGTGTCGCCAACGACGACACCGTCGTGCTGTACGGCGGCAACAACAACTGGTTCGCGGCGTACGCCTACTGGTACTTCAAGCTGTACGGGCACCGCGACATCAAGCTCATCGACGGTGGCCGCAAGAAGTGGGAACTCGACGGTCGTCCGCTGTCGAAGGACGAGGTGACCCGTCCCGCCACCGAGTACAAGGCGCAGACCCCCGACACGTCGATCCGCGCGTTCCGCGACGAGGTCATCGACGCCATCGGCAACAAGAACATCGTCGACGTGCGTTCCCCCGACGAGTTCTCCGGCAAGATCCTCGCCCCGGCCCACCTCCCGCAGGAGCAGGCGCAGCAGCGCGGACACGTTCCCGGCGCGATCAACATCCCGTGGAGCACCACCGCGAACGAGGACGGCACCTTCAAGTCCGACGAGGACCTGACCGCCCTCTACGCGGCCAAGGGCTTCGACGACAGCAAGGAAACCATCGCCTACTGCCGCATCGGCGAGCGCTCGAGCCACACCTGGTTCGTGCTGCAGGAGATCCTCGGCAAGCAGAACGTCAAGAACTACGACGGCAGCTGGGTCGAGTACGGCTCGCTCGTCGGCGCCCCGATCGAACTGGAGGTTCACTGAATCATGTGCGGAGCACCCGTCCAGACCCAGACCCTGCCCGCGAACGTCGACACCGAGAAGGAGACGGTCATCACCGGCCGTGTTCTGACGGCCGACGGTCAGCCCGTCGGCGGTGCCTTCGTGCGTCTGCTCGACGGCACCGACGAGTTCACCGCGGAGGTCGTCGCGTCGGCCACCGGTGACTTCCGGTTCTTCGCCGCCCCCGGCGACTGGAAGATCCGTGCGCTGTCGAGCAACGGCAACGGCACCGCCACCGTCAGCCCCACGTCCGCCGGCGTCCACAACGTCGACGTGACCGTCGCCAAGTAGGTCACCGCACCGGCGCCCGGCGCCGGAGAGACCCGGTCTCTGCTCGACGAAGGCCCCGCTCCGCCCGGAGCG
>NZ_JAIYEP010000011.1 GCF_020515525.1 Rhodococcus yananensis
TTCCCGGCACGACGCCGAGCAGGGAGAAATCCCACATCCCGTTGTGGCTGGCACCGTCGGAGCCGGTGACACCCGCGCGATCGAGCACGACGGTGACCGGCTGCCTCAGCAGCGCCACATCCATGAGCAGTTGGTCGAAGGCGCGATTGAGGAACGTCGAGTACACCGCGACGACGGGGTGGAGCCCGCCCAGGGCCAGCCCTGCCGCCGAGGTCACGGCGTGCTGCTCGGCGATGCCCACGTCGAACATACGATCCGGGAACCGTTCACCGAACCGGGCCAGCCCGGTCGGTCCGGCCATTGCCGCGGTGATCGCGACGACATCGGTCCGTTCCTCCGCCAGCGTGAGCAGTTCGTCGGCGAAGACCGACGTCCAGTCCGGTTCGGCGGACGACGACGTCGCGCGACCGGTGCGGGGGTCCATGACGCCGGTGGCGTGCATCTGGTCGGCCACATGATTCTCGGCGGGTGCGTATCCCGCGCCCTTGCGGGTGACGACGTGCACGATGACCGGTCCCCCGTACGCCTTGGCGCGGCGCAGCGCGGATTCGAGGGCGGCCTCGTCGTGCCCGTCCACCGGGCCCATGTACTTGATGCCGAGATCGGTGAACAACACCTGCGGACTCACGGCGTCCTTGACACCGGCCTTCATCCCGTGCAGCACGGAGTACGCGGCCGACCCGATCCACGGAATCCGCTTGACGAACCGGCGGCCGTTGTCGAGGGCCTTCTCGTATCCCGGCTTCAGACGCAGCGCCGCCAGATGGTCCGCCAGACCCCCGATGGTGGGCGCGTACGAGCGACCGTTGTCGTTGACGACCATCACCACCGAGCGGTCGCCGCCCGCCGCGATGTTGTTGAGTGCCTCCCAGCACATCCCACCGGTGAGCGCACCGTCGCCGACGACGGCCACGACGGTGCGCTCCTGACCGGTCAACTCGAATGCTTTCGCGAGGCCGTCCGCGTAGGACAGTGCCGCGGACGCGTGCGAGGACTCGACCCAGTCGTGTTCGCTCTCGGCGCGCGAGGGATACCCGGAGAGCCCGCCACGCTGACGCAGTGTGTCGAAATCGCCGGTCCGACCGGTGAGGATCTTGTGGACGTAGGCCTGATGTCCGGTGTCGAACAGGATGGGGTCGCGCGGTGAGTCGAAGACACGGTGCAGGGCGAGGGTCAGTTCGACCACCCCGAGATTCGGCCCGAGGTGTCCCCCGGTCGCCGCGACCTTCTCGACGAGGAATCGGCGGATCTCACCCGCGAGTTGCGTCATCTCGCTCTGGGTGAGACCGCGCAGGTCCTCCGGCGACTGGATGCGGGACAGGACACCCAACTCGACTAGCTCCCTCCGGCTCGTGATTCGCGCGAGACCGCGCGAGCAGTTCCCTCAGTCTACGGAGCGCGGAAACACCCCGGACCGGCACGTCACCCACAGCGCGTGGCTCCGCGTGACGACCTCCGCCGTGTCGGGCGGTCGGGTCCGGGGTGGTGCACCCTGCTCGTCACACTTCGGCGGGATCCTCACGACGGTCGGTCGCGGGCGCGTCGTCGACGATGTCGATCGTGGTGCGCAACGTCCGGTTGGGGATGAGCACCACAGCCACCAGAGTCACCAGCGCGAACGCGGCGGCAACGAGGAAGAGCTTACCCGTGGCATCTCCGTAGGCCGTCATCACGACGTCCGCGACGGGCTCGGGCAACGCCTCGAGATCCAGGTTGCCGCCACTTCCCGAGCCGGACGTGTCGATCCCGAGCTTCGCGAACCCCTCGGCGGACAGCGTCGTCACGCGCGCAGCCAGGATGGACCCGAGAACCGAGACGCCGATCGCGCCACCGAACGTCCGGAAGAACGCGACCGAGCTGCTGGCCGCGCCGATGTTGCGGACGCTGACGGTGTTCTGCACCGCCAGCACCAGGTTCTGCATGAGCATGCCGGTACCGAGACCGACGACGGCGATGTAGACACCGATCAGCTGCATCGACGTCGCGTGGTCGATGGTGCCCAGGAGCGCGAACCCGACGAACTGCAGGACGGCGCCTCCGATGATGAACGGTTTCCAGTGCCCGAACCGGGTGATCAACTGACCGGACACCAACGACGACACGAGAGTGCCGAAGACCATGGGGATGGTGAGCAGACCCGCCGCGGTGGGCCCGTAGCCCCGTGCGGTCTGGAAGTACTGCGTCAGGAACGTGGTGGCACCGAACAGACCGACACCGACGGCGATGGATGCGATGATGGCCAGCGCCGTCGTCCGCTCGGTGATGATCTTCAGCGGGATGACGGGGTCGGCGACCTTCGACTCGACGATCACGGTGGCGACGAGGAGCGCGACACCGATGAGCACGTAGAGTGCGGAGTCGAGCGAGAACCACTCGTAGTAGCCCTCCTTGCCCGCGAACGACACCCAGACGAGCAGGACGCTCACGCCGGCGGTGATCAGGGTCGCACCGAGCCAGTCGATCTTCACGTCCGCCTTGCGGACCGTCGCGATCGACAGGGTGCGCTGCAGCAGGACCAGGGCGACGATTGCGATCGGCACACACACGTAGAAGCACCACCGCCACCCCAGCGGGCTGTCGACGATCACACCGCCGAGCACCGGTCCCCCGGACATCGCGACGGCCATCACGGCACCCATGTAGCCGGAGTATCGGCCGCGCTCGCGGGGCGGGATGATGCTGCCGATGATCGCGACGACGAGCGCCGTGAGACCACCCATACCGAGCCCCTGCACGACACGTGCGCCGAGCAGCACCGGGACGTTGTGCGCGAGTCCGGCGATCACCGAACCCACGACGAAGATCACGATCGAGATCTGGACGAGCAGCTTCTTGTTGAACAGGTCCGCGAGCTTGCCCCAGATCGGGGTCGATGCCGCGTTGGCCAGGAGCGCGGTGGTGATGACCCACGCGTACTGGGTCTGGGTCCCCTGCAGATCTCCGATGATCGTCGGCAGCGCGGTGGAGACGATCGTACTGCTGAGCAGCGCGGTGAACAGGGCGGCGAGGAGCCCCGCCAGCACGGCGAGGATCTCGCGATGTGTGAGCACCTGCTCGGACGTGGACACCGCTCCCGGCGGTGTCGATGCCGCACCTGCGGCGGTGGTTGCACTCATGAACAGGTCCTTTTCACATCATCTGCGGCAATGGGCGCCAAAGTGGCGGTCAATCGGTCGATCACGTCGAGGGCCCGGGTCACGTCGCCCTCCTCCCAGTCGCCGAGTCGTTCGGTGAGCCGTTCGGTCCGTCGCCGGCCGATCTGTTCGAGGGCCTCGAACCCGGCCGCCGAACAACTGATGCGGTGGGCCCGGCGATCGTCGGGGTCGGGATGCTTCTCCACCAGCCCGCGGCCGACGAGTTCGCCGATACTGCGGCTGAGCGACGACTGACTCACGTGCATTTCGCACGCGAGCTCGCTCGGCCTGCATTCCCCCAACCGAGCGAGCACGAAGAGCACACCGGCCAGCGCGTTCGGTACGAGGTCCGCGTCGTTGTGGATCAGCGCCGCGCGCAGGGTCCGGCCGAACAGGAAGATCGCGTCGGCGAGGGCGCTCGCCGTGTCGGGCTGGACTGCGGTCACACCGGATCTCCGTCCTCGGCGATAATTGATTGCGACATGCAACTATAAAGTAGTTGCATGTCGCAAGCAAATACTTCGCGAAGCGGACATACCCCCCGGGGGCGCTGGGTCAGGTCACCCCGCGCGCGGTTCAGCGCGTCAGCAGCGCCAGGCACTCCACATGGTGCGTGGACGGGAACGCGGCGAAGGCACGCAGGTCGGCGAGTTCATACCCCTGGGCGCGGTACAGACCCACGTCGCGACCGAACGAGGCGGGATCGCAGCCGATATGGATCACCCGCCGGGGACCGGCCGCGGCGAGTCTCTCGATCACACTTCTGCCGGCGCCCGCGCGGGGTGGGTCCAGCACCACCACCTCCGGTGCCGGCAACTCCCCCAGCACCCGCTCGACCCGGCCGTGCCGAAACGACACCTGCGCCAGATCGGACAGCGCTGCAGCGCCGTCGTCCACCGCGGCGCGCGACGACTCGACCGACTCGACGTGTCCCGCCGCACCGACCTGTTCCGCCAGCGCCGCAGCGAACACTCCGACCCCTCCGTACAGGTCCCACACCGTGGCCCCCGACGACGCCTGCGCCCACTCCGTCACGGTCGACGAGTACGTCGTCGCCGCGCCGCGATGCGCCTGCCAGAATCCCGTCGCGGAGAGCTGCCACCGCCGGTCCCCGACCCGCTCGACAGGCCGACCCGAGCCCTCCACCACACGCTCCGCGCGGGGCGCTCCCATCGCGGCCCGTCGCGCCGCCGCGCCCCTGCGCCCATGATTGCGACGACCGGTCGGCGACACCCGGGGAGGCGCGATCTCGACGACATGTCGATCTCCGGCGTCGTCGAGCACGACCTGCAGTTCCGAGCCCGGCTGCCACACCCGCTCGGCGAGACCCGCGTACGCGCGATCGTCGATCTGCGGGCACGTGAGTTCGGGTACCACGTCGTTGCTGCGGTACCGGCGGAACCCGGGGTTCCCGGCGACGTCCACGGCCAACCGGATCCTGCTGCGCCAGCGGGTGCCGCCCACCGAGCCACCCGGTAGCTCCTCCACGGTCACGGCCCGCTCGATCCCGCCGAGCCTGCGCAACTGCTCGGCGACGACAGCGGCGGTGAACCGGCGCTGCGCCTCCGGAGCGACGTGGGCGAGGTCGCAGCATCCGGCACCACCCGGCCCCGAGATCGGGCAGACCGGTTCGATCCGGTCCGCGGACGCCTCGAGGATCTCGACCGTGTCCGCGAAACAGAACGCGCCACCGCGGTCCTCGGTCACGACGGCGAACACCCGCTCGCCCGGCAGTCCGTGTCTCACGAACACGACCCGGCCGTCGTGGCGGGCCACGCAGAACCCCCCGTGCGCGGGAGCACCGAGAACGACCTCGATCCGCCTTCCCGACCAATCCGTACGTGCCTCGTGTTCGCGCCGGCTCACCGTGTCTCCTTCCGATCCTGCTCGTCGGCACCGGCCACGCCACCGCGCGGGGTTCCGCGATCGACGCCGCGCCGGAGCGCCCCGGGAACCGTATCGAGGCCGTCCCTCGGAACGTTCGCCGAGGACCTCAGCTGCCAGGGCACGCTGGTGACCATCACCCCCGGCTGGAACAACAACCTGCTCTTGAGCCGCAGTGCGCTCTGATTGTGCAGAATCTGCTCCCACCAGTGTCCGACGACGTACTCGGGAATGAACACCGTCACGACATCACGCGGCGAATCCCGTCGCACCCTCCGGACGTAGTCGAGTACCGGTCGGGTGATCTCGCGGTAGGGCGACTCGATGACCTTCAGCGGGACGGTGATGTCGCTGGCCTCCCACTCCCGCACCAGTCGGCGGGTGCCCGCGTCGTCGACGTTCACCGTGATCGCCTCGAGGGTGTCCGGTCGGGTCGCACGCGCGTACGCCAGTGCGCGGCGCGTGGGCATGTGCAGGGTCGACACCAGCACGATCGAATGCGTGCGACTCGGCAGGACTCCGTCCCATTCGGCGGCATCGAGTTCCGCGGCGACCCGATCGTAGTGTCGACGGACCGCCTTCATCACACCGAAGCTCACCACGATCATGAGGACCGCGATCCAGGCACCACCGGCGAACTTCGTGGCGAGCACGATCACCAGCACCGTCGTGGTCGCCACGACACCGATTCCGTTGATCGCCCGGGACCGGCTCATCCTCCGACGTTCCCGGGCATCGGTTTCGGTGCTCAACGTCCGGGTCCAATGCCGGACCATGCCCGCCTGCCCCAGACAGAACGCGACGAACACACCCACGATGTACAGCTGGATCAACTTCGTGACCTGAGCGTCGAACACCCACACGAACACGATCGCCACGCCGGACAGGAACAGGATGCCGTTGCTGAACGCGAGACGGTCGCCGCGGGTGTGCAGCTGGCGCGGCAGGTAACGGTTCTGGGCCAGTACCGACGCCAGGACCGGGAATCCACTGAAGGCGGTGTTCGCCGCGAGCACGAGGATCAACGCGGTGGCGACGGTGACCACGAAGAACGCGACGGGCAGGTCCGCGAACACGGCGTGCGCCAGCTGAGCGATCAGGGTCTTCTGCTCGTATCCCTCCGGTGCACCACGCAACTGCGTCGCCGGATGTTCGGCGACCACCACACCGAGTCGTCCCGCGAGGAACACGACGCCGAGGAACAACGTCACCGCGACGGCACCGAGCAGGAGCAAGGTTGTCGCGGCGTTGCGTGCCTTGGGCTTGCGGAACGCGGGAACGCCCGTGCTGATCGCCTCGACTCCCGTCAGCGCCGCGCACCCCGACGAGAATGCCCGAGCGACGAGGAACACGAAGGCGATCGCGGTGAGATCGGACTGCTCGGCGACCAGTTCGAAGCCTGCCGATTCGGCGCGCACGTCGCGGCCCAGCACGAGGATCTGCACCAGACCCCACACGATCATGACCACCATCGCGACCATGAACGCGTATGTGGGGATCGCGAAGGCCGTTCCGGCCTCCCGCATCCCGCGCAGGTTGACGGCGGTGAGCAACGCGATCACGGCCACCGCGAACAACACCTTGTGCTGGGCGACGAAGGGCACCGCCGACCCGATGTTCGCGGCGGCCGACGAGATCGAGACCGCGAGGATGAGTACGTAGTCGACGAGCAGCGCGCTCCCGACCGTCAGACCGGCGGTGGCACCGAGGTTCTTCGTCGCCACCTCGTAGTCTCCACCGCCCGACGGATACGCGCGGACCGTCTGCCGGTAGCTGGCGACCACGACAACCAGAACCACGGCGACGGCGAGCCCCACCCACGGGGTGAACGCATACGCGGACAGACCCGCGACCGACAGGACGAGGAAGATCTCTTCCGGCGCGTACGCGATCGACGACAACGCATCGGACGCGAACACCGGCAATGCGATCCGTTTGGGTAGCAGCGTGTCTCCGAGCGTGTCGCTGCGAAACGGCCGCCCGAGCAGCAGCCGCTTCGTGGCGGTCGAGAGCTTGGACACGCGCCCAGCCTATGCCGTCGACCGTCACGGCCGCTCGACAGTCCGGCCGTCGCGTCGATCCGGCGACACCCCTTCCCGAACAAGTCCGGCACGCCCTTCCGCAGTTGCGGTGCGGGAGCGGTACGGTTTCGGTTCGTCGGCCGGTACCCGGACCGGCCGGTGATGCGACCGACCCGACACCCGGCGCGATCGCAATGCACTCGACGAAGGGAGTCGGTCCGTGTACATGGTGATCATGGGCTGCGGGAGGGTCGGATCCTCCGTCGCCACCGCTCTCTCCCGCCTCGGCCACGACGTCGCCGTCATCGACCGCGACGAGGGCGCGTTCCTGAGGCTCGGACCGGACTTCGGGGGCCGCACCGTCGTCGGCATGGGATTCGACAGGGAGGTCCTCGTGCACGCCGGGATCGAGCGGGCCGACGCGTTCGCCGCGGTGTCGTCGGGCGACAACTCCAACATCATCTCGGCGCGTGTCGCCCGCGAGACGTTCGGTGTCGAACGGGTCGTCGCCCGCATCTACGACGCGAAACGCGCCGCGGTGTACGAACGTCTGGGCATCCCCACCGTCGCGACCGTGCCGTGGACGACCGACCGGTTGCTGCACGCCCTCACCCAGGAGAGCGAGTCCGCGCGGTGGCGCGATCCGACGGGATCGGTGGCGGTGGTCGGCGTGAACGTGCACGAGGACTGGATCGGACGGAAGGTCGTCGACCTCGAAGAAGCGACCTCGGCCCGGGTGGCGTTCGTCATCCGATTCGGTGCCGGTGTGCTTCCCGACCGCAGGACGGTGATCCAGGCCGATGATCAGATCTATCTCGCGGCCGTGTCCGGTTCGGTCGCCGAATCCATCGCGCGTGCCGAGAACCCGCCCGTCGACGACGAGTGACACCGGCTTCGACCGAGAGGACTACGTCATGAAGGTTGCCATCGCAGGTGCCGGCGCCGTCGGGCGATCCATCGCACGCGAACTGGTCCGCAACGCTCACGAGGTGATGCTCGTCGAGCGCAAGTTCGACCACATCGAACCCGACGCCGTTCCCGAGGCACGGTGGGTGCACGGCGATGCGTGCGAACTCAGCCTGCTGGAGAACTCCGGCCTCGAGAACTACGACGTGGTGATTGCCGCGACCGGTGACGACAAGGCCAATCTGGTGCTGAGCCTGCTCGCAACCACCGAGTTCGGCGTCGCTCGGGTCGTGGCCCGCGTCAACGACCCCCGCAACGAATGGCTGTTCGACGAATCGTGGGGTGTGGACGTGGCCGTGTCCACCCCGCGCATGCTCGCATCCCTGGTCGAGGAGGCGGTCACCGTCGGCGATCTGGTGCGACTGATGACGCTGCGCAAGGGCGCGAACCTGATCGAGATCACCCTGCCGGACACGACCGCGCTCGCCGGGAAACCCGTCCGCAAGCTCCGACTCCCCCGAGATGCGGCACTCGTGACGATTCTCCGCGGTGAACGGGTGATCGTCCCGCAACCCGACGATCCGCTCGAAGGTGGCGACGAACTGCTGTTCGTCGCCGCGGAGGAGGTCGAGGAGGAACTGCGCGATGTGATCGAACGCTGACCCGCGGCCGGGGCCGGAGCCCGCCGGTCAGTTCCGATCTTCCTCGCCGACCGTCTTCTCCGCCTCGTCGGGTGCCGGTTCGACGAGGCGATCGGCGCGGCGCACCGCCCACAGCGTCACCAACAGCGCCACCGCGGTCAACGGCCAGCCCATCCCGATCCGAGCGACCGCGAGCCACCCGGTGCGATCCTCGTCGTACAGATGGTTCTGCACCAGATAGCGCGCCACGAACACCACTGCCCACGCCCCGGTCGCCACGTCATAGGCACGCACCGCGTCGCGGTGGGTACGCCACCGGGACCCCTGCCCGTTGAGCATCCCCCAGACGACGCCGACCAGGGGTCGTCGCACGAGCACGGACAGGACGAAGGCGCCGCCGTACACGAGGCTCGCGTAGATGCCGAACAGGAAGTATCCCTTGGCGTCGCCGGTCCGATACGCGATGAACGCGCACACCGCCACCCCGATGAAACCGGAGATCGCGGGCTGGACGGGGGTGCGGCGAACCAGACGCCACACGAGCACCCCGCAGGCGACCGCCACCGCCGTCCAGATGGCGACGGTCAGACCCCACAGACTGTTGGCGGGCACGAACACCAGCACGGGCAGCGTCGAGTACACCAACCCGCTGATGCCACCGAGTTGTTCGAGGAGGGTCTGCTCGCGGGGTTCGCGCGCATCCACGGGTTCGCTCACGTCTGCGGGGTTACTCACATCTACGAGGGTGCCACAGCGACGCGGGGAACCCGTCGCCGATCGTGTCGACGGCACGGCCGATCAGGCCGGGTCACGCAACTCGTAGTAGGGGTTGTAGATCACCTTCCGGCCGTCGCGTTCACCGACTCGACCGCGGATCTGCAGGGTCCGGCCGGGCTCGATACCGGGAATGCGGCGACGCCCGATCCACACCAGCAGGATCGAATCGGTACCGTCGAAGAACTCGGCCTCCACGGTGGGAGCCGAGGCCTTGGAACCCGATTCCACGCTGCGGAGCCGACCGAACATGGTGACTTCCTGCCCTCGCGTACAGGACACCACGGGAAGCGCACCGGTCGCCTGCGACGACTCGGCCATCTCCTCGGCGTCGAGATCTTCGAGGTCCTCCGTGAGTCGACGGGTGATCCGGCGGATGTACCCGGCTGCGGCGGATGCCATAACGCGCTCCTGAAACGGGCAGCACGGATCTCGTGCCGCGACACTTCTTCCGATCGCCACTGTAGACCCATTCGGTGCCCACGCCACCATACCGGTTCCACCCATCGCAGAGACGTTCGGCAGTATCGGCATCATGAACTCCGACGAGCGTGCCGGACCGGCACTGCGCCCCGTTGTCACGGTCCCTGTCGCGTCCACAGCCGTGGTTCTACCGGGAACGGGTTCCGATGCGATCTTCGCCGACCGCGCGTTCTCGGGACCGCTGCGTCGACGCGGAATCCGCACGATCCCCGTCGAGCCGGATCCGCGCGGGGTCGTCGCCGGCTATCTCGATGCCATGGATCGCGCAGCGTCCGCCGAACCGATCCTCGTCGGCGGCGTGTCGATCGGTGCCGCGGTGGCCCTCCAGTGGGCGGCGGCGAACCCCGACAGGGTGTCCGGTGTACTGGCGGCACTGCCCGCGTGGACGGGCGACCCCGCCCACGCGCCCGCGGCCGCCAGCGCGCGCTGGACCGCGGCACAGCTGCGGGAACACGGGCTCGACGCCGTCACCGCCACGATGGTGGCATCGAGCCCGGCGTGGCTCGGTGTGGAGCTGAGCCGTTCGTGGGCGTCCCAGTGGCCCGATCTGCCGCTCGCCTTGGACGAGGCATCCACCTACTCGGGCCTCGACGTCACCGTACTGCGCGCGGTTGCGGTTCCGGTGGGGATCACCGGCGCGATCGACGACGCCGTGCATCCGATCGAGGTCGCACGGCGCTGGGCGTCGGAGTTGGCCTGCGCGCATCTGTCGACGGTGTCGCTCGCCGACGTCGGCACCGATCCCGCGGTACTCGGCGACGGGTGCCTCGACGCGCTCGCGCGCGCGGCCGGTCCGAGGCACCTGCGCACCCCGTGACCGCCGACGGGTCAGAAGCCGAGTTGCTGCATGGCCGAGCCCGAACCACCGCGGCGCGGGGGCTGCGGCGGCCGCACCGGCTGCGGCGCGGGTTGCCCCTGAGGCGCCACCGCCCGCTGTTCGCCGGTCGCCGGCGCGGCCTGCGCCGACTGCTGCTGGCGGGCAGCCATCTGCTGTTGCTGTTGTTGTTGCGCGGCGGCGAGCTGATCCGCCAGTGACTTCGGCAATACCACAGGCAGCGGCGTGCGGACGGGGTGCGGTTCGGTTCCGCGCCGGACCACGGTGTCGGCGATCACGGCACGCGCGATCGCGGTGAGCGGTGCGTTCGCTGCCGTCGATCCCGCCGGACCGGCGACGACGCACCGGATCATCCAACGGTATCCGTCGACGCCGATGAAGCGCAGGTCGGCGTTCGGGGCACTCGCGTGCAGTTCCCGACCCCACGGCCCGGTCTCCACGCTGACCGTCGCGTTGTCGTTGCGCAGTGTCTCGGACAGTTCCGCAGCGACCTCCCGCCATTGACCGGGTGACTTCGGTGCGGCATAGGCCGACACGGTGATCCGCCCGTGCTGTGTCACGAGGTGCACGGCCTGAGGCGCGCCGGTGGGTGCCATCTCGACCTGGATCTGGCCGCCCTGCGGAATGGGTAGCAGCACCGACCCCAGGTCCAGGCGCGACCCGATGGCGTCCTCGCCGATGTCGTCGATGTCGTGGGGGCCGCCGTCCCGGTCGTCGTCGGCGACCGTGTCGGTACCGGTGTCGCGCACCGATTCGTCCTCGCGCATCTTCCTGCGTCGTCCGAACATGTCAGGAGCCTTCCTTCACCAGTCCCGCGTGCCCACCGCTCGAGCCGTATCCGCCGCTGCCGCGTGAGGTGTCGTCGAGTTCGTCGACCTCGATGAAGTCGACGAGCTCCACCTTCTGGACCAGGAGCTGCGCGATCCGGTCGCCGCGACGCACGTCGATCGGGCGTTCGGGGTCGTGGTTGACCAGGCACACCTTGATCTCTCCACGATATCCGGCATCGACGGTGCCCGGTGCGTTGACGATCGACAGGCCGAACTTGGCCGCGAGTCCCGATCGGGGGTGGATCAGTCCGACCGTTCCGTACGGGAGGGCGACCGCGATCCCGGTTCCGACGAGCATCCGTCGGCCCGGTTCGATGGTCACGTCGACGGTGGAACACAGGTCGACACCGGCGTCACCGGGGTGGGCGCGGCTCGGCAGCGGGATGCCCGGGTCGAGTCGACGCATCGGGATGGGAGCAAGGTCGGTCACGAGGACCGAGACTACCTTCCGCGCGGGTTCGCCCGGTGTCGTCCCGGGGTGACCGGTGGCAGCGGCGCGGCACCGACGCCGGGCGTGCACGAGAAGCGACTATCCTGGGCCGTGTGTCTGAATCCTCTCGTCCCGCTACCGTGGCCGGCCCCGTGAGCGCCGGTGCGGCGTACTCCGAACGGATGTGGGTGCCGCTGTGGTGGTGGCCCATCGGAATCGGTGTCGCAGCGCTGCTCGCCGCCGAACTCCACATGGGCGCGCCCGGTCTGTACGCGTGGCTCCCCTACGTCGTACTGATCCCCTGTGCTGTGTGGGCGCTCGTGTGGATGTCCCGCCATCGTGTCGAGGTCGTCGGGGGTGAACTCCGGGTGGGTCGCGCCCACCTGCCCGTGGAGGTGATCGCGCGGGGGGTGGCGGTGCCCGCCTCCGCGAAGAGCGCCGCACTCGGGCGGCAACTGGATCCCGCCGCGTACGTGCAGCACCGCCCGTGGGTCAAGACCATGGCGTTGATCGTCCTCGACGACCCCGACGACCCGACGCCCTACTGGTTGGTCAGTACCCGACGACCCGCAGCCCTGCTCGAGGCACTCGGATGCAGCGGCTCCGAGGTATCGGGCACCGAGGTGTCCGGCGACACCGGCGAGCGCTGACCAGGGGTATCGGAACGCACCGACCCGCCTCTTCTCCGAGGCGGGCGCGGGGCATCTGCCGGCCGCCTCAGCGGCGGCCGGATCCGGCCGGCCGGGCGGGCTGCGCGCCGGCGGGGCCGGTCAGGCTGCGCGCCGGCGGGGCCGGTCAGGCTGCGCACCGGCGGGGCCGGTCAGGCTGCGCGCCGGCGGGGCCGGTCAGGCTGCGCACCGGCGGGGCCGGTCAGGCTGCGCACCGGCGGGGCCGGTCAGGCTGCGCGCCGGCGGGGCCGGTCAGGCTGCGCAGTCCCGGCAGATCGGTCGACCGTTCACCTCGCTCGCGAGTCGGCTGCGGTGATGTACCAGGAAGCAGCTCGAACATGTGAACTCGTCGGCCTGCTTCGGCACCACCCGCACCGACAGTTCCTCACCCGAGAGGTCCGCTCCGGGCAGTTCGAACGATTCCGCGGTATCCGATTCGTCGACGTCGACGGACGCGGATTGCGCTTCGTTGCGGCGCGCCTTCAGTTCCTCGAGTGAATCCTCCGACACATCGTCGCTGTCGGTCCGCCGCGGTGCGTCGTAGTCAGTCGCCATGTCCTCTTACCTCTAGTCCTCGTACGGGATGCTCGACTCGGGAACACCGGTGGGTACTCCCGGGCAGGCAACGCCCGACCTCGTGGTGAAGTTCCACGGGGCGTGGCCGGATCTCGTCCATACCCGAAAACTCCGATCCCGAACCCTGTCGTGTCGTTGCCGGACGACGTGGGCCGCAGAACAATAGCCGACCACACGACGAAATATGCAATCGATTCACGGTCGCGCCCGAATCGTCGAGCAATCGACACCAACAACCGACCGTCCCGTGACATTCCTGGCGGCGTAGGCCTGCGCCGAACCGGTGCTCCGGACCTCTACAGTGAACCTCGCATCGTTCGGAACGATGCGAGACGAAAGGCGGGGTGGCGTGGTTTCCCTGATCACCGAAGGCAGTGCGACGGACGAGCGTGGCCGGCCCTTCTCTCGGCGCCGGGCCGTCCCGGCCGCGATCGTCGGATGTGTACTCGCGGTCACGACCGTGGTCGTGTGGACGACGGTGTTCACCGGCTCCGAGCCGGAGACCGAGACGGTGGCCTGCCCCGCCCCTCCGACGGCCGCCGACGAACCCGGTGAGCAGGTCCCCGCGCCGGCGGGGCAGGTCGTCGACCGGTCGACCCTCGTCGACATCGATCCCGCGCCACTGGCCGCCACTCGTGTGCGCGTCTACAACGCGAACGGCGAGCGCGGACAGGCGAGCAACGTTGCCGCGGAACTGAGCGACTACGGGTTCGCGAGCGCCCCGGATGTCCAGGCCGGCAACGATCCGGTGTATGTCGACCAGAACATGCAGTGTCACGGCCAGATCCGTTTCGGGGAGTCCGGCCGCGCGGCCGCGAACACGGTCCGCCTCGTTGCTCCGTGTGCCGAGCTGGTTCTGGACGCCCGCCCCGACGACACGATCGATCTCGCTCTGGGCACCTATTTCAAGGATCTGTCCGTCGGCGCGGATGCCGAGGAGTTGCTGCGCACGCTCCGTGACGCCCCTGTCGGCGACCGGTCCGCACCGCTCGACGTCGATCTTCTGGACGCGGCGCTCGCCGCGAAATGCTGAAATCCCGAGAATGCCCGAATTTTCCGATAATTCTCGTTCGGGCGGAAATCAGCGATGAGCATCGGTTTCCGGTCGATTGCCCGATTTCATTCGGGAATCGGCGAATCCGCGCCGATTTCGGCGAGCGCCGCGGCCATCGAACGGGCAATTCCCGGTGCTGCCGCAACGGTGATCTCCCCCGCATCGCCGAATCCGTCGGGCAGGCGCACCACCGCTCCCGCCTCGGATGCGATCAGGGCACCCGCCGCCCAGTCCCACGGGTTGAGGCCGTGCTCGTAGTGCGCGTCGACCCGCCCCGACGCCACCATGCACAGATCCAGGGCTGCCGCCCCGATCCGTCGGATGTCGCGGACCCGCGGTAGGAGTTCCGCGAGGAGCTCGCCCTGCCGCGCTCGGCGTCGCGCCGAGTACGAGAATCCCGTCGCGACGAGAGCCAGCCCGAGATCGGTGACCGGGTTGCATCCCAGATCCGTCACCTCGCCGGTGACAGCCGTGCGTGTCGCGCCGTGCCCCAGTGCCGCCGAGTACGTCTCCCCCGAGGTGACGTCCACGACCGCACCCGCCACGGTGACGCCGTCGACGCGAGCAGCCACCGAGACCGCGCTGGCAGGGATCCCGTACACGAAGTTGACCGTGCCGTCGATGGGGTCGACCACCCACTGCACCCCGCCACCCGCGCTCGTTCCCGTGCCGCTCTCCTCCCCGAGGAACCCGTCTCCCGGACGCACCCGTTCGAGATGCCTCCGGATCAGTTCCTCGCACTCGGTGTCGACGACGGTCACGGGGTCCGTCGCCGTCGACTTGGTGCTCACCGATCCGGCACCCGACCCCGTGCCGGTCGGCGGGAACAGTTCGGCGCGACGGGACCGCGCGTGCCGTGCAGCATCGCGGGCCACCTCGACCGCGAGGGCACGCAGCGCGCACGGGTCGGTTGCTTCGGGGCGGGAGAATTCTGCGGTGTCCGGCATGCCCCCATCCGAACACAGCGGGGCGGGCAGCACCACGGGACCACCCACACCACCCTCGCGGCACGCCGAAACGCACTATCGTTGCGGCACCGGCTTTGCGGGACTTCACTTCTCCAGAGAGCGAGTGTGCGATGACAGAAACGACCCCCCGGCGTGCACCTTCGATTCCCGGCGATGTCGGATTCGGTGTCGACGTCGGCGGGAGCGGCATCAAGGGCGGGCTCGTCGATCTCACCACCGGAGCACTGATCGGTGAGCGCATCAAGATTCTCACTCCCCACCCGTCCGTACCGGAGGCCGTGGCGTCGACCATTGTCGAGATCGTCACCCGGGCGGGCTGGGACGGGCCGGTCGGTGTGACCCTGCCCAGTGTCGTCACCGCGGGGATTGCGCGGACCGCCGCGAACATCGATCCGTCGTGGATCGGCACGGACGCGCGGGCGCTGCTGTCGCGAGCCCTCGACGGCCGGGCCGTGTCGGTGCTCAACGACGCCGACGCCGCGGGGATCGCCGAAGATCGTTTCGGCGCGGCGAAGGACACCCCGGGAGTCGTCATCCTGCTCACGTTCGGCACCGGCATCGGCTCCGCGGTGCTCCACAACGGCGTGCTGCTGCCCAATACCGAATTCGGACACATGGAGGTCGGCGGCGCCGAGGCCGAGCACCGCGCGGCATCGTCGGTCAAGGAGAAGCGCGACTGGTCGTACAAGCGGTGGGCGAAAGAGGTGTCGGCCGTCCTCGAACGCTTCGAGGCGTTGCTGTGGCCCGACCTGTTCATCGCGGGTGGCGGCATCAGCCGCAAACACGACAAGTGGATCCCGCTCCTGACCAACACCACGCCCGTCGTCCCGGCCGAACTGCGCAACACCGCCGGAATCGTCGGCGCCGCCTACGCCGCTGAAACGGGCATTGCACCCTGAGTCCCGGACATCCTCCGTCACGGGGATCGTTACAATGGTCCACAGCCGGCCGCGACCGGCCTGATCCCGACAGACCTCTCCGCCGGAAGACCTCTGGCGCGACGCCGCACTACCTCGTCACGAAAGGGCGTACGTGGCAGCCACCGACATCCACACTGCTGGTTCACAGGACGAATCGGCCCCCGTTGCGGACGCTCCGGGCGCCGGCGCTACTGCGAACACCGCGGCTCCCGCCGCGAAGGCACCGGCGAAGAAGACCGCAGCGAAGAAGGCTCCCGCCAAGAAGGCCGCGGCGCGGAAGGCTCCTGCCAAGAAGGCCGCGGCCAAGAAGACCACCGCGAAGAAGGCTGCAGCGAAGAAGAGCGCCAAGGCCACCGGCGAGGACTTCGAGGGCGGCGCCGCGGAGCTCGAGGACATCGATGTCTCGGAAGGCGATCTCGCCGACGCCGAGGAGGTCGTCGTCGAGGACGAGCCCAGCGAGAAGGACAAGGCCTCGGGCGACTTCGTCTGGGACGAGGAGGAGTCCGAGGCCCTTCGACAGGCCCGGAAGGACGCCGAACTCACCGCGTCCGCCGACTCGGTCCGCGCCTATCTCAAGCAGATCGGCAAGGTCGCGCTGCTCAACGCCGAGGAGGAGGTCGAGCTCGCCAAGCGCATCGAGGCGGGGCTGTACGCCACCTTCCGTCTGCAGGAGCTCGCTGCGAAGGGCGAGAAGCTCCCGGTCGCGCAACGTCGCGACATGAACTGGATCTGCCGCGACGGCAATCGCGCCAAGAACCATCTCCTCGAAGCCAACCTTCGCCTGGTCGTGTCGCTGGCCAAGCGGTACACGGGACGCGGCATGGCCTTCCTGGATCTCATCCAGGAAGGAAACCTGGGCCTGATCCGCGCGGTCGAGAAGTTCGACTACACGAAGGGCTACAAGTTCTCCACCTACGCGACATGGTGGATTCGGCAGGCGATCACGCGCGCGATGGCCGATCAGGCGCGCACGATCCGCATTCCCGTCCATATGGTCGAGGTGATCAACAAGCTCGGTCGTATCCAGCGCGAGCTGCTCCAGGATCTGGGCCGCGAGCCCACCCCCGAGGAACTCGCCAAGGAGATGGACATCACCCCGGAGAAGGTGCTGGAGATCCAGCAGTACGCCCGGGAACCGATCTCCCTGGACCAGACCATCGGCGACGAGGGCGACAGTCAGCTCGGCGACTTCATCGAGGATTCCGAGGCCGTCGTCGCGGTCGACGCGGTGTCGTTCACGCTGCTGCAGGATCAACTGCAGTCGGTCCTCGAGACCCTGTCCGAACGCGAGGCCGGGGTGGTCCGGCTGCGGTTCGGGCTCACCGATGGGCAACCACGCACCCTCGACGAGATCGGGCAGGTGTACGGGGTCACCCGCGAGCGCATCCGCCAGATCGAGTCGAAGACGATGTCGAAACTGCGGCATCCGTCCCGGTCCCAGGTCCTGCGCGACTATCTGGACTGAGATTCCGACCGGCCGGACTGAGACTCCGACCGGCCGGACTGAGACTCCGACCGGCCGGACCGAGATTCCTGTCGTGAGGCCACCCGGACTTCCCGGGTGGCCTCACTGCACGCGGAAGCGCCCTCGGGCTACAGGAGTTCGTCGTCACCGTCCGGTGGCGACGTCGGTTTCTCCCGGAGCGCGGGCACAGTTCGGCGCATGACCGGCTCGACGGCACGGGACGCGACCGGGCCGACCACGGCGGTGATCATCACGTACGCCGATGCCAGGGCAGCGAGTTCCGCGTCGACGTGCCCGGACGTGACGGCGAGTCCGGCGATCACGATCGAGAATTCGCCGCGCGCGATGAGCGCGACACCCGCCCGTGCACGCCCCATGATCGCGATGCCGTGTCGTCCCGCCGCGATCCATCCGGTGGCGACCTTGGTCAGTGAGGTCACCACGGCCAGCAGGATCGCCCAGCCGAGCACCGGCGGGACGAGTGTCGGGTCGGTGTTGAGACCGAAGAACACGAAGAAGATCGCGGCGAACAGATCCCGCAGCGGTTCGAGGACGCGGGCCGCGTCGTGCGCCGTGGACCCGGAGATCGCAATGCCCAGCAGGAACGCACCGACCGCGGCCGACACCTGCAACGCCGAGGCGATTCCGGCGATGAGGAGTGCGGCACCGAGAAGCTTCAGCAGCAGCGTCTCGCGATCCGGACTGTCCAGGACCAGCGACACGTACCGACCGCATTTCAGGACCAGCACGAGCACGACGGCGACGAGTCCCAGCGCGATCGCCACGGCCTCGAGTCCGCCCAGCAGGGACACCCCAGCCAGGATGGCCGTCAGGATCGGCAGGTAGACGGCCATGGCCAGGTCCTCGAAGACGAGGATCGACAGCACGACCGGCGTCTCACGGTTACCGAGCCTGCCGAGGTCGCCGAGTACCTTCGCGATGATGCCGGACGACGAGATGTACGTGATGCCGGCGAGCACCAGCGCACCGACCGGACCGAGTCCGAGCATCAGCGCGAGGATCGCTCCCGGCGCGGCGTTGAGTGCGAGGTCGATCAACCCGGCGACACGCGAGCGCCGCAATCCGTTGACGAGTTCACCGGGGGTGTATTCGAGTCCCAGCAGCAGGAGCAGGAGCACGACACCGATCTCGCTCGCGAGGTGACTGAACTCGCTGATGTCGCCGAGTTGGATGAAGCCGCCCTTGCCGAAGCACAGCCCACCGATGAGATAGAACGGAATCGGTGACATCCCGAATCGCGCCGCGAGTCGTCCCAGCGCACCGAGCGTGAAGAACACCGCTCCCAGTTCGATGAGTGCGAGGGTGGTGGTGTCCATGGGCCCGGATCAGCCGTTGCGCAGGATCCGCGTGGCCGCGTCGAGTCCTTCCACTGTGCCGACGGCGACGAGGATGTCACCTCCGGTGAGAACGTAGTCGGGCGCCGGGGACGGACTGACCTGGCCGGCTCGCATCACGGCGACCACCGACACGCCGGTGCGCGTGCGCATCGCGGTGTCACCCAACGCTGCGCCGTCGAACCGCGAGCCGTCGTGGATGTGCAGTTGGCGGGTGATGATGCCCGGCAACTCCCGGTGGTCCTCCTGCAATTGCGCGACGAGCTGCGGAGCACCGAGCAGATTGCTCAGGGTGGCCGCTTCTTCCGCCGTCAACGGCAACGATGCCGCGCACGCATCGGGGTCGGTGGCTTTCGAGATGATCAGATCGGAGTGGCCGTCGCGGTGGGTGATCACTCCGATGCGACGACCGGACGCCAGTCGGAAATCCTTGCGTACGCCGATCCCCGGAAGCGGCGTCACATCGACGTTCATACCGCAAGGGTAGGACCGCGGCACCGTCGCCCGCATGTGGTGGGCCGACAATCTCGGACACTCGCGGACACCCCGGTCACGTGTCCAGGCACGCGACCGGCGGGAAGCGACCATCGGCACCGGGACGGTAGTCGGTGACGGCGACGACCGCGTCCGACGGCAGAGGTCCGTACAGGTGCGGGAAGAGCATGGACTCCGGATCCGACGGCACTCCCGGTTCGAACCGCACCTCGTCGTCGAGCACTGTCGCGTCGACGTGCAGCACGACCAGATCGGTGCGGCCTGCGAACAGCCGGTTCGCGGGCAGGTGGACCTGTTCCGGGGTGGACAGGTGTACGAAACCCACCTCCGTCAGCGACGGCGGGGTGACCGCGCCGGATGTGCGGGCACGGTCCCAGTCCTCGCGGGAGCAGATGTGCAGCAGGGGCCCGGAGCCGTCATCGACGTGATTCATGGTGCCAGTGTGGCCCTTCGTGCGCAGCGCCGGACCGAATGTCCTCACCGCACCTGGCGACGCGCTGCGCTGTGAGCGAACACGTCGAAGCGTGTCGGATTCGACGGCGTACGAAAACCGCACGTCAGACGGATGCCGGTTCGGTGATCGTGAGTCGGAACACGAATGAGCGGGAGTGGGAACAACACGGGAACGACATTCGTCTGTAAGAGTAGATCCACCGCGCCACCCCGGCGCGGCGGACCAGACCCCAGGCGACCGTTGTCCGTGGTGGCCAGTTTGGAGGAGTCATGCCCGGTACGTTGACCAGCCCGAAGTTGACCGCCGCCGACAGGTGCGATCGGTGCAGTGCCGCCGCTCGTGTCCGAGCCGTCCTTCCTACCGGTGGCGAACTGTTGTTCTGCGGTCACCACGCCCATGAACACACGGACCGTCTCCGTGAACTCGGCGCCACGATCGTCACCGACTCCGACGACGCCTCCGTGTGACCCGTCGCCGCGGGCCCCGATCGGTCCCGCGGCCTTCAATCGACACGGACGACCACCTTCGCGGGTGGTCGTCCGTTTTCTCGTCACAGGACTTCGCACCGCCGGACCTCTCACCACCGGACGGACGAACTCCCTCTCCGCCGGTCACCAGCTGCGCAGGATCGCGATCCGGTCCCGGAGTTGCTCGGCGCTCGCGAGCGCGGTCGGCGGTCCTCCGCACTGCCGGCGCAGTTCACCGTGAATGACACCGTGCGGCTTGCCCGTGCGGTGATGAACGACCGCGACCAGCGAATTCAGCTCCTTGCGCAACTGCGGGAGCACATCGGCCGCCGCGACCCGTTCTGCGACCCGAGGCGGCGGCGCCGGCGCCTCCTTCGGCCGGTCGAGTTGTTTCGCCTGACGCTGCCGGAGCAGCGCCCGCATCTGCTCGGCGTCGAGCAGACCGGGTAGGCCCAGGTAGTCCGCTTCCTCGTCGCTACCGGAGAACGTGGCGGTGCCGAACGAGGACCCGTCGTAGATCACCTGGTCGAGTTCGGCGTCGGCACCGAGAGACGTGTAGGCCTTCTCGTCCTCACCCGGTTCGTCCTTGCGACGGTTCGCGTCGGCGAGCAGTTCGTCGTCGAACCCCTCCTTGACCCGATGCGGCTTTCCGAGAACGTGATCGCGTTGTGTCTCGAGTTGGCTCGCCAGCTCGAGCAACACCGGCACCGAGGGCAGGAACACGCTCGCGGTCTCACCCTTACGCCGCGAGCGCACGAACCGGCCGATGGCCTGGGCGAAGAACAGCGGTGTCGACGCACTCGTCGCATACACCCCCACCGCGAGCCGCGGCACGTCGACACCCTCGGAGACCATGCGCACGGCCACCATCCACCGTTGGGTGCCCTCGCTGAACTCCGAGATCCGCGAGGACGCGGTCGGATCGTCGGAGAGCACCACCGCCGGTGCCTCACCGGTGAGTCGTTCGAGCGTCTTCGCGTACGCGCGCGCGACGGTCTGGTCGGTGGCGATCACCAGTCCCCCGGCGTCGGGCATTCCACCGGCCCGCAATTGTTCGAGCCGCGTGTTGGCCGCACCGAGCACCGCCGGAATCCAGTCGCCTTCCGGATCGAGGGCGGTCCGCCATGCCCGGGCTGTCTGTTCCGCGCTCAACGGCTCCCCGAGCCGGGCCGTGAACTCCTCGCCCGCGTTCGTCCGCCACCGGGCCTCCCCCGAGTAGGCGAGGAACACCACGGGCCGGACGACACCGTCCGCGAGCGCATCCGAGTAGCCGTAGGCGTGGTCCGCGACGGATTGCATCAGCCCTTCGTCGTTGGGCTCGTAGTCGACGAACGGAATCGCGCTGTCGTCGCTGCGGAAGGGCGTTCCCGTCAACGCGAGCCGCCGGGTCGCGTCGCCGTACGCCTCCCGGATGCCTTCGCCCCAGCTCTTGGCGTCGCCACCGTGGTGGATCTCGTCGAAGATCACGAGGGTCCGTCGTGCCTCGGTGCGCACCCGATGCTTGAACGGGTGTGACGCCACCTGTGCGTACGTGACGACCACGCCCTGATAGTCGCTCGACGTCTGACCGGTGGAGTTGGTGAAGTTCGAGTCCAGGGCGATTCCGGCCCTGGACGCCGCCGCCGCCCACTGGTGCTTCAGGTGTTCGGTGGGGGCTACCACGGTGATCTGGTCGACCGTCCGGTCGCGGAGCAGCTCCGACGCGACACGCAGCGCGAACGTCGTCTTTCCCGCGCCCGGCGTCGCCACCGCCAGGAAGTCCCGGGGGCGGGTCGCGAGGTACTTGGTCAGGGCGCGACGCTGCCAGGCACGCAGCTGTCCCGCCGGGGCGGAGGTCGTAGCTTGTCCGACGGTTTCGGTGCTCACCGGTTCTTCGTGCTCCTTGTCCGCTTCACTCCCGGTCGACGACGATGCGCATCCGCTCGATCGCCGACCGCCCTGCAGCCTATCGCCTCCGCTCACCGATCCATGCGCCGAACCGCCGCATCGGCCCCACCCGCCGGGCGTGGCACAATCCGACGGCGGGAAACCGCGGGCGCACGCGCACCCCGGCGTGTCGTCAGGAATGCTGGAAGCACATGAACACGACCTCCCCCGTGCACAGACCCCGCGGCCGCCTGCGCCGCGGCATCTCGGCGTGCACCCGGGTGGTCGGGCACACCGCCGAGTCGGCGTGGGACCACTCGATCTTCAGCAAGGCCGCGACCGCCGCGTTCTGGCAGACGCTCTCGTTGCCACCGCTGCTCCTCGGACTCCTCGGAAGCCTCGGCTACGTGGCCGGATGGTTCGGTCCCGACACCGTCGACATCGTCATGTCCAAGATCGTGACGTTCACCCGGACGGCCTTCAGCGACAGCGTCGTCGACCAGATCATCGCACCGACCGTCGAGGACGTCCTGGGGCGGGGTCGCGCGGATGTCATGTCCCTGGGGTTCGTCCTGTCGTTGTGGGCGGGCTCGTCGGCGATCTCCACGTTCGTCGACTCGATCGTCGAGGCGCACGGGCAGCAGGACCATCGTCACCCCGTCTGGCAGCGGGTGTTCGGGCTGTTGTTGTATGTGATGTTCCTCGTCCTCGCGGTGTTCACCCTGCCGCTCGTCGCGCTCGGCCCGACGATGATCGGCAGGTTGCTGCCCCACACCTGGTACGCGGTCGGCGAGCGGGTGCTCGACACCTTCTACTACCCTGCGGTGCTGCTCCTGCTGCTCGTCGGCCTGACCACGCTGTACAAGGTGGCGCTGCCGAGGTCTCTGCCCTGGCACCGTCTGCTCGGCGGCGCGGTGCTGGCCGGTGTCTTCTTCGTCCTGGCCAGCGCGGCACTGCGCCGGTACCTGACGTGGATCACCGATCACGGCTACAGCTACGGCGCGCTCGCAGCACCGATCGCGTTCCTGCTGTTCACGTTCTTCCTCGGATTCGCCATCATCATCGGTGCGGAACTGAACGCGACGGTGCAGTCGTTCTGGCCCGCGCGCGCCACCAGGATCGAGCAGTGGCGCGACTGGCTCGCCGCGCAGGCCGACAAGCAGCCATCGCCCG
The DNA here is from genome assembly GCF_020515525.1 of Rhodococcus yananensis. Lineage (GTDB taxonomy): Bacteria > Actinomycetota > Actinomycetes > Mycobacteriales > Mycobacteriaceae > Rhodococcus > Rhodococcus yananensis. Next base: position 23,400 of record NZ_JAIYEP010000011.1, read on the forward strand.
AACTGGGCCCGGTCACGAATCTGACCAGGCGGATCACCCTGGCCAGCCCGATCCGCCTCACCGACCTCCTCAAACCCGACGACCCGCCGTCTCCGAGCTGCCCCATCGACGGACATCATCGCTGTGACGACCCCTCCGACGAGGGCTGCTCCGCGCGCGACTCGTGTCCGAGGTCCGAACCGCACGACGACGCGGCCGGGGAGACCACCCCGGCCGCGGACGGCGTGCCGTCACACCGCGACGGGCCTCCCCCGTCGCAGTCGCGTCAACCGGATCAGGCGCCCGGTCGGAGCCCGTCGTAGACCTTCTTGCACTCGGGGCACACCGGCGAGCCCGGCTTCGGCGAACGCGTCACGGGGAACACCTCGCCGCACAGAGCGACGACGTGGGTTCCCATGACCGCGCTCTCCGCGATCTTGTCCTTCTTGACGTAGTGGAAGAACTTCGGGGTGTCGTCGTCGGTGCTCTGGTCGGTGGTGGTATCCGGCCGTTCCTTGATATCGGTGCTCACCGTTCCATGATGCCGCACGAAGTGCCCGGACCGGTATGCGCATTCCGGGCACGGTGCGTCTCGGGCGATGTGTGTTTCGGGCAATGTGCATTTCGGACGACGGAGTGGGAAGGTGAAGGGTATGGCGAGAACTCCTGGTTTCGGTGGATCCTCCGACAGCGGATCGCCCGACAACCCGGTTCTGATCACGGAGGCCGCCGAGTCTCTCGAGGACCAGCACCGAGCGCGGGTCCGCAAATACATGACGCTGATGGCATTCCGCATCCCCGCTCTGATCCTGTCCGCCGTCGCGTACGGCGCCTTCCAGAACCCGTGGATCTCGATGGCCATCATCGGCGCGTCCATCCCACTTCCGTGGATCGCGGTCCTGATCGCGAACGATCGCCCGCCGCGGCGCAAGGACGAGCCGAGCCGGTGGGACGGTCGCCGCGACGGACTCGCGGCAATCGAGACGAACCGGCGGGGTGTCATCGAGGGCTGACGTCGTCCCCGATCGGCGTGCCGACCGACCTCGACCGGGCCGGATACCCGGTGCGGTCGCGGTGCGGCGATAATGCACGCGTGGACCGCGACCTGCTCCTGTCGATCTGCCCGTCACTGCGCACCGCGCTGACACGCTGCCGATACGACATCGACACCGTACGAGACCTGCTCGGCCCCGACGCGCACAGCGCGCTCGGCCGCGGCGAACCCGTCGCCGCCCGCCGCGCCACGCGTGGGGCCGGTGACCTCGGCGTCCTGGTGCGCTTGTTCCTCCTGCAGGACACGTGCCCGGTCGACGCGGTGGCCGAGGCACTCCTCCCCCTCACGGTGCCCGATGCGATCGCCGCGGGACTGCTCGAACCCGACGGGGACGGAGTCCGCACCGCGCTGGATCTCCGCCCGTTCGACGCGGGCAACGGGAACCGCTGGGTGCTGTCGGATCTCGACGGCGCGTTACGTCCCGCCGCCACCCGCGAGGATCACGTCCTCGGGGTGGGGCAGGCCTCCCTGTCGCTGCTGCAGGCGACACCCACCGATCCGGTCGGCTCGGTGCTCGATCTCGGCACCGGGTGCGGTGTGCAGGCGGTGCGCGCCGCGGACCACGCGGCCACGGTCACTGCCACCGACATCAACCCCCGCTGCCTGACCCTCGCCGCCGCATCCGCCGCGCTCAACGAAGTCGACATCGAGTTCCTGACCGGATCGTGGTTCGACCCGGTCCGAGGACGCCGCTTCGATCGGATCGTCGCGAATCCGCCGTTCGTGGTGAGCAGCGGTCGCGTCGAACACAGCTACCGGGATTCCGGTCTCGATCTCGACGGCGCGAGCCGGTTGATGATCTCGCAGGCCACCGACCACCTCGAGATGGGCGGAACCGCCGCGATGCTCGCGTCGTGGGTGCACGTCGCCGGTGAGGACTGGCGGAGTCGGGTCGCGTCGTGGCTGCCGGCGCACGGTGTGGACGCCTGGATCGTGCAGCGTGACGTGGCGGATCCCGCGCTGTACGTGGGGACGTGGCTGCGCGACGGCGACGCCGATCAGCGTGACCCGGCGGTCGCCGAACGAGCCGAGGCATGGTTCGACCACTTCGCCCGCCACGACGTGGAGGCCGTCGGGTTCGGGTTCGTGTATCTGAGGCGGACGGGCGAGCCCTCCGATGTGCTCGCCGAGGACCTGCGGCACGCGTTCACCGATGCGCTCGGCGACGAGGCGATCGACTATTTCACGCGACTCGACTGGCTCCGCGGTCGCGACGTCCTCACCGAACGGTTCCGGGTACGCCCCGACACCGCACTCGAACGTGTCTGTCTGCCGTCGGAGGAGGGGTGGAAACAGGTGGTGGCGCGGGTGCACCGCGGCGGCGGACCTGCCTGGCAGCACGAGGTCGACGATCTCGCCGCCGCGCTCCTCGGAGGCATCCGCCCGGACGGACTGCCCCTCGGGGACCTCGTCGAACTGCTCGCGGCGGCGCACGACGAGGAGGCCGACGCGCTCGCTGCGCAGGCGGTCACGCTCGTGCACGGTCTGGTGCGGCACGGGCTCGTCGAACCGGCCTGACCCGCACCGCCGCCGTTCCCGACGGAACCGTCGTGGTCGATCTCTCAGCAAGTTCTCAGGCGGCCTCACCGTTTCCGCAGGTCAGAGGACCGTCGTTCAGGAACGGTCGGGAACTTTCCCGGACGCGCCGAGCGTTGAACCGTGTGAGACACCACCGCTGAGGAGGCACGTCATGGCACGACCCGACACATCCGCTCGCTTCGATTCCGACCTCGACGGTCAGAGCCCCGCCGCTGACCTGGTCCGCGTCTATCTGAACGGCATCGGCCGCACAGCGCTGCTCACCGCAGCCGACGAGGTGGAGTTGTCCAAGCGGATCGAGGCGGGCCTGTACGCCAAGCACGTGCTCGAGACGAAGAAGCGGCTCTCCCCCGCCAAGAAGCGCGACCTCGCGATCATCGTGCGCGAGGGGCAGGCCGCTCGCAGTCACCTGCTCGAGGCCAACCTGCGTCTCGTCGTCTCGCTCGCGAAGCGCTACACCGGACGCGGCATGCCGCTGCTCGACCTCATCCAGGAGGGCAACCTCGGGCTGATCCGCGCGATGGAGAAGTTCGACTACGCCAAGGGCTTCAAGTTCTCGACCTACGCCACGTGGTGGATCCGTCAGGCGATCACCCGCGGAATGGCGGACCAGAGCCGCACGATCCGGCTTCCCGTCCACCTCGTCGAGCAGGTCAACAAGCTCGCCCGCATCAAGCGGGAACTGCACCAGCAGCTGGGCCGGGAGGCCACCGACGACGAGTTGTCGGCGGAGTCGGGCATCCCCGTCGAGAAGATCACCGACCTGCTCGATCACAGCCGCGATCCGGTGAGCCTCGACATGCCCGTCGGCAACGACGAGGAAGCACCACTGGGCGACTTCATCGAGGACGCCGAGGCCACGTCCGCCGAGACCGCGGTCATCGCCGGCCTGCTCCACAGCGATGTGCGTAGCGTGCTCGCCACCCTCGACGAACGCGAGCAGCAGGTGATCCGTCTGCGGTACGGGCTCGACGACGGGCAGCCGCGCACCCTCGACCAGATCGGCAAGCTGTTCGGGCTCTCCCGCGAACGCGTCCGCCAGATCGAGCGGGAAGTGATGTCCAAGCTCCGCGAAGGTGACCGCGCCGAACGCCTTCGCGCCTACGCCAGCTGACCGGGCGCGTCAGCTACAGCGATCCCCGAGAACCGGGCTGGGTTCTCGGGGATCGTGCCGTCAGGGCCGACCCGGCGTCTCCCCCGGACTTCACCCCAGGCGACGGGGCCCCAGGTCGAGCGGATGCGGTTCAGGACCGATCCGCACGTGCGCATCGGTCAGCTCCGCGCCCGTCGGCGACGCCAGCACCGGCTCGCACGCCAGGGCACGGACCTCCGGCAGGTCGTCGGCCAGCGCGGAGATGCGCTGCACGAAATCGACGAGTGCCGCTCGGCTCGCCGGCGCCGAGTTGCGGTAGCCGGTCAGCAGAGGCGCCGCCTTCGGAGCCTCGATCAGTTCCACGGCCTCGTCCTCGGTCAGCGGCAACACCCGATACGCGCGGTCTCCGAGAAGATCCGAGATCACACCGGCGACGCCGAACGAGATCAACGATCCGAACGACGGGTCGTCCTGGACGCGGATCGCACACCCGATGCCCTTCGTGGCCATCTTCTGCACGTGCAGCAGCGGTTCACCGGACACCACCGCGAGATCGCGATAGGCGGCACGCACCGAGTCGGCGTCGACGAGATCCAGGCGCACTCCGCTCAGATCCGGCCGATGTCGCCACTGCGCACCGGTCGCCTTCACCGCCACCGGAAAACCGATCTCCGCGGCAGCATCGACGGCCTCGTCCTCGGTGGTGACCGCGCGGAACTCCGCGACGTGCACGCCGTAGCACGCGAGAAGCACCGCGGCCTCGGTGTCGGACAGGTACCGGCCGGCGGGTGTCGTGGCGAGCCAGCCCTCGACGAGCGCCCGCGCCCGTTCCGGATCGATTCCCGACGGGCGCACGACCTGCGAGACCGGTCGCGAACGCCACTTCGCGTAACGCCACGCACGAGCGAGCGCCGTCGCCGCGCGTTCCGGGCCAGGGTAGGACGGGACCGAACCGCGCACCGGGTTGCCCGCCTCGTCGCGGACGGCGAGCACATCGGGAATGCCCTCGGTCGCGAGGAAGGTCGTCACGACCGGTTTGTCGGTATCGGCCACCGCTTCCCGCAGCGCCTCCGCGTACGGCTCGACGGTCACCGCGACCGGTGGAACGAACACCGCGATCACCGCGTCCACGTCCGTCGCCGCAAGTGCGCGGGACACCGCGTCGGCGAACTCCTGCGGCGTTGCCTGCGCACCGAGGTCCACGGCCTCCGCGGGGTGCAACCCCTGACCGCGTGCGGCGTCGACGGCGAGAACCCCCAGCGCGGTCGAGTTGCCCACCACCGCCACCCGCGGCCCACCCGGAAGCGGCTGATAGCCGAACAGCAGCGCGGAATCGAACAGTTGCGCGATCGACTCGACCTGCACGACACCGGCCTGTTCGAACAGATAGCGGACGATGGTGTCGTCCATCTCACCGGGTCGGGCCGCGTGTGTGGGGGGTACGGCGTGCCGCCCGCTCTTGACCGCGACGATCGGCTTGTTGCGGGCGACACGCCGCGCGATCCGCGAGAACTTGCGGGGATTGCCGAAGCTCTCGAGGTACAGCAGCACCACCTCGGTCGCCGGATCGGTGTCCCAGTACTGGAGCAGGTCGTTGCCGGACAGATCGGCGCGGTTGCCGGCGGAGACGAACGAGGACAACCCGACACCGGTCTTGGCTGCCTCGTCGAGGATGGCGATGCCGAGGGCGCCGGACTGGCAGAAGAACCCGACGTTCCCGGCGGTGGGCAGGACCGGTGCCAGCGTGGCGTTGAGGCCGATGGCCGGATCGTTGTTCGCGACGCCGAGCGCGTTCGGACCGATGAGCCGCATACCGTGGGCGCGGGCGGCCAGCGCGAGCCGTCGCTCGGCGTCACGACCCACCGGTCCGGTCTCACCGAATCCCGAGGAGACCACGAGCAGTGCCTTGACGCCCTTGTCGAGACAGTCGTCGAGAACCGCGTCGATGGATTCTGCGGGGACCGCCGCGACCGCGAGGTCGATCTCGTCCGGGATGTCCCGCACGGTCGGGTAGGCGCGAACCCCCCGTACCGACCGGTGCTCGGCGTTGACCGGATACACCGGTCCGGTGAATCCGCTGCGGAGCATGTTGACCAGTACCGCGTTGCCCACCTTACGACTGTCCGTGGAGGCACCGATCACCGCGACGCTGCCCGGGCTGAGGATGTTGCGGACACTGCGGGCCTCGGCAGCGCGTTCGCGGGCGTTGCGTACGGACACGAGGGCCTCGGTCGGGTCGATGTCGAACTCGAGGTGGACGACCCCGCCCTCGAAGCTGCGACTGACCTGATAGCCGGCTTCCCGGAACACGGTGATCATATGGCGGTTCTCGGCGAGGACCTCGGCGACGAACCGTCGCAGACCGTTCTCGGCGGCGGCACCGGCGAGATGCTCGAGGAGGATCGGTCCGAGCCCCCGACCCTGGTGCGCGTCCGCGACGGTGAACGCGACCTCGGCGGAGAGCCCGTCGCCCTCGTCCAGTCCTTCGTACCGTCCGACAGCGATGATCTCACCGCCGAGCAACGCCACGAACGCGACACGACGATGGTGGTCGACGACCGTGAAGTTGAACAGGTCGCGCTTGGAGATCGTCGGGTACGGACCGAAGTACCGCAGATACCGGGTGCGTTCGGAGAGCCGACCGTGGAAGTCGACGACCAGATCGGCGTCCTCCGGCACGATCGGCCGCAGATGTACGACCCCGCCGTCGGAGGCGAGAACGTCGGCCACCCAGTGCCGCGGATAGTTCCGGGCCTGGTCGAGCGCACGGTCTCGGGCGGGATCGCCCGTCGACACCTCCGACGGTGCGGCGCCCGCCGTACCCGAGTGCGGTGGGGTGTCCGACGCACCCGACGGCGCCGGTCCGGAGTGGCCGGGTGCACTTCCCGAATCAGTCACGAGGATCCTCCGGGTCGAGGCCGAGGAGCGGAAAGCACGCCCGGCGGGTGGCGATGATCGCGGAATCGATGCGGACGAGAGCTCGGTCGAGCGAGGCGACACCCGTTTCGGGAGTTCCCCCCGGCCCGTCCCACGGCAGGTACGACACGTCACCGTCCTCGCCCATCGTCGTCGGCAGGTCGACTCCCGGGGCCATCGCCGCGACGCGTTCGCGCCACTCGTCGGGAACCGCTGTGCCGGGCTCGATCTCGCGGTCGAGTGCCGCGGCGATGAGGTGGGACCACGCGCGGGGCACGACCCGCACCAGCCCGTATCCGCCGCCTCCGACGGCGAGCCAGCGTCCCTCACAGTAGCGGTCGGCGAGGTCACGCATCGCGAGATAGGAGGCGCGTTGCCCGTCGACGGTCAACGACAGGTCCGCGAGGGGGTCCTCGCGGTGACTGTCTGCGCCGCACTGGCTGACGAGGATCTGCGGGCGGAACGCGGCCACGGCTCCCGGGACGATCGCGTGGAATGCACGCAGCCACAGGGAATCCACCGTTCCGGGCAGGACCGGCACGTTGACGGCGGTGCCCTCACCGGCACCGGCGCCGACCTCGCTGGACCAACCGGTGTTGGGCCACAGGGTCGCCGGATGCTGGTGGATCGAGATGGTCAGGACGCGGGGGTCACCGAGGAACGCGTGCTGCACCCCGTCGCCGTGGTGGGCGTCGACGTCGACGTAGGCGATCCGGTCGAATCCGTTGTCGAGCAGCCAGGAGATGGCGATGGCCGCGTCGTTGTAGACGCAGAATCCGGCGGCCCAGTCGGCCATGGCGTGATGCATCCCACCGCCGATGCTGACCGCGCGCCGCGCGCGGCCAGCAGCCAGCTCGCGTGCCGCCGCGAGGGTTCCGCCCGCGAGGATCGCGCTCGCCTCGTGCATCCGGGGGAAGATCGGGTTGTCCTCGGTGCCGAGTCCGTGGGCCGTGTCGGGTTCGGCGGTGTCGGCGGGAGCGGATCCGGCTCGTTTCACGGCGTCGATGTAACCGGGGGTGTGGATTCTGAAGAGGTCGGCGTCACCGGCAGGTTCGGGCCGCACCGTCTCGACGCCGTCGAGCAGTCCGAGGCCGTCGGCGAGCGCCATGGTCAGGTCCAGCCGCGTCGGATTCATGGGGTGCGTCGGTCCCCAGCGATAGTCGAGGTAGTCGGGACTCCACACCACCACACGTTCGCCGCTCGAGTGTGTCGAACCGTCTGTCGCGGTGGAGCTCGTGGTCATGCCCACAGACGCTACTTGCCCACCGGGTGCCACGCGAGCAACAGACGGCCCCGTCACCCTCGCGGCGACGCTAGAATCGGCCCGGACGAAGGGGTGTGAGAGTGAAGGACCTGGTCGATACCACGGAGATGTATCTCCGGACGATCTACGACTTGGAGGAGGAGGGCGTCGTTCCGCTGCGTGCGCGGATCGCCGAACGCCTCGAACAGAGCGGGCCCACGGTCAGCCAGACCGTCGCCCGCATGGAACGGGACGGTCTCCTGCGTGTCGCGGGCGACCGGCATCTCCAACTGACAGAGAAGGGCCGCGACCTGGCCGTGGCGGTCATGCGGAAGCATCGGCTGGCGGAGCGTCTGCTCGTCGATGTCATCGGGCTCGATTGGGAGAACGTCCACGCCGAGGCGTGCCGCTGGGAGCACGTGATGAGCGAAGAGGTGGAACGCCGCCTCGTGGAGGTCCTCAACAATCCGACGACGTCCCCGTACGGCAATCCGATTCCGGGGCTGGCGCAACTCGGCATCGACAAGGACCCGGTGACGGACGAGAAACTCATCCGGCTCACCGAGATCCCCAACGGGAAGCCGACAGCGGTGGTCGTCCGGCGTCTCGCCGAATACGTGCAGTCGGATCCCGACGTGATCGCGCGGCTGCGCGAGGCGGGTGTGGTTCCCGACGCACGCGTTACAGTCGAGACGCAGCCCGGTGCGGTACTCATCACCGTCGCGGGGCACAGTACCTTCGAGCTTTCCGACGAGATGGCCCATGCCGTGCAGGTGAAGCAGGTCTGAGATCGACCTCTTCCACCGGCCCGGCACGGGTCGGTGGAAGAGGAGATCGCAACGTGAGACTTCTGGTGACCGGCGGCGCCGGGTACGTGGGCAGCGTGTGCAGCACGGTACTGCTCGAGCGCGGTCACGAAGTGGTCGTCGTCGACGATCTGTCCACCGGCAACGCCGATGCGGTGCCTTCGGGCGCCGAGTTCATCGAAGGCGACATCGGCGTGCTCGCCGCCGGATTGCTGGGTGTGGGTGACGACACCCCCGGGTTCGACGGGGTGCTCCACTTCGGCGCGCAGTCACTCGTCGGCGAATCGGTCGAGCACCCCGAGAAGTACTGGCACGGCAATGTGGTGACGACCCTGGCTCTGCTCGAGGCGATCCGGCTGTCGGGGACGCCGCGTCTGGTGTTCTCCTCGACGGCCGCGACCTACGGTGAACCCGACGAGGTGCCCATCACCGAGGACGCCCCCACCCGACCGACCAACCCGTACGGCGCGACGAAACTCGCCGTCGACCATGCGATCTCGTCGTACTCCGCCGCCCACGGTCTGGCCGCGACGAGCCTGCGGTACTTCAACGTCGCCGGCGCCTATCGCGGCGCGGGAGAGAACCGCGTCGTGGAGACGCACCTGATCCCGCTGGTCCTGCAGGTGGCACTCGGGCAACGGGAACAGATCTCGGTGTTCGGTACCGATTGGCCCACCAAGGACGGCACCGCCGTCCGCGACTACATCCATGTCGAGGATCTCGCCGACGCGCACGTGCTTGCGCTCACGTCGTCCGAACCCGGTACACACCGCATCTTCAACCTCGGCAGTGGTGAGGGATTCACCGTCCGCGAAGTCATCTCGTCGTGCGAGCGGGTGACCGGGCTGCCGATCTCGGCGATCGACGCGCCCCGCCGCGCCGGTGACCCGGCCGTGCTGATCGCGTCGAGTCGCCGCGCCGTCGACGAGTTGGGTTGGCGCCCCCGCCATACCGATCTCGACGAGATCGTCTCGGATGCCTGGGAGTACATGCGCGCCCTCGGCGATCGCGCCCACGCGGCGCACCGCTGAGTCATACCCCCGGACCGGGCAGCGGAAGCGTGATGCCGAGTCGCGCCGCGATCTCGCATCCGGTTTCCGCGAGGCCCCGGATCGCCTCGGGCCGCAAACCGGCCTGCAGCGCCTGGTCGAGCAGATCCGCCAGGCGGTGCCGGGGATTCGACTCGAGTGCCGCCCCCAACGCCACACCCGCGAACGGCCCGTCGCCGCGCAGGTAGGCGCTGAACGCCACGAGGGCTGCGGCGTCGGCACGTTCCGGATCGGGCAGCGCCCGCGCGAGCGCGATCCACACCTGCTCGATGTCCTCGGCCGTATCCCCCACGGAGAGTCCGAGCGCAGCGTCACGAACGGTCGGGTTGGCGAGCAGCACCGCCATTTCTGCGCACGCGCGGGCGTCGGGTGCGGAACCGTCCGCGTGCACCGCGACGAGTGCCAGCAACGCGTCGAGCTCGCGTCGATCGGCGTGCGCGGCACCCGCAGCACGACTGTCACGGGCATAGTCCGCGTCGCGGGCGTCGATGCTCTCGTCGATGAGCTCACCGATCCGGGTCCGCGACCGGGCCGGCAGGGGGCTCAGGACCGCCGCCAGTTCGTCCCGCGAACGGCGGATCGCGCCACCGTGGAACACCCGTGTCGCGGCGACCAGCGAACTGTCCGGATCCGCGACCGTACCCGTCACCTCCGATCCGGGGACGAACCATGACGCCCCGCATTCGATTCTCGTCGTCGCATGCACCCCCACCACGTCGATCCCGGTCGCGGCGAAGCAGGCGTCGAGGCATTCGACGACGCGGAGTACACCGCGGCCGGCAGATCCGGCCGGGTCCTCGAGCCGATCGTCGACGATCACGACCAGCGCGGCGTCGGCACCGTCGTGGACGCATACGGTGCGGAACCTGTCGAACGCGTCGAACATGGCGGCCGGCAGGACCTGGTCGTCGTCGGGCAGCAGCAGGTCGTGACGCATCACCGCGTCGATGGTGTCGGCGCGGGATTCTCCCGGGTCGGGATCCGTGGTCGTCAGGCTCATCACCACCAACGAACGTGTGGGATGGAACCCCAGGAACGCGGGGATCGCGGCGATGAGCTCGCCGGCATCGGAGAGACGAAGGGGATCGGAGGGCGATGTCGATGTGGTCATGCCCGGAACGATCCCCCACGATTCGGGCCGCGAGCCCTCGGATCGAGCGGTTCCGGCCTGCCTGTGGATCGATCGGTGGGTTGTGGACAAAACCCCGGCGGGACCCGCAGCGCGACGCTCGATCGGGTCCCTCTGTCGGATCCGGCCGCTACAGTCACGGGTTGGTCCGTCGCAGGTCGGTCACTCGGTCAGCGCGTATGTCACGGCATCGCGGAAAACAGCACCGAGACCTTCGGGGTCCGACACGGCTCGGTCGAACACCATGTATGTCACGAGGATCCGGATGTCACCGCTCTGCGCGACCCGGGTCTGCAGGCGACGGGTCACCTGTGCGTCACCGCTTCCGGAATCGACCGTGCGCGCCAGCGCGAGCGTCCCGATACCGTCGACGGGCGCGGGGGGATCTGCTTCGCGTTGCGTCGTCACGGTCGCGGTGATGCCCCGGTGAGTGGCCTGCACCGCGTCGCACTCGGCCAGATGGGCGGCGAGTTCGACCAGCGGAGCCGCACCGACGACGACCTCGACCGTGAGGGTCGCGCGGCTCTTCTCGTCGGTTCCGACGACCATCGCGGTGCCGGCCGGGCCGTAGTCCTGCTCAGGTGGCAGGCAGCCGGGTGGATCGACCCTCGCACCCGCGGGAACGCCGGTGAGATCGGGCCCCGCCCGCGCGACGGCGTGCGCCGGCAACGACACCGCCGGATAACGTGCGGGGAACCGTTCGGGCGGGAGCGCCAGTTCGGCGGGTATCGCAGGGTCGTGTTGTCGATCGGACCGGGACACGGCCGGCGGTGCGATCTCGACGGAGCCGACCTGCGCCACGGGTGTGCCCGGAACGGTCTGGGCGCACCCTGCCGCCGCCACCGAGACCAGCACGGCGCACGCGACCGCCGCGCCGCGACGTCCTCCGACGAGGTACCACACCACGGGAACCCTCCGCTGTCCGCACGCCCCGGTGAGGTGGACTACCCTGCCGGTCGCTGTCACCGCTTGATCTAGACTCGACTCCCACCATGCCACGCCGGTGGACAACCGGAGGGCTACGGCGACGCAGTGTGATCGGAGTGGTTCCGCGATGGACGAGCAGTCCCGAATGTACGAGCTGGAGTTCCCCGCTCCCCGGTTGACCGCCGAGGACGGCCGGGGACCGGTGCTGCTGCACGGCCTCGAGGGCTTCGCCGACGCGGGACACGCCGTTCGTCTCGCGACGACGCACCTTCGCGAACAACTCGAGACGGAGGTCGTCGCGTCGTTCGCGGTCGACGACCTGATCGACTATCGATCCCGCCGGCCGATGATGACCTTCGAATCCGATCGGTTCACCGACTACGCCGCACCCGAACTCAACCTGTACGCGCTCGTCGACAACGCCGGAACACCGTTCCTGCTGCTCGCCGGATCCGAACCCGACCTGAAATGGGAACGGTTCATCACCGCGGTGCGGCTGCTCGCCGAACAGTTCGGGGTCCGCCGGACCATCGGTCTCAACGCGATCCCGATGGCGATTCCCCACACGCGACCGTTGGGGGTGACCGCACATTCGACGAACCGGGATCTGATCGCCGACCACCACCGTTGGTCCGGTCAGTTGCAGGTCCCGGCGGGCGCGTCGTCGCTGCTCGAGTTCCGGATGGCGCAGCACGGGCACGAGGCCGTGGGGTTCTCCGTGCACGTGCCGCACTATCTGGCCCAGACCGATTACCCGTCCGCAGCCGAGAGTCTTCTGATCAATGCGGCGGAGGTCGGCGATCTCGACCTTCCGATCGAGGCGCTCGGTGAGGCCGCGGCACGGGTCCGCGAGCAGATCGACGAACACATCGAGGGCAACGAGGAGGTGCTGTCCGTCGTCAAGGCTCTCGAGCGCCAGTACGACAGCTACGTCGCTGCGCAGGAACAACAGTCCGCTCCCCTGCCGTCGGACGAGAGCCTGCCGACGGGTGACGAACTGGGCGCGGAGTTCGAGCGTTTCCTGGCCGAGTACGAGAAGCGCGGCGACGACCCGGCCGAATGAGCCGGGCCCGCGGTCTCGGTCGGGTGACGTTGCGGCGAGATCCGGGCACACCGGACGGGCGGAACGTTGCATGGCGGTCACAATCGACTGTTGCCCGGTTCACATGCAGCCAGTACGCTCACCCGGCATGCAACAGTGGACCGTAACGATCAGCCCCTCGGATGCGGTCCGGAACGGCACGCCCGGGTGACCCTGCGGCGTCGGTAGGAGACGGTCATGGGTACCTCACGAACACGTCAGCTCCGTCCTGTTCCCGATGTGGAGACGCGCCTGGTCTTCCGGACCGTGCACGGTTACCGCCGCGCGTTCCGCATGGCCGGCAGCGGCCCAGCACTGCTGCTCATCCACGGAATCGGCGACAACTCGTCGACCTGGCAGGAACTCATTCCGCATCTCGCCCGGAAGTACACGGTCATCGCACCCGACCTTCTCGGCCACGGCCGGTCCGACAAGCCGCGCGCCGACTACTCGGTCGCGGCCTACGCCAACGGCATGCGCGACCTACTGACCGTCCTCGGTATCGACAAGGTCACGGTGATCGGGCACTCCCTCGGCGGCGGCGTCGCGATGCAGTTCGCGTACCAGTTCCCGGACCGCGTCGAACGTCTCGTCCTCGTCTCCTCCGGTGGCGTGACCAAGGACGTCCACCCCGTCCTGAGACTCGTGTCGCTGCCGATGGTCAGCGACGCACTCAAGCTGCTGCGTGTTCCCGGTGTCATGCCTGCCGTCAAGGTCGTGGGCACAGCACTCGGCCAGCTCGATCGATCACCGTTGCGGCCCGGCGAGCTCCTGCACGACCTCGACGACCTCGTGCGCATCCTCGCCGAGCTACCCGATCCCACCGCCTACGAGGCGTATCTCCGGACCTTGCGCGCGGTCGTGGACTGGCGCGGCCAGGTCGTGACGATGCTCGACCGCAGTTACCTCACCGAGCATCTGCCCGTCCAGCTCATCTGGGGCGATCAGGACACCGTCATCCCCGCCTCGCACGCCTACCTGGCGCATTCTGCGATGCCGGGTTCGCAGCTCGAAATCTTCCGCGGGGCCGGACACTTCCCGTTCCGTGACGCGCCGATGCGTTTCCTCCGCGTGGTCGAACAGTTCCTCGAATCGACACCCCCGCTCGCCTACGACGAGGACCGGTGGCGGCAACTGCTGCTCACCGGAGTGAGCGAAGCACGGATCGGCGGCGGCGCCACCACCCGCATGGCGGTCCTGGACGCCATGGGCGCCGACGAGCGCAGCGCGACCTGAGCGCCGGTGACCGACACCGTCACCACCTCCGTCTAGCCTGGAGCAGTGCTGCTACCGGACCTGATCCCCGAATCCGTCGACCCAGAATCCGTCGACCCCGACTCCGTGTTCGACGCGTTCACCACCTGGACGACCGATCGCGGGATCTCGCTGTACCCGGCGCAGGAGGAAGCGCTCATGGAGCTCGTCTCCGGGGCCAACGTCATCCTCGCGACCCCGACGGGGTCCGGAAAATCGATGGTGGCCCTCGGTGCACACTTCCACGCGCTCGCGACCGGTCGACGCACCTTCTACACGGCACCCATCAAGGCCCTGGTGAGCGAGAAGTTCTTCGCCCTGTGCGACGTGTTCGGTGCCGATCTCGTCGGAATGATGACCGGTGACGCATCGGTCAACTCGGATGCTCCGATCATCTGCGCCACCGCCGAGATCGTCGCGAACCTCGCGTTGCGCGAGGGGCCGGACTCCGACATCGGCCAGATCGTCATGGACGAGTTCCACTACTACTCCGAGCCCGACCGCGGGTGGGCCTGGCAGGTTCCCCTCGTCGAATTGCCTCGCGCACAGTTCCTTCTGATGTCCGCGACGCTCGGCGACGTGAGCTTCCTGTGCCGGGACCTCACTCGTCGCACGGGCCTCCCGACGGTGGAGGTGTCCGGGTCCGAGCGCCCCGTTCCGCTGTCGTTCTCCTACTCGCAGGTGCCCATCGGTGAGGCCATCGAAGAGTTGGTCACCACACACCAGGCACCCGTGTACGTCGTGCACTTCACGCAGGCGGCGGCGCTCGAACGCGCCCAAGCGCTCACCAGCGTGAACATGTGCTCGAAGGCGGAGAAGGACGCGATCGCCGACGCCCTCGGCGGTTTCCGGTTCACCACCGGATTCGGCAAGACCCTCTCCCGGCTGGTCCGGCACGGCATCGGAGTGCACCACGCCGGGATGCTGCCGAAGTACCGACGTCTGATCGAGAAGCTGGCGCAGGAGGGGTTGCTCAAGGTCATCTGCGGCACCGACACCCTCGGAGTGGGGATCAACGTGCCGATCCGCACCGTGCTGCTGACCGGACTGACGAAATACGACGGCACCCGCACCCGTCAGCTCAAGGCCCGCGAGTTCCATCAGATCGCCGGCCGGGCCGGTCGCGCCGGATTCGACACCATGGGCACCGTCGTCGTGCAGGCACCCGAGCACGAGATCGAGAACGTCCGCGCGCTCGCCAAAGCGGGCGACGACCCGAAGAAGCGCCGCAAGGTACAGCGCAAGAAGGCACCGGAAGGCTTCGTGTCCTGGGGGGAAGGCACCTTCGACAAGCTCGTCGCGGCCTCCCCCGAGCCTCTCCGGTCACGGTTCGCGGTGAGCAACTCGATGCTGCTCAACGTGATCGCCCGCCCGGGGAACTGCTTCGACGCGATGCGGCATCTGCTCGAGGAGAACCACGAGCCCCGGCCCGCTCAGCGCAAGCACATCCTCAAGGCGATATCCCTGTACCGCGGGTTGTTGCAGGCCGGTGTCGTCCAGCAACTCGACGAGCCCGACGAGGACGGGCGACGCGCGCGGTTGACCGTCGACCTGCAACGCGATTTCGCTCTCAATCAACCGCTGTCGCCGTTCGCCCTGGCAGCCCTGGAACTGCTCGACGTCGAGTCCCCGTCGTACGCCCTCGATGTCGTGTCGGTGATCGAGTCGACGCTCGACGACCCGAGGCAGATCCTCATGGCCCAGCAGCACGCGGCGCGCGGCGAGGCCGTGGCCGAGATGAAGGCCGACGGGATCGAGTACGAGGAACGGATGGAGTTGCTCGAGGAGATCACCTGGCCCAAGCCGCTCGCCGATCTGCTCGGACCCGCGTTCGAGACGTACCGGGCCGGGCATCCGTGGGTATCGGAGTTCCCGCTGTCGCCGAAGTCGGTGGTCCGCGACATGGTCGAGCGCGCCATGACGTTCTCCGATCTGGTGAGCCACTACGGGCTCGCGCGCTCGGAGGGTTCGGTGCTGCGCTATCTCGCCGATGCCTACCGTGCGCTGCGGCAGACCGTTCCCGATTCCGCGCGTACCGACGAACTCGAGGATCTCATCGAGTGGCTCGGTGAACTGGTGCGGCAGGTGGACTCGTCGCTCCTCGACGAATGGGAGGCCCTCACCGATCCCGGGACCGAATCCGACGATCAGCAGGTCGCGTTCGGCGCCGACATCCCGCGCCCGGTGTCCGCCAACGCCCGCGCCTTCCGGGTCATGGTACGCAACGCGATGTTCAGGAGGGTCGACCTCGCATCCCGCCGACGTTGGGACGATCTGGCCGGGCTGGGCGACGGCCTCGATGCCGCGGACTGGTCGGACCTTCTGGAGTTGTACTTCGACGAGTACGACGAGATCGGCACGGGCCCGGACGCGCGCGGCCCCCAGTTGTTCTCGGTGGAGGTCGGCGACGATGTGTGGCGGGTGCGGCAGACCCTGCAGGATCCTCGGGGTGATCACGGCTGGGCACTGGTCGGCGAGGTGAACCTGGCGGAATCCGATGCCGCCGGCGAGGTGGTGTTCGACGAGTTCGAGATCGTCGAAGGTTGAGCGACCGCTACGCTGACGCGGTGGACGATGAGGCGGCGACGTTCCGACTGGCGTATGTGCCCGGGGTGACCCCCGGCAAGTGGGTGCGGGTGTGGTCCGAGCGTCGCCCGGACGTGCCGATCGAACTGATCACGGTCGCCGCCACCGACGGCGCCGCATGCGTCCGCGACGGCATCGCCGACATCGCCCTCCTGCGGCTTCCCCTCGAACGTGACGGACTGTCGGTGATTCCGCTGTACACCGAGGTTTCGGTCGTGGTGGTGCCGAAGGAGCACGCGATCTCCGCCGTCGACGAGGTGACCGTCGCCGACCTGCAGGACGAGACGGTGCTGCATCCGTTGGACGACGTCCTCGACTGGGTGGCCCTGCCCGGCGAGGAGGCGTTCGAGCGGCCGGTGGACACCGAACTCGCGATCTCGCACGTCGCGTCCGAGGTCGGTGTCCTCGTCACACCGCAATCGCTGGCGCGCCTTCATCATCGCCGCGATCTGACGTACCGCCCGGTGGCGGACGCGCCGCAATCGCAGGTGGGTCTGGTGTGGCGGAGCGATCACACCACCGATCTCGTCGACGAGTTCGTCGGGATCGTGCGCGGCCGTACCGCGAACTCCTCTCGGGGCCGGACGATCGTGCCGGACGACGGTTCCGGCGATCAGGGTGGCGGGACCGCGAAGCGTCGCGGCGCCAGACAGGGTTCACAACCGCGGAAGGTCGTCGGTGACAAGACCCCGAAGGTGCGCCGCGGAGGCACCGGCCGCGCGAAGGGATCGGGCAGACCCCGGCGCCGGCGCTGAACTCGGGTGCGGGTGTCGGCGGTGCCGTCAGTCGGGCGCGCGGGTGTGTGCGGGAGCGTGTGTGCGCAGGACGTCGGCCAGGATCCGGTAGTGGTCGGCGCGTGCGCTCGATGCCCGGAACACCAACCCGATCGTGCGGCCGGGTTGGGGGTCGGCGAACCGTGCGACCGCGAGTTCGCCGCCGGCGGTCTCGACCGAGACCGCGGACTCGGGAACGAGTGTCACACCGAGACCGCCCGCGACACACCGCACGATCGTCGCGAGTGAGGTCGCCCGCGTGTCCCCGGCATCGGGGCGCGCGTCGGCGGATCGGCACAGGTCCAGGGCTTGGTCGCGCAGACAGTGACCTTCGTCGAGCAGCAGCAGCGGAAGGTCGCCGAGCACGCCCGGGTGCAGGCCCCGCCGCCCCGCGAGATGATGCCCGGACGGAACGACGAGCACAAAATCCTCGATGTAGAGGGGAATCTCCACGACACCGGAGGCGTCGGCAGGCAGGGCCAGAACCGCGACGTCGAGGGTTCCTGCCCGCAGCGCGGCCAGCAATCGAGCGGTCTGGTCCTCGATCACGTGGACCGACAGGTTCGGCATCGTGGTGCGCAGCTCGGGGAGTAGGCCCGGAAGGAAGTACGGGGCGACGGTGGGTATCAACCCGAGTCGCAACTGTCCACTGAAGCCGTCGGTGACACCCGCTGCGGCAGCGACGAATCCGTCGGCGGCGTCGAGTATCGCCTCGGCCTGCGGGAGCAGGCGCTCACCGGCCGCGGTGACGAGGACGCGCCGCGTGCTGCGCTCGATGAGTTGCACTCCGAGGCCGTTCTCGAGCGCGGCGAGTCCCTGCGACAGTGTGGGTTGACTCACATTCAATCGTGAAGCAGCGGTACCGAAGTGGCGATACGTGGCCACCGCCACGAACGCACGCAGCTGCGACAGGGTGGGCTGATAAGTCTGATCGGACACGCCTATCAGTGTAGTGCCACCTATCACCTTTACCTTTTGCAAACTTTCCGGCAGGATGGTTCTCGTACCGGAGATCGGCCCGCGAGGGCCGTCCGGAAGCGCACGAATCCCCCGTCATCGGATGGCCGTGCGCGATCGACGCGCTTGTTCACGAGACACCGCTTGTTCACGAGACACCCACGAGAGGACCGAGAATGGCACTGCTGACCATCGGCGATCAGTTCCCCGCTTTCAACCTGAAGGCCCTCATCGGCGGCGACCTGACGCAGGTCGACGCCAGCGCACCCGACGACTACTTCACCACCATCACCAGCGACGACTACGCCGGCAAGTGGAAGATCGTCTTCTTCTGGCCGAAGGACTTCACCTTCGTCTGCCCCACCGAGATCGCTGCGTTCGGCAAGCTGAACGAGGAGTTCGCGGACCGCGACGCACAGGTACTCGGCGCTTCGGTGGACAACGAGTTCGTCCACTTCCAGTGGCGCGCCCAGCACGAGGATCTGAAGACCCTCCCCTTCCCGATGCTCTCGGACCTCAACCGCGAACTCGTCTCGGCCACCGGCGTCCTCAACAAGGACGGCGTCGCCGATCGCGCGACCTTCATCGTCGACCCGAACAACGAGATCCAGTTCGTCTCCGTGACGGCAGGTTCGGTGGGCCGCAACGTCGACGAGGTGCTCCGCGTCCTCGACGCCCTCCAGTCCGACGAGCTGTGCGCATGCAACTGGAAGAAGAACGACCCGACGCTCAACGCGGGTGAACTCGTCAAGGCGGCGCTGCAGTGAGTGTCGAGAACCTGAAGAACGCCCTCCCCGAGTACGCGAAGGACCTCAAGCTCAACCTGGGTTCCCTCGCGCGTTCCACCGAGCTCAACGAGCAGCAGCTGTGGGGCACCTTCCTCGCCGCTGCCGCCGCGACCCGGTCGGCGACCGTCCTGAAGGAGATCGCGGAGGAGGCCGCCGACGTGCTGTCCGCCGAGGCGTACAACGCCGCCCTCGGAGCCGCGTCCATCATGGGCATGAACAACGTCGCCTACCGAGCGAAGAGCTTCCTCGGTGACGACTACGCCCAGGTGCGCATGGGTCTGAGGATGAACATCATCGGCAACCCCGGCGTCGAGAAGGCCGACTTCGAACTCTGGTCGCTGGCCGTGTCCACGATCAACGGCTGCCACGACTGCACCGCCGCGCACGACAACGTCGTCCGCAAGGAAGGCCTCACCAAGGAGCAGGTCTTCGAGGCGGTCAAGGTCGCCGCGACCCTTCAGGGAGTCGCGCAGGCCGTCGTCGCCACCGAGATTCTCGCCGGCGCCGACGCCTGACCCTGTGCCGTGCCGGAAGGCCCCTCCCGTTCGAACGGGAGGGGCCTTCCGTCGTCACCCGACGGACGGCCGATCTCCGGCCACGAGATCGTGCGGCCCCAGTGCCACCTCGATCTCGCCGCCCAACTCCACCCCCGGCGCCAGCGGCAACCTGTCACCGCTCCAGAATCGCCCCGGGTCGTACCAGTTGCTCCCGCGGCGACGCTGCTCGAGCAACCCCATCTCCTCCATCGTCACCGCGACGACCTCGGCGCAGTACGCGCTCTCGATCGACGCGGCCCCGTCACCACGCCGCCGCCGCGGCAGCCGGCCCGCGAACCACCGGCCCGCCAACTTCGCCGTCGACGGGAACGGGGTCCCGTCCAGTCGCGCGATGGTCCGCAACAACTGATCCTCCTGCGCGGCCGTCACCGACGGCGCCAGCTGACGCAGCCAGCCCCGCTGTCCGTAACGCGCTCCCCACACCCGCACCGCGCTGCGCAGATCGTGCAACTGCACACCCCGCTGATGGCGACCGGTCCACATGTCGGGCAACGACTTCCCGAGTTCCGCATGCCACATCAGTGGCGGGAGGTCATCGAACGCAACCGTCATTCCGACGTGATTGACCGGCGCGTTCGTCAACGTCCTGATGGCCCGATCGGCGACGGTCGAACCGCGGAACACCCAGATGTCACCCGTCCGCGTCACCTCGATCGCCTCGTCGAGGGTGATCCTCGACCGACTCCCACGGGAGCCCGCACGCCCAGATTCCATGCGCCCACCCTGCCACGCGCCGCACCGACACGGTCGGCATCCCCGGCGGCGTCCGACGGTCGGCGGCGGCGACTACGCTCCCGATCATGACCGACCCCACCACACGCGATGCCTCCCGCCGTCCCGCTCACGATCGGCACACACGATGAGCCGCCGACCGAACTCCCGCACCGTGTGGAAACTGTTGGGACTCGCCGGGATCGTGGGTGTCGCCGCCACCGGCGCCGTGGTCGCACGGAACGAACGTGCGCGTCGCGCGTACAGTCCCGAGGAAGTGCGCGCGGTGCTGCACGACCGTTACGCTCGCGCCGCAGCCGGCCACGACGGCGACGTCGAGGTCCCGCTCGAGGTCGTGCCCGCGAACCTGCGCTCGCGCATCCGGCGGCTGCTCACCCGCCTCCGTCGCCGCTGACATCCCGCGCTGAGCGCGACCCGATCAGCCGAGGGCCGCGGCGAATCCGTCGACGAGATCCTGAACCTGGTCGTCGGTCATGACGAACGCGGGCGAGATCTGCAGCGCCCCCTGGCCGGCGGCGCGGCCGGAGATCCCGTGCCGCCGGAGCGACTTCACGAATCGGGCGGCCTCCGACGGATCCGCCAACTGCACCGCGGCCACCGCGCCGAGACCACTGCGCACCTCGGCGACGCGCGGATGCCCGGCCAGCGGCGCCAACTTCTCGTGCAGAATGCGCTCGAGCCGGGCCGCCTCGGTGAGGAGGTCCTCCCGCTCGAGAATGTCGAGGTTCGCCATCGCCGCCGCGGCAGCACCGGCGTGCGCACCGTAGGTGTACCCGTGCCGCCACCACACTCCACCGGCGAAGAACGGCTCGGCCACGCGAGGTGCCACGAACACCGCCCCCATCGGCACGTAGCCGGACGTCAGCCCCTTCGCCGTGGTCACCATGTCGGGCTGCAGATCGAAGCGCGACGACGCGAACCAGGACCCGCCGATCCGGCCGAACCCCGTGACGACCTCGTCGACGATGAACAGGATGTCGTGGTCGCGGCAGATGTCCCGGACCTCGGCGAGATACCCGTCCGGCGGCAGGTACACGCCTCCTGCACCGATGATCGGTTCGACGATGAACGCCGCGACCGTATCGGCGCCGACCTTCTCGAGGAGCTCGAGCAACGACTTCGCGTCGTTCCACGGCACGGTCGCCGTATCGGGCCACAACGGCCCGTAGCCCTCCGAGTTCGCCGGGATCCCCGCGAGCGACGTACCCCCCACGTGCATGCCGTGGTAGGCCTTCTCTCTGCCCACGACGAGGGTCTTCTCCGACCGCCCCGTCTCCTGCCAGAAGCGGCGCGCGAGTTTGACAGCGGTGTCGACCGAGTCGGAGCCGCCGGAGGTGAAGAAGACCCTGCTTCCCGGCACCGGCGCGATGGCAGCGAGCCGTTCGGCGAGGGCGACGGCCGGTTCCGACGTCAGATCACCGAAGTTGGAGTAGTGCGCGAGCTTCGCGAGCTGCGCGGCGACGGCATCGCCGATCTCCGCACGGCCGTGCCCCACATTCGCGAACCACAGCCCGGCGGTCGCGTCGAGATAGCGGGTGCCCTCGTCGTCCCAGATGTACGCTCCCTCGCCCCGCGACACGACGAACGCGCCGCCGATCTCGACGGCACCCATGTCGGCGAATCCGTGCCACAACGCACCCACAGCACAACTCCCGTCCGCAATCGTCCCGTTCGGGCCATCGTATGGTTCCGCGATCCCGCCCGCAGGTGGACCGGCCGGCCTGCCGGCAGCCGCGCATCCGCAGCCGCACCGCCGAACACCCGGTCTGCTGCGACAGGCTCCGACATCGGTCGCTAGGCTGTGTGATCAGCATGTCCACGTCTTCAGCCCCGAACCGTCGCGAGCCCTCCCCCGGACGCCGCCGCGCCCTGCGCGCCGCGCTGTCGGAGGTGTCACTCCTCGACGAGCACCGCTTCCGCCGGCGCCTCGACCGTGCCCGCGGCAACGACGCGTTCGACGCGATCGCACGCGATATCGACACCGCCCGCGCGAGACTCACCGCGCGGGCCGCGGCGACACCGGCGATCCGTTACCCGGACGACCTTCCGGTCTCGCAACGCAAGGACGACATCGCGGCCGCGATCCGCGACCATCAGGTCGTCGTCGTGGCCGGAGAGACCGGCTCCGGCAAGACGACGCAGATCCCGAAGATCTGCCTCGAACTCGGCCGGGGAGTTCGCGGGCTGATCGGCCACACCCAGCCCCGCCGGATCGCAGCGCGGGCCGTCGCGGAACGCCTCGCGGAGGAACTGGACACCGAGATCGGCGACACGGTCGGGTACACGGTGCGGTTCACCGACCAGGTCTCGAGCTCGACGATGGTCAAGCTGATGACCGACGGTATCCTGCTCGCCGAGATCCAACGCGATCGGATGCTGCGCCGCTACGACACGATCATCATCGACGAAGCACACGAGCGCAGCCTCAACATCGACTTCCTTCTCGGATATCTCGCGCAGCTGCTGCCTCGACGTCCGGACCTGAAGGTGATCATCACGTCCGCGACCATCGACCCGGAGCGGTTCGCCCGGCACTTCGCCGGCGCCGACGGCACCCCCGCACCGATCGTCGAGGTGTCGGGACGCACCTATCCGGTCGAGGTGCGGTACCGGCCGCTCACCGTGCAGGTCGGCGATCAGCTCGTGGATCGTGACCCGGTCGACGCGGTGTGCGAGGCGGTGGACGAACTGCAGCGCGAGGGAGACGGGGACATCCTGGTGTTCCTCTCCGGCGAACGCGAGATCCGCGACACTGCCGACGCCCTGCGCGACAGGAAGCTGCGCGGCACCGAGATCCTCCCCCTGTACGGGCGACTGTCCTCGGCCGAGCAACACCGCGTGTTCACACCGCACACCGGCCGACGCGTGGTGTTGTCGACGAATGTGGCCGAGACCTCGCTGACAGTTCCGGGTATCCGTTACGTCGTGGATCCCGGCACCGCCCGCATCTCACGGTATTCGGTGCGCACCAAGGTCCAACGCCTTCCGATCGAGGAGATCTCCCAGGCGTCCGCGCGGCAGCGGTCGGGTCGCTGCGGTCGCGTCGCCGACGGAATCTGCATCCGGCTGTACTCCGAGGAGGACTTCGAGTCCCGGCCGGAGTTCACCGAACCGGAGATCCTGCGCACCAACCTCGCGTCCGTGGTGCTGCAGATGACAGCGCTCGAACTCGGTGACATCGCATCGTTCCCGTTCGTCGAGGCCCCCGATCCGCGGGCGGTCCGCGACGGAATCGCCCTCCTGCACGAGCTCGGCGCGCTCGAACCCGGCGCCAAGGACACACCCCCTCGGCTGACGCGCACGGGCCGCGACCTCGCCCGGCTTCCCGTCGATCCGCGCATGGCACGGATGATCGTCGAAGGACAGCGCAACGGCTGTCTCCGCGAGGTCCTGATCATCGTGTCCGCGCTGTCGATCCAGGACGTGCGCGAACGCCCCGCCGAGCATCAGCAGGCGGCCGATGCCAAGCACGCCCGGTTCGCGGTCGAGGGGTCCGACTTCCTCGCCTACCTGCGTCTGTGGGAGTACCTGAAGGAACAACGGAAGACGCTGTCGTCGAGCCGGTTCCGGAGGATGTGTCGCGACGAGTTCCTGCACTGGCTGCGGATCCGCGAGTGGCAGGATCTTCAGGGGCAGCTTCGGCAGATCACCGTCGAGCTCGGCTGGGACACCCGTCACCAGGAGGTTCCCGAAGACGCCGTCCACCAGTCGTTGCTGTCCGGGTTGCTGTCGCACGTCGGTCTCCGGGAAGGCGACAAGCGTGATTTCCTCGGGGCGCGCGGCACCCGGTTCGCGGTCTTCCCAGGTTCGTCCCTGTTCAAGAAACCTCCGCGCTGGGTGATGGCCGCCGAACTCGTGGAGACCTCCCGACTGTGGGCCCGCACCGCCGCGCGCATCGAACCCGAGTGGGTCGAGAAGCTCGCGCCGCACCTGGTCAAACGCACCTACTCCGAGCCGCACTGGTCCACCCGACGCGAAGCGGCGATGGCGTACGAACGGGTGACTCTGTACGGGATCCCGTTGGTCGCGCAGCGTCGTGTGCAGTACGGGCGGATCGACCCCGAGGTGTCACGCGAGTTGTTCATCCGGCACGCGCTCGTACAGGGCGAGTGGCAGACCCGCCACAAGTTCTTCCACGACAACCGTGCCCTGCTCGAGGACGTCGAGGAGCTCGAGCACCGTGCCCGCCGCCGCGACATCGTCGTCGACGACGACACCCTCTTCGAGTTCTACGACGAGCGTGTCGGTCCGGACGTCGTGTCCGCGCGACACTTCGACACGTGGTGGAAGCAGACCCGGCAGACACAACCGGATCTGCTGACGTTCACACCCGAGACCGTGGTGAACCAGGACGCAGCGACAGTACTGGGAGGCGACTACCCCGACGCCTGGCGCCAGGGCGAGATGCAGTTTCCACTCACCTACCAGTTCGAACCGGGGACCGAGGACGACGGGGTGACCGTCCGCATCCCGGTCGCGCTACTCGCGAGGGTGCGCGCCGTCGGATTCGACTGGCTGGTACCGGGTATGCGCCTGGATCTCGTCACAGCCCTGATCAAGACACTTCCCAAACAACTCCGCCGACAGGTGGTTCCGGCGCCGGATTACGCCGCCGCCGCGCTCGGGTCCGTGACGCCGCGTAGCGAACCACTGGTGAACGCCCTCGCGCGGGAACTGTCGCGCCTGGGCAACTGCCGTATCGATCCGTCCGACTTCGAGGTCGGTGCGCTCCCGGACCACCTCCGGATGACCTTCGCCGCGGTCGACAACGGAGGGAAGGTCCTGGGGCGGAACAAGAGCCTTGCCGGACTGCGGAAGGCGCTGTCGACTCGGGTCGACGCGGAGGTCGCCCGCGCTGCGTCGAACACCGAGCGCCCCGCGGCGTCCGTGTGGACCGCCGACACCCTCGGTACGCTCCCCGCCACCGTGACACGGACCGTCGGCGGACAACAGGTCACCGGCTACCCTGCGCTCGTAGCGGAGAGCGGCGGAGTAGCGGTGCGGGTACTCAGCACTCCGAGGGCACAGCACGAATCCACCCGGGCCGGGTTGAGGGCGCTGCTGCTGACCGCAGCGCCGACGAAGGCGAAAGCCGTCACCTCCGGCCTCACCAACACCGAACGCCTCGCGTTGGGACGCAACCCGGACGGGTCGTTCGACGCCCTGATCGACGACTGTCGTGCCTGCGCCGTCGACGAGATCGTCGCCGCGCACGGCAAGCCCGTGCGCACCCCGGCCGAATTCGACGCCCTGGCCGTCAAGGTACGCGCCGAGTTGCCCACCCGCGTCGCCCGGTTGTTGAAGGCCGTCGCGCCCGCGCTCACGCGCGCCCACCAGGTGGGCGTTCTTCTCGACCGCGTGCGCGGCGAAGCCGCCGACGATGTCCGTGACCAACTGTCGTCCCTGCTGTTCCCGGGCTTCGTCACCGACATCGGCAGCCGGCGACTCGCGGATCTGCCGCGCTACCTCACCGCGGCGGCACAGCGCCTCGAGTCACTTCCCGGCAGCGCCCACCGTGACTCGCAGGGAATGGACGTGCTCGATCGGGTCTACTCCGCCTACGATCGACTGCTGGCACGGCTCCCCGAGGAGCGACAGGGGCATGCGGACGTCGTCGAGATCGCATGGCTGATCGAGGAATTGCGGGTGAGCCTGTTCGCTCAGGGACTGGGGACCCGGGTTCCCGTCTCGGAGAAGCGTGTACTGAAGGCCGTCGACGCGATCCGTTGACGGCGCCGCACCGCGGTCCGAACCGCGAGAACCGAATCAGCCGTCGGCGTCACGGGTTCGCTGATGCTCACGGAGTTCGAGGATCTCGCGTTCGAAGTCCTCCGCCGAACTGAACGATCGGTACACGGAGGCGAAGCGCAGATATGCCACTTCGTCGAGGTCTCGGAGCGGACCGAGGATCGCAAGGCCCACCTCGTGGCTCGGTACCTCGGGGGATCCTTTGGCCCGCACTGCGTCCTCGACCTGCTGGGCCAGCTTGTTCAATGCGTCGTTGTCGACGTCGCGCCCCTGACAGGCCCGCGCGACACCGCGCACGACCTTTTCCCGGCTGAACGGTTCGGTCACCCCGCTACGCTTGACGACCGACAACACCGCCGCTTCGACCGTCGTGAACCGTCGCCCGCATTCGGGACACGCCCGGCGCCGGCGGATGGCGGCACCCTCGTCTGCCTCGCGCGAATCGACGACCCGGGAGTCGGGGTGCCGGCAATACGGGCAGTACATGACGGTTCCTTCGTCGCTGGCGTGCGGGCCGCGACGCCGGTCTCCGACCGATGTCGTCTTCGGAGCCTGGGCCCCACCCGAGGGCAGGACCGTACCGACGCGACCACACGGGGTGGTGTGACTGACAGATCCAGACAATACCTGCCCGTCCGCACCACCTGTCACGGACGGGTCCGGCGCCGCCATCGCCGGGTCACCGCCCGACGACGGAACCGGCGACGTCGATACCGGTGTGCACGACGGTGACCCCACCCGGCGCGGTGTCGGCCACCACCGAGACCGTGCGCAGATGGGCGACGCCGAGGAGCACCACGGTCGCGCACGCCGTCAGCACGATCGTGAGCAGAACCTGCACGGCGGTGTTCCATCGACTCGACGCCGAGACACCGGTCGACACCGGGACACCGCGGTGCGCGCACGATTGCGTGTACGACCCGGATCCGCTCGCGACCACACGCGGAACCGCACTTCTTTCCCGCGGTGACGCCTCTCGTGACACCCGGAGCGCACTCCGTCGCGGGGCTGTCGCGGCACGGTGCGACAGCGCACCCTTCACCGGCACGACACCACTCGTCGACACGGTCGAACTCACCGTCACCGCTGTACCCATCGGAACCTCCGCCTCGATCGCTCACACTTTCGAACGAATATCCGTTCGATTTTTCTACCACGCCGCGCGGCGGCTGTCGCCATTTCGTTCGAACGAATCTCGAACAGATGTTTGATATGTGAGGCGGATACCGATACATTCGACTCATCACTCGGAACACTTCGGACACTCGACTCACGGAGGTCACGATCATGAACCGACGGAGGTCACTGCCATGACGGATGCCACCACCGCCACGGCGCGTCGTCGGAAGGCGCCCGCCGGCGGCGACGGACTCACCGATCGTCAACGCCGCGTGCTCGAGGTCATCCGCGAGTCGGTCGCCGAGCGCGGATACCCGCCGAGTATCCGAGAGATCGGCGACGCGGTCGGTCTGAACTCCACGTCGTCGGTGGCGCACCAGCTGCGCACACTCGAACGCAAGGGATATCTCCGCCGCGACGCCAACAGGCCTCGCGCCGTGGACGTCCGGGGACTCGACGACAACGAACTCGGCGGTGCGGTGGTGCCCGTCGCCAACGCAGACGACCTACCGTCGGCGGCGCTCGTTCCCGTGGTCGGACGGATCGCGGCCGGCGGGCCGATCCTTGCCGAGGAGTCGATCGAGGACGTGTTCCCGCTCCCCCGCGAACTCGTGGGCCAGGGTTCGCTGTTCCTGCTGAAGGTCGTGGGGCAGTCCATGGTGGACGCTGCCATCTGCGACGGCGACTGGGTGGTGGTTCGGCAGCAGAACGTGGCCGAGAACGGCGACATCGTTGCTGCGATGCTCGACGGCGAAGCGACCGTCAAGACGTTCAAGAGGGTCGGCAAGGACGTCTGGCTGATGCCGCACAACCCGATGTTCGAGCCCATCCCCGGCAACGACGCCGTCGTCCTGGGGAAGATCGTCACGGTGATCCGCAAGATCTGACGACCGCGCACGAGCGAGGCCGACCGGATCCGTGATGGATCGGTCGGCCTCGCTCTGTGCACCCGTTCGGAACCGGGTCCGTCAGAGATCGAGTCCGCGCCCGATGATGTCCTTCATGATCTCGTTGGTGCCGCCGTAGATCTTCTGCACGCGCGCATCGAGATACGCTTTCGCGATGGGGTACTCGCGCATGTAGCCGTAACCTCCGTGCAGCTGCAGGCAGCGGTCGATCAGTTCGACCTGTTTGTCGGTGGTCCAGTACTTCGCCATGGCGGCTTCCTGCACCGTGAGCGCACCGTCGTTGAGCAGTTCGATGCACTTGTCCACGAACACCCGGGCCAGGAGCGTCTCGGTCGCGAGTTCGGCGAGTTCGAACCGCGTGTTCTGGAACTTGCCGATGGACTTGCCGAAGGCCTTGCGGTCGCGGCAGTACTGCGTGGTGTCCTCGAGGACCTGCTCCATCGCCGCAGCGGCGACCACCGCGATCGACAGCCGTTCCTGCGGAAGGTTCTGCATCAGGTAGATGAAGCCCATCCCTTCCTGGCCGAGCAGGTTGGCTCCGGGAACCCGGACGTCGTTGAAGTGGAGTTCGGCCGTGTCCTGCGCATCCAACCCGATCTTGTCGAGATTGCGACCGCGTTCGAAACCGGCCATGCCGCGTTCGACGACGAGCAGCGAGAATCCCTGCGCTCCCTTGTCGGGGTCGGTACACGCGACGACGATCACGAGATCGGCGTTGATCCCGTTGGTGATGAACGTCTTCGACCCGGTGAGGATCCAGTCGTCACCGTCACGCACGGCGCGCGTCTTGATCCCCTGCAGGTCACTGCCGGTGCCGGGCTCGGTCATGGCGATCGCGGTGATGATGTCGCCCGAGCAGAAGCCGGGCAGCCACCGCTTCTTCTGCTCGTCGTTCGCCAGGTTCAGTAGGTAGGGCGCGACGACGTCGTTGTGCAGCATGAAGCCGACACCGCTGTAGAGCCCCTTGGTCGTCTCCTCGGTGAGCACGACGTTGTAGCGGAAGTCGTCGACACCGCCGCCGCCGTACTCCTCCGGAACGGCCATGCCCAGGAATCCCTGCGCGCCCGCCTTCTTCCACACTTCACGATCGACGATCTTGTCCTTCTCCCACTGCTCGTGGAAGGGGGCCACCTCCTGTTCGAGGAACTTCCGATACGAATCGCGGAACAGTTCGTGCTCGGGCTCGAAAAGGGTGCGTTCCATCTGCGCTCCTGTGTGTGACGTCGTCGGACGAATCCCACGGTAGGTTCGCGCGCGCGGGCGTGACGCTGACAGGACCGAGCGAGTTTTGTGACCGAACGCATCTCGTGGCGGCGGCCGTGACGATCATCCCTTCAGATCGGCGAGGCGTCGCAGAAGCGGGTATGCGACGAGGATTCCCACCGAGCCCCAGGCGATGCCACCGAGTTCGACCGATCCGATCGACAACGTGAGGTCCCCGATTCCCGCGACGAGCGCCGCGGCGGCGACGGTGAGGTTGACGGGGTCGGTGAAGTCGACCTTCGCGTCCATCCAGATCCGGACACCGAGAATGCCGATGAGGCCGTAGAGCACCAGGGTGGCGCCCCCGAGAACTCCGTCGGGAACCGTGAACACCAGGGCACCGAACTTCGGGGAGAACGCGAGCACGATCGCGGTCACGGCAGCAACCCAGTACGCCGCGGTCGAGTAGACCCGGGTCGCGGCCATCACCCCGATGTTCTCGGCGTACGTGGTGGTTCCCGACCCACCACCGGCACCCGCGAGGGTGGTGGCCAGACCGTCCGCCAGCAACGCGTCGCCGGCCACACCGTCGAGGTTGCGCCCCGTCATGGCGGCGACCGCCTTGACGTGCCCGACGTTCTCGGCGATCAGGACCACGACGACGGGCAACGCGACCAGGACGACCGACAGCTCGAACGTCGGCGCGTGGAACTGGGGAACGCCGAACCAGGCCGCGTCCCCGAGCGCGTCGACCCGATCCGGTGCGAGACCGCCGGTGACCGCGGCGAACACCCAGCCGATCACCACTCCCACCAGGATGCCGAGTCTGCCGAGCAGTCCGGGGCCGAGGACGGTGACGACCAGGATCGACGCCAGTGTCACCGCGCCGATCAGCGGCTGCGCCTCGAAGGACCCCGCCGCGGTGGGCGCGAGGTTGAGACCGATCAACGCGACGACCGCGCCGGTGACCACCGGCGGCATCACCGCGTCGATGACGTGTGACCCGAGTGCTTTCACGATCAGCCCGACGATCACCAGGGCGACACCCGCCGCTACCACGCCGCCGAGCTGCGCGCCGACGCCGTGCGATGCGGACGCCGTCAGCGGGGCGATGAACGCGAAGGAGGACCCCAGGTAGCTCGGCACCCGACCGCGGGTGATCACCAGGAACAGCGCGGTACCGATGCCCGAGAAGAACAACGTCGTCGTCACCGGGAATCCGGTGATGGTGGGCACCAGCAGCGTCGCCCCGAACATGGCGATCACGTGCTGCATGCCGATGCCGATGGTCCGGGGCCACGACAGGCGTTCGTCGGGTGCAACCACCGTTCCCGCAGTGATCCTCCGCCCGTCGCCGTGCAGGGTCCAGCCGACTCCCAGGCCTTGCCCGGTCGGCTTCACTCGTTCGTCCACGTCGGGAATCGTAAGGGCACACCCCGTGTCGCCGGCGACGACCGCCGAACTCACCCGAGCACGCGGGCTGCCTCCGCCCGGGCCGCGGCCGGATCCGTGGTCGCGAGCGCCGCCGCCGCGGCGTCCCGGCACGCGTCGAGGGTGACCGACGCGAGTCGCGCGCCCACCCCGGCAACCGCGGGGGCCGCGCAGGACAGCGAGGTGATGCCGAAACCGGCGAGGACACAGGCCAGGAGCGGATCAGCGGCCGCTTCGCCGCACACCCCGACAGGTTTTCCGACGGCTCGTCCCGCCGCGGCGGTCTGCGCGACCAGCGCCAGCACCGCCGGTTGCCAGGGGTCCGTCAGAGCCGCGAGCGCCGGTGACATCCGGTCGGCGGCCATCGTGTACTGCGCCAGGTCGTTGGTCCCCACCGACAGGAAGTCCACGTGGTCGAGCAGGCGTTCCGCCAGCAGGGCGGCTGCCGGCACCTCGATCATCACCCCGGGCACCAGGTCGCGGGCACGAACCCGCTGGGCGAACGCGGCGGCCTCGGCGACGGTGGCGATCATCGGTGCCATCACCCACGGCGTGACTCCGGTCCTGCGTGCCGCCTCGGCGACCGCGTCGAGTTGCCGATCCAGGATGCCGGGTGCTACGTCGTCCACGCGGATGCCGCGTATGCCGAGCGCGGGATTGGGTTCGTCCGGGTGGGTGGCGAAGCGCAGGGGCTTGTCGGAACCGGCGTCGAGCGTACGGAGCACGACCTTGCGCCCGTCGTAGGCGGCGAACACCTCGGCGTAGATGTCGGCCTGCTCGGCGACGACGGGTTCGGTGGCGCGGTCGAGGAAGCACAGCTCGGTGCGGAACAGTCCGACACCTTCGGCCGGTGTGTCGCGCGCGGCCCGGGCCCCGGCTCCGTCCTGGACGTTCGCGAGCACCGCGACCGCGTGTCCGTCGGCCGTGGCGCCGGGGCCGGTCCACGCCGCGATCCGGTCGCGTTCGGCGCGGTCGCGTGCCACCTCCGCTTCGGCGACCTCCCGGTCCGGCTCGACGACGACGCGTCCCGTGGCTCCGTCGACGAGCACCACCGTCCCTTCGGCGACGGTGTCGGTGCCCGCGGCGGCGACGATGCACGGGATACCCAACTGCCGCGCGATGATCGCGGTGTGGCTGGTGGGACCACCGAGGACGGTGACGATCCCGACGATGTACCGGGCGTCGAGCGCTGCGGTGTCGGCCGGGGCGAGGTCGGCCGCGAACAGGACCGACGGAGAGGTCGGCAACGCGAGACCCGGTTCGGGCCGACCGTCCAGTTCGGCGAGCACGCGGTCGCGGATGTCGATGAGATCGGTGGTGCGTTCGGCCTGGAGTCCGCCGATCTTCTCGAACATGACGACGAACCGGTCGGTCGCGGCGATGGTGGCGGCTGCTGCGTCCGCACCACCCCGGATCTGTGTTTCGGCAGTGCTCCGCCACGCACGGTCCTGTGCGAGAACGGCGGTGGCGTTCAGCACCTCGGCGGCCGCACCGGTCGAGGCCTCGGCTCGGGCCCGCAGCCGACCCGTGACCGCATCGACCGCGGTGACGAACCTGGCGATCTCGGCGTCACGTGCGGTGTCGGGAATCGTCGCGAACTCGGTGGGGACCGGCACACGCACCTCTGGGCGCACGACCGGCCCGCACCCGACGCCGGGGACCACCGGCGTGCCGCGCAGTACGGATACCGCCTTGTCCATCGAACTCTCCTCACCATCGGCGCACTGTGTGACCGAGATTACTCCGAGCCATTGACATGTCAACACATACAGGCGTAAAACAACATAAACCAACATTCATGACGGAGGAGTTCGGGTGTACGCGGAGGAACGGCAACAGGCGATCGCGGATCTCGCGACCCGACGCGGCCGTGTGTCGGTCGCCGATCTCGCAGATCGCTACGGGGTCACCTCCGAGACGGTCCGACGCGACCTCGCCCTGCTGGAACGACTCGGTCACGTCCGCAGGGTCCACGGCGGCGCAGTTCCGACCGCATCACTGACCGTGACCGAACCCGGACTCGCCGAACGCGACCACACCCGCGCGGCCCACAAGGACCGCATCGCCTCCGCCGCGGCTGCCCACCTCCCCGGATCGGGCGGCAGCGTCGCGTTCGACGCCGGCACCACCACCGGCCGAATCGTCGCGGCACTCCC
This sequence comes from Rhodococcus yananensis, assembly GCF_020515525.1. Classification (GTDB taxonomy): domain Bacteria; phylum Actinomycetota; class Actinomycetes; order Mycobacteriales; family Mycobacteriaceae; genus Rhodococcus; species Rhodococcus yananensis. Next base: position 56,428 of record NZ_JAIYEP010000011.1, read on the forward strand.
CACCGACATCGATCTGACCGTCGTGACCAACGCCGTGCCGATCGCCGCCAGACTGGCCGGTCTGCACTCGGTTCGGCTGCATCTCGTCGGCGGCCGCGTTCGCGGCACCACCCAGGCCGCCGTCGGCGCCGAAGCACTCCGGTTCCTCGACACCGTGCACGTCGACGTCGCGTTCGTCGGTACCAACGCCCTGACCGTCGGGCACGGCCTGTCCACACCCGATTCCGAAGAGGCCGCGGTCAAACGCGCAATGGTCGCCGCCGCCGACCGCGTCGTCGTCGTCGCGGACTCGTCGAAGATCGGTCGACGCCACCTCATCAGCTTCGCGCCGCTGAGCGCCGTCGACGTACTCGTCACCGACGACGAGATCGACGACACCGACCGGATCTCACTGATCGAACACGGAATCGAGGTGGTGACGGCATGATCGTCACACTCACCGCCAACCCGAGTCTCGACCGCACGATCGGGCTCACCGGCCCCCTCGTCCGCGGCGCGGTCCACCGGGCCGCGACCACCGCCGTGGACCCCGGGGGCAAGGGCATCAACGTCGCCCGTGTCCTCCACGGTGCCGGGCTCCCCGTCCTCGCCGTCCTGCCGGCCGACGTCGGCGACCCCCTCCTCGCCGAGCTCGACGAACGCGGCATCCCCTACCGTGCCGTGGCTGCGTCGGGTCCCGTTCGGGTGAACACCACGATCGCCGAACCGGACGGCACCACCACCAAACTCAACACGCCGGGCGCCGCGTGCCCGGCCGGAACCCTCGACACTCTCCGACACACGCTCCTCGACCACGCCGACGGCGCAGCGTGGACCGTCCTGTCGGGGTCCCTCCCGCCGGGCGTGCCCGACGACTTCTACGCCGATCTTATCGGCGGTCTCCGCGGATCGGGTTCCCGGATCGCCGTCGACACCTCGGAGGCGCCCCTGCTCGCACTCGCCACGCGGTTCCCGGAATCCGCGCCCGACCTGATCAAACCGAACACCGACGAGCTTGCTCAGCTCACCGGCACCGACCCGAGCGCACTCGAGAACGCTGCCGCGACCGGCGACATCGACCCGGCGGTGTCCGCGGGGCGCGCGCTCGTCGAGCACGGTGTGGCCGCGGTCCTCATCACCCTCGGCGCCGCAGGCGCGGTGCTCGTCACCGCTGACGGTGCGTGGCGGGCGTCCGCACCCCCGATCACCGCGCGCAGCACCGTCGGTGCCGGTGATTCGTCCCTGGCCGGCTACCTCGTCGCGGAACGCGACGGTGCCGGTCCGGCCGACCGTCTCCGCCACGCCGTCGCGTACGGCAGCGCCGCCGTCTCGCTGCCCGGAACCGGGCTTCCCGGACCGGGCGACGCCGATCCCACCGCCGTCACCGTCACTGCCGTCAACCCGGTGACACCGTCACCGCGCCCACTCCCCCACTCCTGAAGGATCCCTCATGTCAGACAACCTCTCCGGCCGCGATCCGGCGGGTCCGGCGATCCTCGTCGAGGACTTCGTCGCGCTCGACGCCGACCTCGGCGCGGACCGGGATGCGGTGATCGGCGCACTCGCCGACCGGCTCGCCGCGGCGGGCCGCACCACCGATCGCGACGCGCTCGTCGCGGCGGTCCTCGACCGCGAGGGCAAGTCCGCCACCGGGCTGCCCGGTGGCATCGCGATCCCCCACTGCCGCGACGCGTCGATCACCACCGCGTCCCTCGGATTCGCCCGATTGTCCCCGAGGGTGGACTTCGGGGCCTCCGACGGCCCCGCAGACCTGGTGTTCCTCATCGCCGCGCCCGAGGGCGCCGGCGCCGAGCACATGAAGGTGCTCACCGCCCTCGCGCGGGCACTGGTCCGCCCCGAGTTCGTGGCCTCTCTGCGGGCCGCCGACACCGCTACCGACGTCATCGCACTCGTCCAAGGTGTGCTGCCGCCGTCGGCTGCGGCCTCGACCGTGCCCACCGCGCCGGACGGCGCCCACGAACCGGCTCCGCCCGACGGCGACGCCCGCCCGTCTGCCGACGGGCGGAACCCGGCGGTGTCGATCGTCGCGATCACCGCATGCCCGACGGGGATCGCCCACACCTACATGGCCGCCGACGCCCTCACCGCTGCCGCCGACCGCGCCGACGTCACCCTCCACGTCGAGACGCAGGGATCGAGCGGGAGCACCCCGCTGCCGGCGGAGGTGGTCGCGAGTGCCTCGGCCGTCATCTTCGCCACCGATGTCGGTGTGAAGGGTCGTGAGCGGTTCGCCGGCAAGCCGATGATCGCGTCCGGCGTGAAACGCGCGATCAACGAACCCGACACGATGATCGCCGAGGCGGTGCGGGCCGCATCGGATCCGCAGGCCGCACGGGTCGAGTCCGGTGCGGACGGCGCCCACGACGCCACCGGTTCCGGTGACGCCGGGGAACTCGGGTGGGGAACGCGGTTGCGTCAGATCCTGCTCACCGGCGTCAGCTACATGATTCCGTTCGTGGCTGCCGGCGGACTCCTCATCGCACTCGGATTCCTGTTCGGTGGTTATGACATCTCCGAGTCCGCGGCCGACATCGTCATCGGGAACTCGTTGACGAATCTGCCCGACGGCGGTCTGACTGTCTATCTGGGCGCGGTGCTCTTCCAGATCGGGAGTCTGTCGTTCTCGTTCCTCGTACCTGCGCTCGCCGGTTACATCGCCTTCGCCATCGCCGATCGCCCCGGTCTCGCGCCGGGGTTCACCGCGGGTGCGATCGCGGTGTTCGTCGGCGCCGGCTTCATCGGGGGTCTCGTCGGCGGCATCATCGCCGGTTTCGCAGCGCTGTGGGTGGGGCGGATCCCGTTGCCCACCTGGGCGCGCGGTCTGATGCCCGTCGTGATCATCCCGCTGCTCGCGAGCCTGATCGTCGGTGCGGCGATGTTCCTGGTTCTCGGGCGTCCTCTCGCTGCGATCACGACCGGCCTGACGGACTGGCTCAACGGGCTCTCCGGTGGCTCCGCCGTGGCGCTCGGTGCGATTCTGGGCCTGATGATGTGTTTCGATCTCGGGGGTCCGGTCAACAAGGCCGCGTATGCATTCGCCGTCGCCGGCCTCGACGTGAGCAACCACGCATCACTTCAGATCATGGCGGCGGTGATGGCGGCGGGCATGATCCCGCCCCTGGCAATGGCCCTGTCGTCGATGGTCCGTCCGGCGCTCTACAGCCCCGCCGAGCGGGAGAACGGGAAGGCTGCCTGGCTGCTCGGCGCGTCGTTCATCTCCGAGGGTGCGATCCCCTTCGCCGCGGCGGATCCGTTGCGGGTCATTCCCTCGATGATGATCGGCGGCGCTGTCACCGGCGGTCTCATCATGGGCACCGATGTCACGCTCAGCGCACCGCACGGCGGCGTCTTCGTCATCTTCGCGATGGGCAACGTCGCCTGGTTCTTCGTGTCTCTCGCCGCCGGCACGATCGTCGCGGCGGCCTGTGTCACGGCAGCGAAGCAATTCATCCGCACCGCACCCGCAGCGCCGCCGGTCGGCGTCGGATCCCGACCCGTCGCCGCATGATTCCGATCCACCCGTCGATCCCCGTTCGAAGGAGAATTCCCATGGCCAGTACCACCGTCAAGGTCGGATCGTCGATCGGTCTGCACGCCCGCCCCGCCGGGATCATCGCCGAGGCCGTCGTCGCGGCCGGTGTTCCCGTCACGCTGGCCGTCGACGGCGGTGAACCCGTCGATGCCGGATCAGCGCTGCTGATCATGACGCTCGGGGCGGCGCAGGGCGTCGAGGTGACCGTCACGTGCGATGATTCCGAGGTCCTCGATCGGGTCAGCGCACTCGTCGCCGCCGATCTCGACGCCTGAATCCGCGCCATCCGGCGAACCCGGCCGCCGCGGCGACGATGATGATGCCCGCTGTCACCACGACCGCGGGCACCGTCGCGTCGCCCGTCCCGGCCTCCTCGTCCACCGTCCCGGTCTTCGGATCGTCCACGACGGCACGGTCGTCGAGCAGCGCGGTGACTCCGGGCCACATCGTGATCGGGGGACGCACCGTCGTCGCGCCGACGGTGACCGTCTCCGATCCGGTGAGCAGATCACCGTGCTCGGTGAACGCGACAGCTTCGCCCTGCGGTTCGCCCGGAACCGGGATTCGCAGGTCCGGCCCCGACACCAGTGCGCCCGCGAGGTCACCGTCGGACACACGGAACAGATGGACGTCGGTGTAGGTGCGGACGGCCGCGACGGTGCCGTCCACGCTGACCGCACCCCCGGTGATCAGAGTCGAGGATCCTCCCGGGATCGGCCCGCCCGGCGTGTCCGTGGGACCGAGCGTGAGGGAACCGACCTTCTCGAGTGCGGTCGGTCCCGGTGACCCGAGGTCGGCGATGGTGCGTCCCCGCACCGGCCGGTAGATCCCGCTCGCGCCGAACAACGACTTCGTGACGATCACCGGAACCCCGTCGGCACCGACGAGTACGGCCTCCGCATCGTGCGCCCGGTCCGGATACGTCAACCTGTGCAACTCTCCGCTGCCGTCCTCCGGGTCCAGCGAGATCAACGCGATCGTCTGTCGGACCGCGGTGTTGTCGCCGAAGTCCGCGAGCCACAGCCGCCCGTCCGGCCCCGCTGCGAGATCCTCCACATCGTACGGGTCGACCGGTGACGGAAACCTCTGGACCACAGCGCATTCCGAGTCGAGCTCGACCACGGACTCGTCGTCTCCCGCGTCGGGTGTCGCGAACAATCGACCACCCAGAACAGCCAACCCGGACAACTCGTCGAGTACCGGATCGGCCGGGGTGCACAGCGGTTCCGGCACGACGTCGGCGACCGCGACGTCCCCGGACGGTGTCGCACCCGACAGCGCCGGAACACCCACCGGGAGCGCCGCGACCACCGCGACGACTCCGACGAGCACCGCGACGCGCGGAACGCGCATCAGGCCGCGTACTCGCCCAGCGCCGAAGCCAACGCGAGCGGTACCTTCGCATGGACGCGGGTACCGTCCGCCTCGTGCGCCGACGTGAGGATCTGGCCGTCCGAGTGGATGCGTGCGAGCAGGTCGCCGCGCGTGTACGGCACGAGCACCTTCACCTCGACATCCGGGTCCTCGACCAATCCGGCGAGTCGCTCGCGGAGATCATCGATCCCCTCCCCGGTGTGCGCCGACACGAACGCCGCATCGGGCAACAGTCCCCGCAGTTGGGTGAGGACGACCGGATCGGCCGCATCGACCTTGTTGACCACGATCAGTTCCGGTGGCGGCGGCACCTCCGATTCGCGCAGCACGTCGGTCACCACTTCGCGCACCGCCTTGATCTGGTCCGTCAGCATCGGATCCGACCCGTCGACGACGTGCAGCAACACGTCGGCGTCGGCGACCTCTTCGAGGGTCGAGCGGAACGCCTCCACCAACTGTGTCGGCAGATGCCGCACGAACCCGACCGTGTCGGTGAGCACGATGGCGCGTCCGTCGGGCAGCGCCGCGCGCCGTGTCGTGGGATCGAGCGTCGCGAACAGGGCATCCTGCACGAGCACGCCCGACCCGGTCAGCCGGTTGAGCAGGCTGGACTTCCCGGCGTTCGTGTAACCGACGATGGCGACGGACGGAATTCTGTTGCGCAGCCGCCGGGTGCGTTTCGTGTCACGCGCCGCCTTCATCGCCTTGATCTCGCGGCGCAGCTTCGCCATGCGTTCCCGGATCCGGCGACGATCGGTTTCGATCTTCGTCTCGCCCGGCCCACGCAGCCCCACACCGCCGTTGCTGCCCGCGCGACCACCGGCCTGCCGGGACATGGACTCGCCCCACCCACGCAACCGCGGCAGCATGTACTCCATCTGCGCGAGCGAGACCTGCGCCTTGCCCTCCCTGGACGTGGCGTGTTGCGCGAAGATGTCGAGGATCAGCGCGGTGCGGTCGATGACCTTGACCTTGACGACCTTCTCCAGTGCGGTGAGCTGCGCCGGCGTCAGCTCACCGTCGCAGATGACCGTGTCGGCGCCGGTCGCCAGCACGATCGAGCGGAGCTCGTCCGCCTTGCCGGAGCCGATGTACGTGGCAGCGTCCGGTTTGTCCCGCCGCTGCACGACGCCTTCGAGGACCTCGGATCCGGCGGTCTCGGCGAGAGCGGCGAGTTCGGCGAGGCTCGCATCCGCCTGGGCTGCGGTGCCGCCGGTCCAGACACCCACGAGCACGACCCGTTCGAGTCGCAGCTGCCGGTATTCGACCTCGGTGACGTCCTCGAGTTCGGTGGACAGTCCCGCGACACGGCGCAGTGCGCTGCGGTCGTCGAGCTGCATCTCACCCACCGACGGATCGTCGGTGGCCCGGATTCCGATCTCGTGCGGGTCGATCGGGCCGGTGTCGTCGGTGTGTACGGTGCGCGATGTGTTCGTCATACAGGATCCATGATCCCACGAAGCCCGACGGGGTGCATTCGAGTTTCCGGTCGGCGTCGTGGGCCTCCCGTCCACCGTGTCATCCCAGTGTGTTCCACCAGCCGTCGGACACCGTGCCTGTCGCCACGAGCACCGACGGCCCGCGCAGCCGGGCCCGACCGGATTCGATGCGTACCTCGACCTCACCGCCCGGGATCCGGACCCGGACGACACCGTCGTCGTCACCGCTGTGACGCAGCGCGGCTGCGGCCGCGGCGACCGTGCCGGTGCCGCACGACCGGGTCTCCCCGACCCCGCGTTCGTACACGCGCATGTCGACACCACCGGAGACGAGCGGCGTGAGGATCTCGATGTTGACGCCCCGAGGGAAGAAGCCCGGGTCGAAGCCGGGCGTGCCGAGGTCAAGTGCGGCGAGGCTCTCACCGGTGAGTGCGGGATCGACGCACGCCAGATGCGGGTTGCCCACATCGATGCCGATACCCGGGCAGGTGCGACCACCGATCGTCGCGGCGGACTCCCCGAGGTACCCGACCACCCCCATGTCGACGGTGATCTCCCCATTCACGGGACCTGCCGTGTGTACCTGTACGGGGCGGGCCCCCGCCCGGCTGCCGACGACGAACTCACTGCGCGGGTCGAGACCGCGAGAGGCGAGGTAGTGCGCGAAGACGCGCACACCGTTGCCACACATCTCGGCGATCGATCCGTCGGCGTTGCGATAGTCCATGAACCAGTCGTCGGCATCGACGCCGGCGGGCAACTCGGCGAGCACACCCGCTCCGAGAAGCGCGCCCGCGCGAACGACGCGCAGGACCCCGTCCGCACCGAGTCCGCGCCGCCGATCGCACAGGGCCGCGACACGACCGGGGGTGAGATCCAGCCGGACGTCCGGGTCGGGAAGGATCACGAAGTCGTTCTCGGTGCCGTGTCCTTTGCTGAACTCCATGCCGATCAGCCTATCCGGGCGGAGGCGGGCCCACCGCGGCGGAGGTCACCGCCGACATCGCCGATTCGGTGAGGTCGGCGGCCGCTCCGTCGAGCCAGTGGATGCGCGGGTCGCGGCGGAACCACGACCGTTGGCGACGGACGTAACGACGGGTACCGATGAAGGTGCGTTCGCGCGCGTACCCGAGGTCGCAGTCGCCATCGAGAAACTCGAGGACCTGCGCGTATCCGATCGCGCGGCGCGCGGTCACGCCGTCTCGCAGTCCGTCCGCGGTGAGCGCGCGTACCTCGTCGACCAGGCCCTGTTCGAACATCAGGTCGGTGCGCCGCGCGATCCGCTCGTCGAGTTCGGCGGTGTCGCGGTCGACACCGACGATCACGGTGTTCCACCGCGGCGTCCCGATCGTCGGCTGCGATGCGGCGAACGGTTGTCCCGTCAGCTCGACGACCTCGAGGGCCCGCACCATGCGACGCCCGTCGGTCGGCAGGATCGTGGCCGCGGCCGCAGGGTCCGCTCGCCGCAGCGCAGCGTGCACCGCGGCGGGTCCGCCGTCGGCGAGCAGCGCTTCCCACCTGGCTCGGACCTCCGGGTCGGTGGCGGGGAACCGCCATTCGTCCAGGAGCGCCTGGACGTACATCATGGAACCGCCGACGACGATCGGGACACGACCGCGCGCGAGGATCGCCTCCACGTCGCGGCCCGCAGCCTCCTGATAGCGCGCGACGGTCGCCGTCTCCGTGACGTCGAGTACGTCGAGTTGGTGGTGGACGATTCCACGACGCTCCGCGACCGGCAGTTTCGCGGTGCCGACGTCCATGCCGCGGTACTGCTGCATGGCGTCGATGTTGACGATCTCACCACCGAACTCCTCGGCGAGGTCGAGGGCGAGAGCCGACTTGCCCGTCGCGGTGGGTCCGACCACGGCGATCGGGCGCAGATCCCGCGTCACGGTCGCCACGTCCCCACGTGGTAGCCGACGCCGTAGGGCGCATCCGAATACAGCACGTCCACCGCGGACGGCGGCGTTCCGAACACCGCGGCGAGTGTCTGCCACGCCGCGCGCCCCTCGAGGCCGATCTCGGCGCACACGTGCGGGTCGAGGTCCGCCAGGGCGGCGAGGTCACCGCCGACGAGTGCCGCCGCGAGCGTGGCCTCGACGTCACCGGCCCTCGGGTCGAAGGATCCGGGTGCCTTCGGGGTGAGGGTGGTGGCACCGTCGGCGACGATCAGCAGCGCACGCGGCGTGCGGTCGCCATCGATCCGTGCCCGCAGGGCGGTCCCGAACGCCGCGCAGTCCGACGGCGTCGTATCCGCCGCGAGCACGTGCACCTCGGCGTGCACGTGCGGGGCGGTGAGCCCGCGCAGCCAGCCGGCGATCAGTCCGGTCAGCGGCATCATCGGATCCGCCGGTCGCGGCGCGGCGGACCCGACACCGGGGGCGAGCCGGACGGTCACGTCCGCACCGAAACCTGCGAACGTGCCGACCGCTCCGGACTCCACATCCGCGTCGGCATCGCCGACGCCGACCACGATCCACTCCTGCACGTCCGAGACCCCCGACGCCGCGGCCGACACGGCGTCACGCAACTCGTCGGTCTCACCGGTCGCGAGTCCGACCAGCTCCGGTACGAGAAGCGGTGGGGAGGGCACGAACGCGGCGGCGATCAACACATCGGCCACGGTAGTCGACCGGACCGCACGCCCCGCGAGGGCGGGACCTGTTTCAATAGGGGGCGGATACGGTGACGGCACCTGCCGTGACCCGACGGCGGTAAGCGATGCGACGAGGCAGCCGTGCCGCGCGGCAGAGATGAGGTAGCGATGACCGACCCGAATGCACAGGACGCAACACCGGCGTCGACGGACGCACAGTCCCGGCCGAAGCCCGGTGCTGCACCGCGGCCGGGCCCGACCGCCGCCCATCCGGCGGCACCGAAGCCTCATCCGGCGCCCTCGCACACCCATCCCCACGTGCCGTCCGTTCCGGCGAGCGATCCGAGCCGGTTCGGGCGCGTCGACGACGACGGCACCGCGTGGGTGCATACCGCGGACGGGGAACGCTGCATCGGATCGTGGCAGGCGGGGGACGCAGCCGAAGGACTCGCGCACTTCGGCCGCCGCTACGACGATCTGGCCACCGAGGTCGGACTCCTCGAAGCCCGGCTGAGTTCCGGTTCGGGCGACGCGAAGAAGACCCGCGCGGCAGCGCAGGCACTCGCGGAGGGCCTGCCCACGGCGGCGGTGATCGGCGACATCGACGCGCTCGCCGCGAGACTGACGACGATCATCGAGGATTCCGAGAAGGCAGCACAGGCCGCGAAGGACGAGCGTGAGCACCAGCGCGCCGAGAACACGGCACGCAAGGAAGCGCTGGCGGCCGAGGCCGAGCAGATCGGCGCCGAGTCCACCCAGTGGAAAGCCGCCGGCGACCGGCTGCGGCAGATCCTCGACGAGTGGAAGACCATCCGGGGTGTCGACCGGAAGGTCGACGACGTGTTGTGGCGCCGCTACTCGAAGGCACGGGAATCCTTCAACCGTCGGCGCGGCGCCCATTTCGCGGAACTCGACCGCGAGCGTGCCGCGGCACGCGGCCGAAAGGAGGATCTGGTCGCTCGCGCCGAGGCCCTCCAGGATTCCACCGACTGGGGTGCGACGGCCGCCGTGTTCCGCGACCTGCTGGCCGAGTGGAAGGCCGCGGGTCGCGCGCCGCGCGACGCGGACGACCAGCTCTGGAAGCGTTTCAAGGGCGCGCAGGACGTGTTCTTCGCGGCCCGGAACGCAGCCTCCGCGGAACGGAACGCCGAGTTCGAGGAGAACGCCCACGCGAAGGAAGCGCTGCTCGAGGAGGCGACGGCCATCGATCCTTCGGCCGATCTGGATGCGGCCCGCGCCCGGCTACGTGAGCTGCAGGACCGGTGGGAGGAGATCGGCAAGGTTCCCCGCGAACGGATGCACGACCTCGAGAGCCGTCTGCGCGCGGTCGAGAAGCGGGTTCGGGAGGCAGCCGACAGCGAGTGGCGGCGTACCGATCCCGAGGCCCTCGCGCGGGCCGCGCAGTTCCGTGAGCGCGTGAGCCAGTTCGAGGAGCAGGCCGCGAAGGCTGCCGCGAACGGGCGCACCCGAGAGGCCGAGGCGGCCCTCGCGCAGGCGCAACAGTGGCGGGAGTGGGCGGAGACCGCGGAGGGCGCGGTCGGCGAGCTCTGAACGGCTGATCGAGAAGTTCCCGCTACCGCGCCGGGCGTTCGCCACGGTTCCGGCCGCAGCCCGGACCGAACCGGTAGCGGGAAACTTCCGTCGAGGTCGGGGAGGTCAGGGAGTTCCGGTGCCGTAGAGGCCGCGACGGTCCTCCTCGGCTGCGATCTCACGGAGCCGCGCCTCCGCTTCGAGTTGCGTCGAGGTGCGCGCCCAGACCACACGAACCCAGTGGAAGGTGAGGACGGCGACGGCGAGCCAGCCGAGGAACAGTCCGATGCCCGCGCCCGCTCCGACGGCTTCCCCGTCGACCACCGCGACGGTCTGCCGCGACCATACCGACAGCATTCCGAAGATGATGGACACCGCCGATCCCGCGACCGCTCCCCACGCGATGAACCATCGGCGGGTCACGAGCGCGAGAATCGACCCGACGCCACCGAACACGAGTGCCAGCCAGACGAACACCCGGGACGGCAGCGCGATCGCTTCGGCGCGCGCGTCGGGCGCGTACGCGAGGACCTCCCAGCCGTTCGCGCTGCCGGCGTGCGGCAGGCTGAACGAGGCCAGCAACACGAGGACCGCGACGGCGACGAACAGCGCACGGACGCCGGGGTCGATCTCGTTCGCGATCCGGCGTTCCGCGGCTTCGAGGTCTGCGCGGTTCGCGGCGCCGGGGTCACCCGTCGTCATGATGAACATCCAATCTGCGTCGGGAGGGGGTCGGGCATACCGACCGTGGGAAGACCCAGACCGACACCGATCGGTGCGGTCTTCGGCAGGCGGCCCTGTTCGAAGTGGTCGCCGGCGCGCGTACGCCGGTGGGTCAGGATCGGAGTGTCGGCGACGAGGTGATGCGGTGCGGCATCGCTGACGACGACCGTGACGACGTCACCGGGACGCACCGCGGTGTCGATGTTGCCCGCGGGCCGGAAGTGGACGAGTCGGCCGTCACGTGCACGACCGCTCATCCGCGCGGTCTCGGCGTTCTTGCGGCCCTCCCCCGCAGCAACCAGCAACTCCACCTCGGTGCCGACGAGTTTGCGGTTCTCCTCGAGCGTGATGCGTTCCTGCAACTCGATGAGCCGCTCGTAGCGTTCCTGCACGACGGCCTTCGGCAACTGCCCGTCCATCTCGGCCGCGGGAGTACCGGGCCGTTTCGAGTACTGGAAGGTGAACGCGCTGGTGAACCGAGCCTTCTCGACGACCTCGAGGGTGTCCTGGAAATCCTCCTCGGTCTCACCGGGGAACCCGACGATGATGTCGGTGGTGATCGCGGCGTGGGGCATGGCCGCCCGCACCCGCTCGATGATCCCGAGGAACTTCTCCTTGCGGTAGGACCGACGCATCGCCCGCAACACCCGGTCGCTGCCGGACTGCAACGGCATGTGCAGCTGAGGGCACACGTTGGGGGTGGAGGCCATCGCGTCGATGACGTCGTCGGTGAACTCCGCCGGATGCGGCGACGTGAACCGGACGCGTTCGAGACCGTCGATCTCGCCGCAGGCGCGCAGCAGCGCCGCGAACGCACCGCGGTCGCGGGGCTGCCCGGGATCGGCGAAGGACCTGCCGTAGGAATTGACGTTCTGCCCGAGCAGTGTCACCTCGAGGACACCTTCGTCGACGAGGGCCTGCACTTCGGCGAGGATGTCGCCCGGCCTGCGGTCGACCTCCTTGCCGCGCAGCGACGGCACGATGCAGAACGTGCACGTGTTGTTGCAGCCGACGGAGATCGAGACCCAGCCGGCGTACGGCGATTCGCGTTTCGCGGGGAGAGTGGACGGGAACGCCTCGAGCGCGTCGAGGATCTCCACCTCCGCCTTGCGGTTGTGGCGTGCGCGGTCGAGCAGCGCCGGAAGGTTGCCGATGTTGTGGGTGCCGAACACGACGTCGACCCACGGCGCCTTCTTCACGACGGTGTCCCGGTCCTTCTGCGCGAGACAGCCGCCGACTGCGATCTGCATCCCGGGATTCTCGTCCTTGACAGGGCGCAGGTGGCTGAGGTTTCCGTAGAGCTTGTTGTCGGCGTTCTCCCGCACCGCACACGTGTTGAAGACGACGAGGTCCGGCGAGTCACCGGCAGCCGCACGAACGAAACCGGCATCCTCGAGCAGGCCCGACAGGCGCTCGGAATCGTGTACGTTCATCTGGCAGCCGTACGTGCGGACCTCGTAGGTCCGGGCAGCGTCGGGACCGGCCGGCACGGCGGGGGCATCTTCGTCGATCAATGACACGTTTCAGGGTATCTCACGCGACGGTGTGGCCCGCATCGCGGCAACCGCCGGACACCCCACGCACGGGCGTCACCTGTGCCGCCGTAAAAATTCCGGGACGAACCGCGCGGCTCGGTCCCGAAATGCGAAGGTCGGGGGCGTCGACGGCCTAGTGTCGTGTCCATGTCAGCAGCGCCAGCAGGGTCGGAGAAGTCGCCCGGTGAGCCGGGGACCGACACACCGATGATCTCGATGTCCGCCGTCAACAAACACTTCGGATCGCTGCACGTCCTCCAGGAGATCGACATCGTGGTGCCACGGGGGCAGGTCGTGATCGTGGTGGGTCCGTCCGGATCCGGGAAGTCGACGCTGTGCCGGACCATCAACCGACTCGAACCGATCGACTCCGGTGAGATCCGGGTCGACGGCAAGGTCCTCCCCGCGGAGGGCAGGGCGTTGGCGGCGCTGCGCGCCGACGTCGGCATGGTGTTCCAGTCGTTCAACCTGTTCGCCCACAAAACCATCCTCGAGAACGTCATGCTGGCGCCGGTGAAGGTGCGCAAGCAGCCGAAGGACGAGGCCCGCAAGAACGCCTTGGCACTGCTCGAGCGCGTCGGTATCGCCAACCAGGCCGAGAAGTATCCCGCGCAACTGTCGGGCGGTCAGCAGCAACGCGTCGCCATCGCCCGTGCACTCGCGATGAACCCGAAGGTGATGTTGTTCGACGAACCGACATCGGCCCTCGACCCGGAGATGGTGCAGGAGGTCCTGGACGTGATGACCGCCCTCGCCAAGGAGGGTATGACGATGCTCGTGGTCACCCACGAGATGGGCTTCGCCCGTAAGGCCGGCGACCGCGTTCTGTTCATGGCCGACGGCCGCATCGTCGAGGACACCGATCCCGATACCTTCTTCACCGCTCCGAAGTCGGATCGGGCCAAGGATTTCCTCGGCAAGATCCTCAGTCACTAGGCGCCTCGCTCACCGACCACATCAGGGCACGACACACATCAGGGCACGACACAGCACACGGAGGTATTCGATGAAAGTCTCCCGTTCGATCCGCGTCGCCATCGGTGCGGTCGCCGTCGCGCTGGCCGCCACGGCCTGCGGTGGTGACGAATCGCGCAGCGTCACCGAATCTGCCGCCGACGGCACCCTCACGGTCGGGATCAAGTTCGACCAGCCCGGCCTCGGTCTCCGCAACCCGGACGGCACCTTCAGCGGATTCGACGTCGACGTCGCCCGATACGTGGCGGACCAGCTCGGTGTCTCGGAGGAGAACATCACCTTCAAGGAGGCCCCGTCGGCACAGCGCGAGACGCTGATCCAGAACGGGGAGGTCGACTACATCGTCGCGACGTACTCGATCACCGACTCCCGGAAGGAAAAGGTCGATTTCGCAGGGCCGTACTTCGAGACCGGCCAGTCGTTGCTCGTGAGGGTGGACGACACCGAGATCACCGGCCCCGAATCCCTCAACGACGGAAAGATCCTGTGCTCGGTCGCCGGCTCGACGCCCGCGCAGAACATCAAGGAGAACTACGCCCAGGATGTGCAGCTGCAGGAGTTCGACACGTATTCGCTCTGTGTCGAAGCCCTGCGCAGCGGGGCGGTCGACGCGGTGACCACCGACGCCGTCATCCTTGCCGGGTACGCAGCGCAGAGCCCCGGCTCGTTCAAGCTCGTCGGCGACACCTTCACGACCGAGCTGTACGGCATCGGCCTCGCCAAGGGTGACGACGAGTCGCGTAACCAGATCAACGACGCGATCCAGGAGATGCTGGACAGCGGAGCGTGGGAAGCCGCGTACGAGGAGAACCTCGGTGCCTCGGGCTACCCGATTCCGGACAAGCCGATGATCGATCGGTACTGATCTGCTCGGTGAGGTCGTCCCGGCCGGTTCTCGACACACACGCGAGCCTGCCGGGACACCCACCCCGTCCCGTTCCTTCCATCCCGGAGTCGACCTGTGGATCTGTTGAGCAAGTACGGCAGTCAGTTGCTCGAAGCATTCTGGACGACCATCCAGCTGACGGTGCTGTCCGCGATCGCCGCACTGATCCTCGGTACCGTCCTCGCCGCGATGCGCGTGTCCCCCATCCCGATCGCCCGCGCAATCGGTACCGCATACGTGACGGTGTTCCGCAACACGCCACTGACACTGATCATCCTCTTCTGTCTGTTCGTGATCACGCAGACGCTTCAGATCCGTCTCGCGTCGCCGTCGTCACCGACGTACGTCGCGGACAACAACTTCCGACTCGCAGTCCTCGGCCTGAGCGTCTACACCGCGGCGTTCGTGTGCGAGTCTCTGAGGTCGGGCATCAACACGGTCCATATCGGCCAGTCCGAGGCCGGCAGGTCTCTCGGTTTGACGTTCGGCCAGAACCTGAGGTTGGTCGTGTTACCTCAAGCGTTCCGCGCGGTCATCGCACCACTCGGGTCCGTTCTCATAGCCCTGACGAAGAACTCCACGATCGCCTCCGTGATCGGTGTCGCCGAAGCGTCGCTGTTGATGAAGACGATGATCGAGAACGAGGCCGCGATCTTCCTCATCGGCGGTATCTTCGCCCTCGGTTTCGTGATCCTCACCCTCCCGATGGGCCTGCTGTTCGGATGGCTAGGCAAACGATACGAGGTGGCCCGATGACATCCAGCAGCACCGTCCTCTACGACGCGCCCGGCCCGCGCGCCCGCGCCCTCTACCGAGTGTTCTCCGCCACCGTCGTCGTCCTTCTCGTCGCCGCCGGATACTTCGTGTACCGGGCCCTCGACGACCAGGGTCAGCTCACCGCCGAAAAGTGGGATCCGTTTCTCGAGTCGACGAGTTGGACGACGTATCTGATTCCCGGTATCCGCGGCACGTTGCTCGCCGCCGCCCTGTCGATCGTGCTGGCATTGCTCCTCGGCGCAGCACTCGGCATCGGACGCCTGTCCGATCATCGTTCGGTCCGCATGGCATCGGGATTCATCGTGGAGCTGTTCCGCGCGATTCCGGTTCTGATCCTGATGATCTTCGCCTACCAGGTGTTCGCCGAGTACCGCCTGTTCCAGTCGCAGTACCTGGCACTCGCTGCGGTCGTGACCGGATTGACCCTCTACAACGGTTCCGTCATCGCCGAGATCGTGCGCGCCGGCATCAACTCGCTGCCGCGCGGGCAGACGGAGGCCGCAGGCGCTCTCGGAATGCGTAAGAGCCAGATCATGCGGATCATCCTGTTACCGCAAGCCGTCACCGTGATGCTGCCCGCGATCGTGTCGCAGATGGTGATCGCACTGAAGGACTCGGCCCTCGGTTACCTGATCGGCTACGTCGAACTCGTTCGACAGGGCCAGCAACTGGGTGCGTACTTCCAGAACTATCTTCCTTCACTGCTGGTCGTCGCCGTTATCATGATCATCCTCAACAGTGCGCTCACGCG
Organism: Rhodococcus yananensis; assembly: GCF_020515525.1. GTDB lineage: Bacteria > Actinomycetota > Actinomycetes > Mycobacteriales > Mycobacteriaceae > Rhodococcus > Rhodococcus yananensis. Next base: position 72,549 of record NZ_JAIYEP010000011.1, read on the forward strand.
TTTCGCGACCTGGCTCGAGAAGCGATTGCGGTCGAGCCGTCGTGGCCGCGGAGTAGCGACTCCGGCAGAACCCGCGACGGTGACCGCGGCGCCCGGCATGGACATCACCGGTACGGCTCGCTGACTCGCTCGTTCATTCGGTCGGCAGATCGTGGGTATGGCCGTCGAGTTCGTCGCGGACGACCTCGAAGGCCATACCCTGCGCGAACCCTCGGCGGGCCAGCATCCCGACGAGGCGCCGCACGAGCCTGTCGCGTTCGGCAGCGATCTCCCGACGGTCACCCTCGGTCGGGAGCGGCGCCTGGGTCCGCAGCTTCTTGCGGACGAGTTCGGCGGCGCGCTCACGCTCGGACGCCGCATCGATTCCGTCGAGCGCTTCGGCAGCATCGTCGTCGCTGACGCCCTTGCGACGCAGCTCCAAGGCGATGGCTCGTTTACCCTTGCCGGAGAACAAGTGTCGCGACCGCGCCCATTGCTGGGCGAAGTCGGCGTCGTCGATCAACCCCACTTCGGCCAGACGGTCGAGGGCCCGCTCGGACACCTCGGGGGCGAACCCCTTCTGCTCGAGTTTGGTGGCGAGCTCGGCGCGGCTGCGCGCGCGGTCGGTCAGCAGGCGCAGGCATACGTCCTTGGCCTGCGCCTCGGTTCCCCCACCGGGGCCCTCGCCGTCGGTTCGTCGCCGGCCACGCCGCGGGCGGCCCGTCCGTGCGCCGTGGTTCGTACCCGGTTCGTCCCCGTCCGGTTCGCTCATACCCGGCACGCTAGACGACGCCACCGACCGAGTTCCGATCTGCACCCGACGACCGCGGGTCTCCACCCAACCAGGTGACGACCACCCCGTACACGAGCTCGGCGAGCCGGTCGTATCCGGCCGAACCGGGGTGGGCGCCATCTCCGGAACGAACCTCGCCCAGCCAGACCGGATCGGTCACCAGATGCGAGAACACCGGAACGTAGGGAACATTCCGCGCTGCGCACACGAGCGCGAAGCGTTCGTCGAGGGTGGCCGTGCGCACGTTCTGGTCCCCGTCGGCGATCGGCGGCGGCCCCACGACCAGCATCCGCCATCCCCGCGTGGCCGCCTCGCCGAGCACGTGCGTCAGGTGCGCCACCGCATCATCGGTCGGGACGCGTGTCGAATCGTCCTGAGCGGTCGTGTCGTTGACCCCGAACGAGACGATCACACGATTGTCGAATCCCGCCGGCAGGCGCACGACGGCTTCGTCGAGCCACCGGTTCCGCACGTCCGCGGAGGTGTCACGGCGGACACCCAGGTTGTAGACGGTGAGATCGACACCCGACCCGAGAGCGCGTTCTCCCACGCGACCGACCCAGCCGCGACACTGTGGGTCGCCGACTCCCGCAACGAAGGAATCACCGAACACACACAGGCGGACGGGAAGTGGGTTCACGGCGGAATCCTCTCGTGCTGCGCCGACGGCGCGGGGCCGATGGGATCGGTCGTCCCACCGGCCCCGCGTTCGATTCGGTCTAGAAGTCGGCCTTGTCGTCGTCGCCCTCGGCGTCGGTGACGAGCGCTCCGATCCCGAGCTTCTCCTTGATCTTCTTCTCGATCTCGTCGCGGATGTCGGTGTTCTCGAGGAGGAACTTGCGGGCATTCTCCTTGCCCTGCCCGAGCTGGTCGCCCTCGTAGGTGTACCAGGAGCCGGACTTGCGGATGAAGCCCTGCTCGACACCCATGTCGATCAGCGACCCTTCCTTGCTGATGCCCTGACCGTAGAGGATGTCGAACTCGGCCTGCTTGAACGGCGGCGAGACCTTGTTCTTCACGACCTTGACGCGGGTGCGGTTGCCCACGGCGTCGCCACCGTCCTTGAGTGTCTCGATGCGTCGGACGTCGAGACGGACCGAGGCGTAGAACTTCAAAGCCTTACCACCGGTGGTCGTTTCAGGCGAGTTGTGCACCATGATGCCGTCGACGAAGTAGTTGTGGTTGCCTTCGACCTCGATGTCGAACCGGTGCATCGATCCGGTCTGCGGCGCGACGTGCACGTCGAGGACCCGGGCCGGCACCAGTCGCTGTTCGGGTTCGACGAACGACGGCTCCACCGTGGACAGTCCGCGGAACCTCGGCAGGAGCTTGTGCTCCATCGACGGGGCCATGTACGGGGCGACGATCTCCTGGAACTTCACCGACGCCTCCGTCGAGAAGACGAGGACCGCCTTCTGCGCCGTGTCACCGAGCCGGAGTCGGACATCGAGCCCGTGCTCGTCGCGCAGGTGGTCGCGCAACCGCGTACGCGAGCCTTCGCTCATCGCCTCGACACAGATCTCGATGCGGCCGCTCGCGCCATCGGTGTGTTGCCCGATCCCCTCGGGCCGCACGGTGAACGAACCGCTGTCCATGTACCAGACGGCCAGCGCCAGCGGGGTGAGCGCCTTGAGGTACTCCTCGGACAGGAACTTCGCACCGTCACCCAGATATACCGCACGCCGGAGTTCGGCGAGTTCCGGCAGCGGGGTGAAGTCGACGAACTTCGCACCTCGACCGTCGACACGCGTCGAATGTTCGACGTTGCCGAGCAGAGCGGTCTTCCAGTCGAGATACTCGTGCTGCACGGCTCCGTGGCCGAGCCGGAACCGAACATCGTTGCGGTCGTGCAGGTTCGGCGACAGGTGGCCGTCGCCCATCAACGACCCGAGTACGACCTGGAACTGCTGGTCGCTGAGGCGATGGATCTCCGCCGCGAGCACGCGGTCGCCGGCGACGATGTCGCCCGCATGGCTCCAGCCCCCCGGCGTGCGGATCAGGTGGTTGGGCGTCGCAGCGAACTGCGAACGACCGCTTCCACTGGACTTCTCGACCGTGAACTGCAGGAAGTGATCGGCAGGTCCGTTGTCGAACCAGTCGACGATGCGCCGAGGAACGATCCTGTCGGTGTCCGGGTCGTAGGACATGACCTCGACATCCATCTTCCGGTCGACGATCTCGCCGATCTTCTCGGTGGTGCCGTCGGCCAGCTGGACACGAGTCGAGTAGTCGAAACAGCCGAACATCACGCCGATCTTCTCACGCAGCTGGTTGATGAAGATCGCTGTGGTGCCCGAATTGTTCAGTGCGCCGGTCATCTTGCGCAGTGCCTGACTCATCAGGCGTGCCTGCAGACCGACGTGGCTGTCGCCCATCTCGCCTTCGATCTCGGCGCGGGGCACGAGCGCGGCCACCGAGTCGATGACGAGGATGTCGAGGGCACCGGACCGCACGAGCATATCGGCGATCTCGAGCGCCTGCTCGCCGGTGTCGGGCTGCGAGACCAGCAGGGCGTCGGTGTCGACACCGAGCTTGCGGGCGTAGTCGGGGTCGAGCGCGTGCTCGGCGTCGATGAACGCGGCGATGCCGCCGGCGGCCTGCGCGTTGGCGACGGCGTGCAACGCGACCGTCGTCTTACCGGACGATTCCGGGCCGTAGACCTCGATGACACGTCCGCGCGGCAGGCCACCGATACCGAGCGCGACGTCGAGCGCGATCGACCCCGTGGGGATCACCTCGACCGGCTGACGGGATTCCTCCCCCAGACGCATCACGGAACCCTTGCCGAAGTTCTTGTCGATCTGCGCGAGGGCGAGTTCGAGCGCCTTCTCGCGATCGTGTGCCTGTGCAGCCATCCTGGTCCCCTTACATCGTGTCTCGTCCTGCTTGCCGACGACGTTAGAATCCGACACCGACAAATTCGCCGCGGCGACCGCGGTTCGACCGGATCTGTGGATGGATCCGCAGCCTGTGGACAACGTTCGTGCGAACACGCCCATCATAGCCGAACACATGTTCGATCATGGTTCGAACAGTGCAGCTCTATCTCCGCGCGGGCGGAACATCGAACTCCTCGCACAGGGCCCGCCACACCTCACGCGGCTCCCGACCGGCCTCGATGGCCTGCGCGGCAGTACAGCCGCCGAGTTCGAGGAGCACGTGATCGCGCAGCAGCGCATCGCCGTGCATCTGCCCGAACTCGTCGCGCACCATCTCGTGGAATTCCGTCAATCGCACGCCACCACGGTAGCGGTCGGTGTCACCGCGCGACGGAGACACACACCTCGACCGGGTCGCGAACCTGCGCGGCGCTCGCCGCCGCTCGCCGCGCGGCCTCGCCGTGCGCCTCGTCCCCGAGCACTCGCTCGACCGCGGCCCGCACCGCACGCGCGTCGAGAGGGCGCACCAGCACACCGCTGCCCTGCCGCTGCACCCGGTTCGCCAACTCCCACTGATCACCGCCGCCGGGCACGACGACGACCGGCACCCCGGCACACAACGCCTTCGACAGCATGCCGTGCCCACCGCCGCACACCACCACATCGGCGTGTTCCAGAAGCACGTCCTGCCGCCCGGTACCGACGACCGCCCACTCCGGCAGCGGCACATCGGAGGCGTCGAGCATCGTCGCGGCGACACGGACGCCGGTGCCGGTGAGCCCGTCGCAGACGGCCCCCAGCATCCCGCCCACTCCGGTGACCGCGGTCGACGGTGCGACCATGACCAACGGTCCGTCACCGGGTGGCGGTCGGAGAATCTCGTCGGTCGGCTCCCAGTGCAACGGCCCGACGACGTGCGCTCCCGCGGGCCAGTCGGGCCGAGGCACCTCGAGCGCGGGCAGGGTCGCGACGAGCCGCGCGCACGGCCCCGGGTCGCGGGCGGGCAATCCCATCCCCACCCGCGCCGCAGCACGTTCACGGGTGCCCTGCCGAAGCGACCGCGACGTCGCCGCACGCAGCGCAGCATCCCGCATCCGGCCGCGCAGCCCCACGCCGGGCGCGAGGCCGCTGCCGATCGGAGGCAACCCCCGTGACGGCAGATAGAGCGGATGCGGTGCCAGTTCCACCCACGGGATGCCCAGTCGCTCCGCTGCCAGTCCGCCGCCCGCGGTGATCACGTCGGACACCACGATGTCCGGGAGCAGTGCGCTGAGGTCGGGGAGCATCGCGGTGGCGATGTGCGCGGCCCGCGCGTGGATCTTCGCGCCGGCGTCGGCGTCGTCGTCGCCCGGTCTCGGCGCGAGCCCCTTCAGTTCCGCGACGGTCACACCCGGAACGTCCACCCCGAGCCAGCGCTCGCCCGTGAACACGACCGGTTCGTGTCCGGCCGCGGCGAGCCGTCGGGCCAGTTCGATCGCCGGGAACGCGTGACCCGCTTCGGGGCCTGCCACCACCGCCACTCGCATCGGCACAGCCTGTCACACGTCCCGGCAGGCACCGTCGTAGCCGTACGGCGTCGCACCGCGTCCGTCCGGACGTGTACGGCTTCAGAACGTGTACAGCGCGAAGCCCACTGCTCGCGCGGCCGGAAACCCGGGTTTCGGTGCCGATGCCATCTCCACCTGCGCGCGGGCCTGCTCCTCGACAGCGGTGGTGTCGAGCGCCTCGAGGTAACGGCGGTGCGCAGCGAGGGATTCGATCGCGACATCGACGGTGTCGGTGACGTCCACGGCGTGGGTGGCCTCGGGTGTCAGCACGGCAGCCCACCGCACGCCCCGCCACGGCGCGAGTCCCCGTTCGGTCGACTCGGGAAAGATCCACTCGTTCGCGGCATCGGAGACGGCGTCGAGCGCGCTGATCCCGAGAGCCCGGTGGTCTGCGCTGTTGAGCGCGCCGGGGAACCAGGTCAGCCCGAAGTTCATGGTCACCACCATTTCGGGGCGGTGGCGGCGAATCGCCGCGGCGATGTCGCGGCGCAGTTCGGGACCGGCCACCAGGGTGCCGTCGCGGTGGCCGAGGAATTCGACGGTGTCGACTCCGACGATGCGGGCCGATGCGCGTTCCTCCTCCTCGCGGATGCGGGCGCATGCATCGGGTTCGAGGCCGGCGATACCGGCTTCACCGCTCGTCGCCAGGACATACCGGATGTCCTTGCCCTGCCGTGTCCATCGCGCGACCGCCGCCGCGGCACCGTATTCGATGTCGTCGGGGTGGGCGACGACGACGATCGCGCGCTGCCAGTCCTCGGGTACGGCCTCCATGCTCTCCACTATGGATCAGCGCGGGACGATGCGCGGGGGTTCCCCGCACCGATCGCACCACCGCCGGTCCGGCGGTGGTGTCATACCCGCGTGATGTCGTCGCTGCGACCCGAGCCGGTGACCGCCTTGTACAGCATCCAGCCACCGAAGAGCACCGCACCGAGCACGATGAACCCGAAAAGGTGATCGAGCAACGCCCCGAGCAACGCGAAACCGGCCCAGACGAGCACCACGATTCCCACGATCTTCCAGAACATCGGTTCCTCCTACCTCGTGCCGGGGCACGCTCCGTGTCGTTCACGACCGATCCTGACACGCCAGTACGCACAAAACACCAGGTCAACGCGTATATCAGGAAAAGATCAGGGGATACCCCGACACGACGGGACGCGGACTCGGGGGTGGTCCCGCACGGGTCGGTGATGCACGGTCCGCCACACACACTTAGGCTCTACAGGTTCGGTCCCCCCTGTCGGAAGCTGAGTGAACGTGTCCCCGAACCGCCGCCTCACCGCACGCGATCTGGCACAGATCGCCGTGTTCGCCGCCCTCATCGTCGCGCTCGGGTTGCCCGGGCAGATCACCGTCGGCTCGTCGGGTGTCCCCATCACGCTGCAGAGCCTCGGTGTGATGCTCGCCGGCGCACTGCTCGGCGCGCGCAAGGGCACGCTGGCCGTCCTGACGGTGATCGTGCTCGGGCTGGCGCTACCCGTCCTGGCCGGTGGCCGAACCACCCTCACCTCTCTCGCCGGCTCCACCGTGGGCTTCCTGATCGGGTGGCTGCCCGCGGTCGCCGTCATCGGGTGGCTCAGCTTCCGGATGCTGCCGCGCTACCGACTGTTCGCGGGCATCGCCGTGAACATCCTCGGCGGAATCGTCGTGCTGTACGCGTGCGGTGTCGCGGGCATGGTCCTGCGCGCCGACATGACACCGTGGGCTGCGCTCGCGGCGAACGCCGCGTTCCTTCCCGGAGACCTGTTCAAGGCGGTGGTCACCGCGGTGGTCGCCGCGCAGGTCCACCGCGCCTTCCCCGCCCTGCTCGCGACGACCGTCCGTCCGGCGGCCGCAGCCGACCCCGCCCACTGACCGAAGACCATCGGATGAGCAAGATCCGCTTCCGCCAGATCCGGCACACCTACGGTGAACGCACCGTCCTCGACGGCATCGATGTCACCCTCACTGAGCAGCGGATCGGGATCGTCGGTGCCAACGGCAGCGGCAAGTCCACCCTCGCGCGCATGATCAACGGTCTGGTGCTCCCCACGTCGGGGTCGGTGTCGGTGGACGGTCTGGACACCGCGCGCAAGGGTCGAGACGTCCGTAAACGCGTCGGTTTCGTGTTCACCGATCCCGACCACCAGATCGTGATGCCGACCGTCGCGGAGGACGTCGCGTTCTCGTTACGACGCAGCCGGCTGAGCAGAGTGGAACGCGAGGAGCGGGTCCGGACGATCCTCGACGATTTCGGACTGGCCGACCACCGTGACCATCCGAGTCATCTGCTCTCGGGCGGGCAGAAGCAGTTGCTCGCCCTCGCCGCGATCATGGTGACCGATCCCGACGTGCTGGTCGCCGACGAACCGACGACGCTGCTCGATCTCCGCAACGTCGAACTGATCCGCCGCACCTTCGCCGCTCTGCCGCAGCAGTTGATCGTGGTCACCCACCATCTGGATCTGCTGTCGGACTTCGATCGGGTGCTCGTCGTCGACTCGGGCCGCATCGCCGCGGACGACCTCCCCGGTCCCGCGATCGACCATTACCGGAACCTGGTCGCGTGACCACGGTCGGGCTCTTCCATCCGGGCACGTCGTTCCTGCACCGACTGCCCGCCGGCGTCAAGCTCGTGGCGGTCGCGGGTGCGATCGTCGCGATGACGCTGTGGGTCCGGCAACCCTGGCAGGTGCTGCCGTGCGCGGCACTGGTCACCGGCTGCTACGTGCTCGCGCGCATCCCGGTGAAGCTCGCGACCGTCCAGTTGCGGCCGCTCGTGTGGATGCTCGCGGTGATCGCCGTGTTCCAGGTGTTCGTCGCGGGTTGGGAACGTGCGGTGGTCGTCTGCGGGTCGCTGCTGCTGGCCGTGGCGCTCGCGGCGCTGGTGACGCTGACGACCCGGACCACGGACATGCTCGATGTGATCGTCTCCGCGGCGCGACCCCTCCGCCGCGTCGGTGTCGATCCCGGCCGAGTGGGTCTGGTCCTCGTGATGACGATCCGCTGCATTCCGCTGCTCGGCACCATCGTCGAACGTGTCTCCGCCGCGCGCAAGGCCCGCGGTCTCGGCTTCTCACTGCGGGCACTGGCCGTTCCGGTGGTGGTCGGAGCTCTGCTGACCGCCGAGAAGATGGGCGAGGCGCTCGCCGCTCGCGGCGTCGACGACTGATCCCGAGCCGTTCAGTTCCGGTAGCGCTGCTGGATCTGTGACACCTCGCGCCACGACTGCGCCCACCCCTCGAGCCGGTCCGAGGTCGAGATCAGATCGGCGCGCTGCCGGTCGAGCGCCGCTATGGATCCGGTGCCCTCGGGTGGCGCAGCGAGCTTCGCCGCCGCGGAGACGAGCGCGTCGAACTGTTCGGCACCCACATCGAGACGACGACCGGCCGCGGTGATCGCCGATTCGAGCTCGGCTCGGGCGGCGATGCTGCCCTGTGCGGCGGATTCGAGAGCGACGACATCGTCGGCCACCGCACCGAGTGCTTCTGCTGCCGACACCGCGGTCCGGCCGATCTCGTCGAGATCATCGACCGCGACCGTCCCTGATCGTGTGATCACGCCGAGCAATCCGGTGAGACTCCGCTCGCTTCGTGCGAGCCGTTCCATCGGGCCTCGGGCGACCGACCCGGCCGGCGGCAACGAGCGTCGACGCGGCGGAGACGGTGGCACGGGCAACGCGTCGAGGCGCCGGAACCGGCGGTACGCCATGACCGCCGGCACCACCAGAAGCGCCGTCGCACCACCCGTGGCGACCACCGTCCATTCGGGTGCCGACGCCACCACCAGCGTGGCCGTGCCGACCCCTGTGGTGCCGCCGGCCACCCCGTACAGACGCGCCCGGCGCTGCGCACGGCGCTTCCTGCGCCGCAGCTTCGCCGCGGGATCACGCCATCGCTGCGCGGCCTCGGCCACGTCCCGCAACGCGGCACCGGTGACATCCCGTAGCGCGGCAACGGCCGGACCGGGGGTGATCCCGGCCCGGCCGTCTCCGGGTGTGTTCATGGCGTGGTCACGTTCCTACGATGGCGAGAAACTATCGGCTGCCGGCGGCGCCCGCCGCGCTCGGCGGCTCCTTGCCGGTGTTGATCGCGGGGTTGGGGGTCGCGCCGGGGAGCGCCTCACCCTTCATCGATGCACGGATCTGCTCGAGACGGCTGTGGCCGGCCATCTGAACGGTGGCCTGCTGCACCTCGAGCATGCGGCCCTGCACCGAGTTCTGTGCGAGCTCTGCCGAGCCGAGCGCGGTGGCGTACCGACGCTCGATCTTCTCACGCACCGCGTCGAGGCTCGGCGTGGTGCCGGGTGCCGAAAGAGTCGAGTCCATCGACCTCAGCGACTCGCTGACGCGCTCCTGCATCTTGGCCTGCTCGAGCTGGCTCAGCAGCTTGGTGCGCTCCGCGACCTTCTGCTGCAGTGCCATCGCGTTCTGTTCGACAGCCTTCTTCGCCTGCGCGGCGGCCTGCAGCGACTGATCGTGTAGGACCTTGAGATCCTCGACCGATTGCTCGGCGGTGACGAGCTGCGCGGCGAATGCCTCGGCGGCGTTGGTGTACTGGATCGCCTTCTCGGTATCGCCCGCCGTGCTCGCCTGGTCCGCCATCATGACGGCCTGCCGCGCGCTGGCGTTGAGCTTCTCGACCTCGTCGAGCTGCCGATTGAGCTTCATCTCGAGCTGGCGCTGATTCCCGATGACCGATGCGGCCTGCTGAGAGAGGGCCTGGTGCTGGCGTTGCGCATCCTCGATCGCCTGCTGAATCTGAACCTTCGGATCGGCCTTCTCATCGATCTTGGAGTTGAAAAGCGCCATCAGGTACTTCCAACCCTTGACGAACGGATTAGCCATGGGTGTGATCCCGCCTCCATCTGCTACGCCGCGCCGAACGCGACCCGATGCGCGGCCCTCGCGCACCGGTTCCGGGCCACCGCCGTGCGTCACCGTCCATCCGGTGGCCCCCACCTGTTCTACCGGGCCACCCCCCGAGCGGTGACCGTTGTGTCGCTTTCATCCGCATCGGGTGTGCCGCAGCGGACGTGGTCCATGTTATGCCGCCGCCAACTCACGTGCGGGCGGTGCGGGGATCACCACGCGGGTGTCCTGCGAAATCAGCGGTTCCTGCGTGAGCAATGCCCTGTCGGCGGCCGCGACATCCGTGTCCGGCAGCACCTGTGCGGCCCGCTCGGCGGCGGCATGCACCGCGGGATCGGCCAACGATTCGCTCACGTCGGACAGCACGTCGGACAGCGGTACCTCGAGCGCGTCGCAGATCGCGGCGAGCAGTTCGCTCGACGCCTCCTTGCGTCCGCGTTCGATCTCGGAGAGGTAGCCGAGGCTGACGCGCGCGCTGCTGGAGACTTCGCGCAGCGTACGACTCTGCGAAACACGGGTGCGCCGAAGGCTGTCACCGAGTGCCTCACGCAACAACAGCGCCATCGCATCCTCCTTCGTCCGTCGTGCGTACACCTCGACAACGCGCCGCGGCGTCGCCGGGTTCCCGCGACACCGGAATCCGGTGAGACCGCGGTGCACAGACACTACAACGCCGGGCCGATCGACAGGTGCGCGAGTAGGCCCGACACCGCCGCCTCGACAGCACCGAGCCGGATCTGCCAACGGTCCCCCGCGACGGCGGGACACACGACCGACGTCCCGCCCGGACCCGCGATCCCCACGAACAGCGTTCCGGGCGGATGGCCGTCCTGGGGGTCCGGGCCGGCCACACCGGTCAGTCCCACACCCCACGTCGCCGAGCACCGGTCGCGCGCACCCTCCGCGAGTGCCGCAGCCGTCGACTCGGCGACAGGACCGTCCTCCGTCAGTTGCCGTGCGTCGACGCCGGCGAGCGTCGCCTTCAGATCGGTCGCGTACACGACCAGTCCCCCGCGCAGCACCGCGCTGGCCCCCGGCACACCGGCGACCGTCGCCGACAACAGCCCCGCGGTCAGCGATTCCGCGGTCGCGACCGTCTCACCGCGGTCGGTGAGCACCGCCACGAGTTCGACGGCGCGGGTCGCCGCGACCAACGGATCGACGGTGCTCACCCGCCGTCGTCCTCGACTGCGCGCTCGCCCGGTTCGGTCGGCCGGTCGTCCTCGTCGGCGTGTTCGCGTTCGGTGCGTCGGACTCCGGCACGCAACCGGGCGGCCTGCACGATGTAGTCGAGGCCGGTACCGACGGTCAGGATGACGGCGAGCGCCATCAACGTCACCGAGACCGGCGCGAGAACGTCCGGCAGCGGCAGCAGATACATTCCGACGGCGAGGGTCTGCACGAACGTCTTGGCCTTGCCACCTCGGCTGGCAGGAATGACGGCGTGCCGCAGCACCACGAATCGCAGGGCGGTGATCCCGAGCTCACGCACCGCGATCACACCCGTCACCCACCACGACAGATCGCCGAGCAGGGAGAGCCCGACGAGCGCCGCGCCCATGAGCGCCTTGTCGGCGATCGGGTCGGCCAGCTTACCGAAATCGGTGACGAGTCCGTACCGCCGCGCGAGTTGACCGTCGATGCGGTCGGTGATCGCCGCGATCGCGAAGACCGCCGTCGCAGCGAGCCGCCACGCGGTGTCGTGGCCGCCACCGACGAACAGCAGGACCAGGAACACCGGGACGAGCACGATGCGCATCACCGTGAGGACGTTCGCGATGTTCCACAACGGAACCGGAGGGTGCGCTGTACCGGAGTCCGGTGTCGGGGATGCGCCGCTCCCGCCCGATGCGGCGAGGGACTGGCGGGGCGAACTCATGCGCCCACAATATCCGGACCTGCACGCGCTACTGTTCACCGCATGACTTCAGCGCCCACCGGACACGGACCCGACGACCGGATTGTCGTCCGGCGCGCCCGAACGTCCGATGTGCCGGACATCAAGCAGCTGATCGATATCTACTCCGGACGGATCCTCCTCGAGAAGAACCTCGTCACCCTCTACGAGTCGGTACAGGAATTCTGGATCGCGGAACTGGGGGGACGGCTCGTGGGGTGCGGCGCACTCCACGTTCTCTGGTCCGATCTCGGCGAGATCCGGACGATCGCGGTCGACCCGCAGGTCAAGGGGCACGGTGCGGGGCATCTGATCGTCTCCCGTCTGATCGAGGTGGCGCGGGAGCTCGAATTGGAGCGGTTGTTCGTCCTCACCTTCGAGGTCGACTTCTTCGCGCGGCACGGGTTCGCCGAGATCGAGGGCACACCGGTGACCGCGGAGGTCTTCGCGGAGATGTGCCGGTCGTACGATACGGGTGTCGCCGAGTTCCTCGATCTGAGTTACGTCAAACCGAACACACTCGGCAACACCCGCATGCTGCTCACACTCTGAGCAGTACCGGCCGATCGACCCGCTCCGAAGGTGAGGACCATGTCACTGTTCGCCGTCGAGTACACCTACTCCGAGTCGACCGCCACCGCGCGCGACGGGCTGCGACCCGATCACCGCGCGTGGCTCGGCGGGTTGGTCGAGGCCGGGACGGTGCGTGCGACGGGGCCGTGGACGGACGGATCCGGCGCGCTGATCGTCGTCGACGTCGACGACGAGACCGCCGCGCGCGAACTGATGTCGCAGGACCCGTTCGCACGGGCAGGTCTCGTCGATGCGGTGCGCATCACCGGCTGGCAGCCGGTGATGGGAGTGTTCAACGACTGACGTCGTCCTTCTCGACCCACTCCGCGCCGGGTGTGTCGCCGCGTGTCGCCAGGAGGCTCGCGACGGTGGTGACGGCGAGGACCCCGACGATCACGATCAGCGACATCGCGGTGGAGATCTCCGGGACCGCGACGTGCTCGCCGCCGTTGACGAAACCGAGTGTGTTCTCGTGCAGCGCGTGCAGGACGAGCTTGACACCGATGAACGCGAGGATCACCGACAGCCCGTACGACAGGTAGACGAGGCGCTCGAGCAGGCCTCCGATCAGGAAGAACAGCTGGCGGAGACCCATGAGAGCGAACGCGTTGGCGGTGAACACGAGGTAGGGCTCGTGGGTCAGGCCGTAGATGGCGGGGATCGAATCGAGGGCGAACAGGATGTCGGTGAATCCGATGGCGATCAACGCCAGCAGCATCGGCGTGACCATCTTCTTGCCGTCGACGCGGGTGACGAGCCGATCCCCGTCGTACTCGTCGTGCACCGGCAGGAATCGCCGCGCCAGCTTCACGACCCTGTTCTCGGACGGTTTCTCGTGCTCTTCACCGTGATCGCGGATCAGCTTCACCGCGGTGAAGATGAGGAACGCACCGAAGAGGTAGAACACCCAGCTGTACGCGTTGATCGCCGCGGCGCCGACCGCGATGAATGCGCCGCGCATGACCAGCGCGAGCACGATTCCGATCGTGAGCACCTTCTGCTGATACTCGCGGGGCACCGCGAACGTCGCCATGAGGATGACGAACACGAACAGGTTGTCGACCGAGAGCGCCTTCTCGGTGATGTATCCGGCGAAGTACTCACCGCCGTAGGTCGGCCCCCAGATCGCGAACACGATCAGCCCGAACGCGATCGCGATGCCGATGAACACCGCCGACCAGAATCCCGACTCACGGAGCGTCGGTGCGTGCGGTTTACGCACGTGGGCGTAGAAATCGAAGACGAACAGACCGATGATCACCGCGATGGTGATCAACCAGGTCGTCAGAGTGACGTGCATACGGGCCTCAGCCTTCCGGTCGGTATGGGTACCCGCCGGAGGTCTCTCCCACCCAGCTCATCCGCTGGGCCGGTGGCTCCGGAACGACGTCGGTGTCGCCCGTGGTGACGGAACCACCGCGAAGACGGGGATACTCCCCTCCACGAATGCACCGATTGTGCCACACGCGGGTCACCCGCCGACGCCACCGGCCTCGTCGGAAGCACCACCGCCGCGGATCGTGTAGAGCAGACCGTCGAGTTCGTCCGGTTTGACCAGCACCTCGCGCGCCTTGCTGCCCTCGCTCGGACCGACCACACCGCGGGTCTCCATCAGATCCATGAGCCGGCCCGCCTTCGCGAATCCCACGCGCAACTTGCGTTGCAGCATCGACGTGGACCCGAACTGGCTGGTGACGACCAGTTCGACCGCCTGCAGGAAGACGTCGAGATCGTCGCCGATGTCGGGATCGACGTCCTTCTTGTCGCCGGCCTTCGGCGCGGTGACGCCCTCGGTGTACTCGGGTTCGGCCTGGTTCTTGGTGAAGTCGACGACGGCCGCGATCTCCTCGTCGGTGATGAACGCGCCCTGCAGCCGGATCGGCTTGCCCGCACCCATCGGCAGGAAGAGCCCGTCGCCCATCCCGATGAGCTTCTCGGCACCGGGCTGATCGAGGATGACGCGCGAATCGGTGAGCGAACTGGTGGCGAACGCCAACCGCGACGGCACGTTCGTCTTGATCAACCCGGTGACGACGTCGACCGACGGTCGCTGAGTGGCCAACACCAGATGGATTCCGGCGGCGCGGGCCTTCTGGGTGATGCGCACGATGGCGTCCTCGACGTCGCGCGGCGCGGTCATCATGAGGTCGGCGAGCTCGTCGACGATCGCGAGAATGTACGGGTAGGTCCGGTAGACACGTTCGCTGCCGAGCGGCGCCGTGATCTCACCCGACCGGACCTTCGCGTTGAAGTCGTCGATGTGCCGAACCCGGTTGGCCTGCATGTCCTGATAGCGCTGCTCCATCTCCTCGACGAGCCACGCGAGCGCCGCCGCCGCCTTCTTCGGCTGGGTGATGATCGGAGTGATCAGGTGCGGAATCCCCTCGTACGGGGTCAGTTCGACCATCTTCGGGTCGATCAGGATCATCCGGACCTCTTCCGGGGTGGACCTGATCAGCAGCGACACGAGCATCGAGTTGACGAAGCTCGACTTGCCGGACCCGGTCGAGCCCGCGACCAGCAGATGCGGCATCTTCGCGAGATTCGCCGACACGAAGTCACCTTCGATGTCCTTGCCGAGACCGATGACGAGGGGATCGTGGTCACGCCGGGTCGAGGGCGCCGACAGCACGTCGGACAGTCGGACCAGTTCGCGGTCGGAATTGGGTACCTCGATACCGACCGCCGATTTGCCGGGGATCGGCGCGAGCAACCGGACGTTGTCGGTGGCGACGGCGTACGCGATGTTGCGTGCGAGCGCGGTGATCTTCTCGACCTTGACGCCCGGGCCCAGCTCGACCTCGTACCGGGTGACCGTCGGGCCCCGCGTGAACCCGGTGACCGCAGCATCGATCTTGAACTGCTCGAGGACCTCCGTGATCGCCTCGATCATCTGATCGTTCGCGGCCGAACGCGTCTTCGGCGGATCCCCGGCCATCAGCAGGTTCACCGACGGGAGTGAGTAATCGCCGTCGACGACGCGGTCGGGCAGCGGTTCGAGGGCGTCCGGGTCGGGTGGCGGGGCCGTGGTGTCGACGACGTCCTTCGCCCGTGCCCGCGGCTTCGCCGGAGCGGGTGCCGGTTCGGGTTCGGCGGCGGCCGGCGGCTCCGGAGGTGCCGGTGCCGCGTCGGCGGCCGGTTCGTCCCACAGCGGCAGCACCTCGGTCGCGTGCGTGTCGTCGTGGTACTCGTCGGTCGGATAGTTCTCCGCGGGTGTCCGGCGACGGGAACGCGACTTCTTCGAGCCGCGACCGTCGTCGTAGAGCACGGGATCGAGGTGGTCGGAGTAGCCGTCGTGTTCGGGTTCGTAATAGCCGGGCTCACCGTATTCGTCGTCGGCGTGGTAGCCGAGACCGAAGAAGTCCCGGAACAGATCCGGCAACTCCCGCACGGTCGTGCCGGTGAGAAGGAGTACGCCGAATCCGGCGGCGAGCAGCATCAACGGCACCGACAGCCACACGGTCAGCCCCGCGGTGAGGGGCCCGCCGACGGTGGCGCCGAGGAAGCCCGCGCCCTGTGCGCGTCCGTCCGCGTCCGTCGGTGATCCGGAGGCGACGTGCCACAGCCCCAGCGCGCAGAGGCCGACCAGCAGGCCTCCGAGCACGAGTCGGGGCCGGATCTCGGGTCTGGGTTCGGTGCGCATGAGGATCACCGCGACACCGACCGCGACGAGGGGCAGCACCGCGCCGGCACCACCGGTCACCGCGCGGACCGCCGTCTCGACCCAGTCACCGACCGGGCCACCGACGGCGAACCACAGGCTCCCCGCGATCACCACACCCGCGGCGATGAGACCGAGCGCCAAACCGTCACGGCGGTGGCCGTGCTCGATGTCCGTGGCCCTGCCCATCGTCCGGACGGTGGCCCCCGCGCCGCGGGCCAGCATCACCCAACCCGCGCTGATCCCCCGTCCTGCGGCGTCGAGCAACCCCCCACGTCGCGGCGGCGGCGCAGCGCTGCGGCGAGTGGTCGGGCGGGTCGGTTTCCGGGGCTTGGCGGCCCTGCTGCCGCCGCTCCGAGCCCCGCTGCCGCCGCTCCGGGAGGTTCCCGGCTTCGCCGATGCGCGCGCACCGGCGGCGGACTTCTTCGCCCCACCGGATCTCGTCTTCGCCCCGGCGGTCGTCCGCGCAGCCCCCTTCTTCGGGGCGGCCCGGCCACCCGCCTTCGCTCGCCCCGTTCCCGTGGCCGTGGTGCGGGCGGACGATCCGGTCGACGCGCGCGTACCCGACCGCGAGGTCGTGGACGAGGACGTGCGACTCCCGGACTTTCCTGCCATGACCGCCAGGGTAGTCGCACACACCACGGGGGAACCATCCGCAACACGGGCAACGCCCGGCGGCACTGGTCACAGCGTCGACACGCACACCGGCCGGACGAAGCCGCGGTCAGAGTCCCCTGCGGGATGCCCCGAGTTCGGCGACGTCGGAGTCGTCGCCGATCGTCTCGAGCCGGACGGCGTCCCGCCCGAACGCGTGCAGCAGCAGTTCGGACGGTTCGCCGCGCAGCACCACGGTGCGGGGCGAGCGCGAACGTACCGTCGCGCGCTCGCCGCTCGGCCTCTCGAAGACCACGGTGACATCGCAACCGCCGTATCCCCTTCGGCCGATCTGCCGCGCGAGGTTCCAGAGCCGATCCTGGTCGTCGGCCGACAGGACGCGCGGTTCCCAGTCCGGCGCCGCGCGTCGGACGTCCTCGTGATGGACGAACATCTCCGCCGCGTTCGCGACCGCGTCGACGAGGTAGAGCGGCGACCACGCGGGCGGGCCGGCATCGATGTCGGCGAGCAGATGCGACCACTGCCGGTCGGTCGCCTCACGCCGCACCTTCTCGGTGTGTCCGGCGAACGTCGGGAGGACGATCCCGGGCATCGTGTCGATCCGACGCTCCCGCACGAGCAGATGGGCGGCGAGATCCCGAACCGTCCAGCCCTCACACAGCGTCGGAGCGTCCGGACCCACCTCGGTCATCGTCTCCACCAGAGCATGTCGTTCGCGCCGAGCGAGATTCATGGCGCCACTGTAACCAGC
>NZ_JAIYEP010000012.1 GCF_020515525.1 Rhodococcus yananensis
CGTCTCCCTCGTCTCACCGACCCTGGTCCTGGAGTCGTTCGCGCTCGAGATGTGGCTCGGATGGCGACGCTACCTCGCAGGTGCGGCCATTCCGCGACATCGCGTCGCAGCTGCCGGTCGTGGGTGGCGAGCACCACCACGGCGTCGGTGGTGGCGAACGCATCGGTCAGCTCGTCCACCAGCGTGATCGACAGGTGGTTGGTGGGCTCGTCCAGCAGCAACACGTGCGGGCGTGCGGCCAGCACCATCGCCAGGTCCAGTCGCCGCTGCTGCCCCATCGACAGTTCGCTCACCCGCTGCTCGAGGTCGTATCCGGTGAACAGTCCGAGTTCGTCGAGGTCGACCGATTCGTCGTCGGGCACCGTCCCGGAGGCGGCCAGTTCCCCGACGTGCGTGTCGTACACCTCCCGCACCCGCCGCGACGACGGCGCCGGAGACTCCTGCGCGAGCCACCCGACCCGCACCGGCGGTGCGACGTACAGCGTTCCGGACGTCGGTGTCGCGCGACCACCGAGTACGGCAAGGAAGGTGGACTTGCCGGCCCCGTTCGGCCCGGTCACCGCGAGCCGGGCACCCGCCCCCAACGACAACGACACCCGGGTGACGAGCCGTCCCGCGACCGCCACGTCGTCGGCACGGACGAGTGGTTCGTCGGGTTCGATGTCGTCGAGCACCGCACCGAGCGCGGGCATCGAGAACCGCAGGGGCGGTGGTGGTGTGGTGACCGCATGCTCGTCGAGAGCCTCCTGCCGACGACGCACCGACCGCACCAGCGCGGGCGCGCGGGTGGCCCGCTGGTGTTTCCCGGTGCCCTTGTCGGGCCGCCATCCGGTGACGAGGCGTTCCCGTGCGGCATCGAGATCGGATTCGAGGCGGGCGAGTTCGGCCTGTTGCCGGTCGTATTCGTCGACCCAGCGACCGTATTCGGCGGCGCGTCCCTCCCGGTATCCGGTGTAGCCGCCGCCGTGGAGGCGCGGTCGCCCGTCGCGACTGGGATCGAGGTCGAGGATCGACGTGACGACGTCAGCGAGCAGCGCGCGGTCGTGACTGACCAGCACGACCCCGCTGCGGGTGGCCCGCAGCTGTTCGGTGAGGTAGTCGAGACCGGCCGCATCGAGGTGGTTGGTGGGCTCGTCGAGGAGCAGGAAGTCATGCTCGGCGCCCAGCAGACACGCGAGCCGCACCCGGTAGCGTTGACCGACGGACATCTCGGCGAGCGGACGCGACCGGTCGGTTTCGGCGCCGAGCGCGGCGAGCGCGGTGTCGACGCGCCGGTCGGCGTCCCACGCGTCGAGTCGTTCGGCGACGTCGAGGGCGTGCGCGTAGGCGTCGGCGGCACCGGGATGCTCGTCGGTGAGCGCCTCGAGCGCGTCGTCGAATGCGCGGAGCGCGGCCCGCACGTGCGCGAGTTCGAGGTCGACGAGATCGCCGACGGTGCGGCCTTCGGCGACGGTCATCTCCTGCTCGGCGAGGCCGAGGGTGCCGTGACGACGCACCTGCCCGCTGTCGGGTGCGAGGGTTCCGGCGAGCACGTGCAGCAGGGTGGATTTGCCGCGGCCGTTCTCGCCGACGACACCGAGCCGCGCGCCGGGTGTGACGGTGACGTCGACTCCCTGCAGGACGGCGCGACCGCCGCGGGCGAGGTGGACATCGGTGACGCCGAGTTGGGCGCCGGCACGTCGAGGTTCGGTGAGGGTGGTGGTCATGGTTCCTCCGGACGGAGGCACACGGATCCCGTGGATCCTCTACGAGGGGTGTTCTCCGGGATGGGTGTGCGCTTCTTGCGTACGGCCGCAGAGTCGGCCGTCGGACACGAGTCGGGACGCCCCGTCGGCGGTGGCCGACGGAAGCGGATCGGTGTCGTCAGTGGAAGAGAAGCGCTTGGATCACGTCGTCCAGGGTACCGGTCCGGGCGACGGCGTCAATCGGATTGTGTGCGGCCGCCGGCCGCTTCCTCGACCGCGGCCGCGAAACGTGTGGCGTAGGCGTCGGCGAGATCGTCCAGCGCGGTGCCGCAGTCACCGTCGTACGCCGACGCGTGCATCGGTGCGAGCGTGCGCGGTTTCAGGTCCGCGAGCGCCCGGATGGTCGGGGCCAGTACGGGTGTCAGCCCGGTCGGGTGGCCGAGGTCCTCGGCGGCCAGCGCCGGGCCCACGAGGTCGTCGCTCGTGGTCGCGGGCATCTTCCCGAACGCGGTGAACAGGTCGCCGCACAGCAACGTCGACGTGGTCTCCTCGAACATCAGGCAGGCATCCCACGCGTGCGGGACGTGGGGCGTGTCGATGTGCCGCAGCCGCCTGCTGCCCGTCTCCAGCACCTCACCGTCCTGCAGGGGCCGCGGTGGCCGGTCGGCGAGGTCGGCGACCTGCACGAAGCACGCGATCGCACCGTGCGCGACCTCGGCCGACGGCGCCACTTCCAGCCACGAGTTCATCGATCCGCATTCGTCGGCCTCGACGTGACCGAACGTGATCCACCGCAGACGATCCAGCGGGATGACTCGCGCGAGTGCGTCCGACACGGACGGGAACAGTGCGCGGTACCCGGTGTGGAACAACAGGGGTTCGTCGCCGTCGACGAGGAACTGGTTCATCGTCAGATTCGCCTCGTCGACGAAGGTGGAGAGTCGGTAGATGTCCGGGGCGATCTCGGTGACCACGGTGTCCATCGCGAATCCTCTCGTCGATGACCCCCTCCTCGACGCTCCTCCGGTCGGCGCCCGTCCACAAGACCCGGACGGATACTCGTGCAAGGATGCGTAGACACCCGTCGACCCACCCGGCAGGAGACGCTCGATGCAGCACACCGACTCATCGTTCACCGGCACCCACGGCACCCGGATCGTGTACGACAGGTGGTCGCCCGACGGCGATCCCACGGCCGTGGTGCTGCTCGCCCACGGTTTCGGCGAGCATGCCCGCCGCTACGACCACGTGGTCGAGAAACTGACCGGCGAGGGTTTCGTGGTGTACACACCGGATCACCGCGGCCACGGCCGGTCGGGCGGCAAACGGGTGCATCTGCGGGAACTCTCGGAGTTCACCGACGACATCGACACGCTGATGGACATCGCACAATCGGAGAATCCGGATCTGCCGACGGTGCTGATCGGCCATTCGATGGGTGGCGCGATCTCCCTCGCGTACGCCCTCGACCACCAGGATCGTCTGTCGGCGCTGGTGCTGTCGGGGACGGCCGTGGTGGTCAGCAGCGGCACACCGAAGGTGGTGGTGGAACTCGGGAAGCTGATCGGCCGCTACCTTCCGGACGTACCCGTTCAGAAACTCGACAGCAAATCCGTCTCCCGCGATCCCTCGGTGGTCGCGGCGTACGACCACGACCCGCTCGTGCACCACGGTCTGGTTCCGGCGGGCATCGCGCGGGTACTCGTCCTCAACGAGGAGTCGGTGCCGAACCGGCTGCCCGGGCTGATGCTGCCGGTGTTGATCCTGCACGGCAGCGACGACGCGCTCGCCGACCCGTCGGGGGCCCGCATCATCGCCGATCGGGCGGGCTCCGACGACGTGACGTTGAAACTGTACGACGGGTTGTTCCACGAGGTGTTCAACGAACCGGAGAAGGATCAGGTCCTCGACGATCTCGTCGCGTGGTTGCGGCCCCGCGTCGGGTCGTGAGGTCGGGGTCGTCGTGCCGGCACGGATGCCCGTCGCGTTCATCGGGCACGGCAGCCCACTCAACGCACTCGCATCGAACCGATACACGAGGGAGTGGGCCGGGTTCGGGCAGTGCATACCGAAACCCCGTGCAATCCTGTCGATCTCGGCGCACTGGTTCATCAATGCGACCGCATTGACGGCGATGACGGCGCCGCGCACCATCCACGATTTCTACGGGTTCCCGCAGGAACTGTTCGACGTCGAGTACCCGGCGGCGGGGTCACCCGAACTCACCTGTGAGGTCGCGGATCTGGTCCACCCCACGTGGGTCGGCAGCGACATCGATTCGTGGGGCATCGACCACGGCACGTGGTCGGTGCTCACCCACATGTTCCCCGCCGCGGACATCCCCGTCGTGCAACTGAGCCTGAACGCGTACAAGCCGCCGGCCTACCACGTCGAGTTGGGCGCGAAGCTCGCCGCGCTGCGGGAATCGGGTGTGCTGATCATCGGGAGCGGCAACGTCGTCCACAACCTGCGGGCGATGGATCCGCGCCGCCCCGGGGAGGGGTTCGCCTGGGCGCGACGGTTCGACGACGCGGCAGCCGACATCCTGCGCGACCGCCCCGGCGACATCGCCGCGCTGAGCGAACACCCGGACTACGAGGCGGCGGTACCGACCCCGGATCATTTCCTGCCGCTGCTGTACGTCGCGGGGTTGCTCGCCGAATCCGGCGAACACCCGGACGTGCTCGTCGACGGGGTGGAGTACGGGTCGCTGTCGATGACCGCGCACATCGCGGGCGCACCGCGTCCTCCCGTGCGTCCCTGCGACGAGCACAGCGCCGACCTGCCGATGTCGACGGACCTGCCCGACACGAACCTCTGATTCAGGCGGTCCGATCGTCGTCCGCTGCGACGACGGCCCGCCGCGCGAACCTCGTGCTCAGCCCGATCAGTTCCATCGCCTCGGGCAGGGTGCGTGCCAGAACCGGCCAGGCGTGGATCTGTCCACGCCACAGGTGGGTCTCCACGTGGCGGCCGGCCTCGGCGAGGCGATCCGTCATGATCTCGACGTCCGGCCTGGTCAGCTCGTATTCGGCGGCGCACAGGAAGGTCGGGGGGAACAGGTCGGGATCGGCGTCGACCGGATTCGGCTCTCCCTCGATCGCCTCCTGTCCGGCGAACCAGCGGGGCCGCAGCTTGTCGAGGGCCTTGATCGGCAGGTACGCGTCCTTCGCCATGTACGCCGGGTCGTGTTCGTCGAGATCCAGGTTGAGCAGCGGCGAGTATCCGATGACGGCGGCCGGTCGCTGGATGCCGCGGCGCGCCGCCAGTTCGGCGACCTTCGCCGCCAGATATCCGCCCGCGGAATCACCCGCGACGATGATGCGGGTGGGGTCGTCGGCGACGTCGAGCAGCGCGGTGTAGGCGCGCATCGCGTCCTGCACCGACCCGGCGATGGGCACGGCGGGTACCTGCTGGTAGTCCATCGAGTACACGGGCGCACCCGAGTCGAGGGCCAGCTGGGTGCACAGCTGACGGTGGGTGGGTGGCCCGCAGAAGATGAATCCCCCGCCGTGGAAGTACAGGATCGTGGCGTCGTCGAGGGGGTCGTCGACGGGTTTCGGCGAGATGATCCGTTCGCCCGGCACGCCGCCGAGTTCGGTGGGCGTCACGTGCACGGTGCGCGGCGTGGGGGTGATCAGGTCGACCAGCCACGACAGGCGACCGAGCACGGCGATGCCGAAGTCGTTGCTCGGCCACAGGCTCAGGATGGGTTTGAACAGGATCCGCACGACCCACAGGAGGATCAGCGCGACCGTGCTGGTGCGTTCGTGCCACGTGGTGGAAGACCCGGAAGCCATGTGCACACATTATGCGACAAATCGGTGCGGCGGCACAGGATCCTGATCACCTCACCGCACCTGCAGTAACGGAACCAACAGTTCGTCGTCGGTGAGTGCACCGTGCTGACCGGGGAGCCGCGCCATCACCCATTCTCCGTCGGTGCGGACCACCGTCGACTCCCCCCGACCGATCGCGACGACGTCCCCGATTCGGCTCGCGTGCGCCGTCGGCGGCATCGGACCGAACAGTCCGGCGGCGAGCACGTCGTCGCGGGTACCCACCCACGCGTCGTCGCCGAGCTCGTTGCGCCACCGCTCCAGCACCCGATCCGGGTGGTCGGTGTGGATGTGTCGGCAGCGTGGTTCACCGGCGATGACGGCGACGTCCTCCCCGAGCCCCGGGGTGTGATCGAAGTCGATACGGCGCCCGCGGGACGCATCGACCATGCCGTGATCGGCCGTGACCAGCATCCGCGCATCGGACGGCAACGCCGCCGCGAGCTGTTCGACGAACCGGTCGACGATCGTGAGCTGCGCGAGCCACGCCGTCGACTCCGGGCCGTACACGTGCCCGAGGGTGTCGACCTCGCCGAGATAGCAGTACACGAGGCTTCGCTCGTCGGCGTGGATCGCGTCCACGACCTGCGCGAACAGGTCGCCGTACGCCGACACCCCCGCGAACCGGCCGCCGCGCAGAACAGCACGGGTCAGGCCGCTGCCGTCGAACTGTCGCGGCACCACGGTGGTCACCGCCAGGCCCGCGTCGACGCCGCGTTCGAACACGGTCGGGGTGGGCTGCACCTCCTCGGGAACCAGCTCGTCGCGCCGGTCGAGCGCCGTGCCCGCCAACGTCCACCGCAGCCAGTTGACGGGCCCTTCGATCTCCTCGACGTACGACTGGTAGCCGGTGATGCCGTGGGCACCCGACGGCAGCCCCGTCCCCAACGACGCGATGCTGACCGCCGTGGTGGTGGGAAACCCCGCGCGGATCGGGCGGCCCTGCGACTGCGTGAGGAAAGGTGCCGCGGCACTGTTGCGTTGCAGCAGATTCCATCCCATCCCGTCGACGAGCAACACGACGGTGCGCGTGCAGTCGGCGAGGCCGAGACGGTTGTTCTCCCCCACCACCCCCGCGGAGGCCAGCACCGACGGCAACAGATCGGCGAGGGTCGGCTCGGCGTAGACGTCGCGCAGCGGCACACTCATACCCCGAGTATGCCTTCTCCCCGACCCCCTCCGTCCCCGGTTCCCCCTCCGCCCGCGGCCGGGGTTCCGCCTCCGGCCGGGGTTCCGCCTCCGGCGGGGCGAGCGAACGTATCGTCGGCTCGATCGATTCGATCGAACGGTACACTCGCTCACCGGGGAGGGGCAGTTCTAGGCTGGGGCGGCAAGGTCGGCCACCGACACCCCCGGTGCCCGACGAACACCCGACCCACCGGTAGGAGCACACCGATGACGGCGAACACCGTCGAACCCACACCTGAATTCCTGCGTGTCACAGCCGAACTCCCCGATGACATCGTCATCACCGATCCCGACATCGTCATCGGGTACCGCCGCGACGAGTCGCGCCTGACCGACGCCGGCACCCCCGTCGCCGTGCTCGCGCCACGGACCACAGAGGAGGTCTCGGCCTGCCTGCGCGCATGTCATGCCGCGTCGCTCCCCGTGTCGACACGCGGCGCCGGCAGCGGCCTGAGCGGCGGCGCCAATGCCGCCGACGGCGGCGTGGTGCTGTCGCTGCACCGAATGAGCAGAATCATCGACATCGACCCGGTCGAACGGCTCGCCGTCACGCAACCCGGAGTCATCACCGGGGAATTGCGCGCAGCCGTCGCCGCACAGGGACTGCTGTACCCCCCGGACCCGGGTTCGGTGGCGATGTGCTCGATCGGCGGCAACGTCGCGACCAACGCGGGCGGAATGTGCTGCGTCAAGTACGGTGTGACATCCGATTTCGTCGAAGCGCTCGAGGTGGTGCTCGCCGACGGTCGCGTGATGCGCACCGGCACCCGAACCGTGAAAGGTGTTGCCGGATACGATCTCACGGGCCTGTTCGTCGGCTCCGAGGGAACGCTCGGTGTGGTCACCGAGATCACCGTGCGACTCGTACCGGCCCCCGCGCCGCCGTTGACTCTGGCCGCGTCGTTCGCCGACCTCACGTCGGCCGGCACCGCGGTCGCGGCGATCGCCGAAGCCGGACTGTCCTGCTCGGCGGTGGAGATCCTCGACAACACGACGCTGCGCGCCGTCGACGAGGTCGCGAAGATGGGGCTCGGCGACGCCGCAGCGATGCTGCTGGTCCAGGCCGATTCCGAGGACGCCGACACGATCCTCGCGAAGGTCGAGGCGCTCTGCACGGCTGCGGGCGCGGAGGTGGGACGTGCCGACGACGTCGAGGAATCGACGATGCTCATGGAGGCCCGTCGCCTCGCCCTGCCGGCGCTCGAACGTCTCGGCGACTGGCTGCTCGACGACGTGTGCGTCCCCCGCGCGAAGGTCGTGGAGTTGATCGAGATCATCGAGGAGATCGCCGGCGACGTCGGCCTGACCATCGGTGTGTTCGGGCACGCGGGTGACGGCAACCTGCATCCGACGATCATCTTCGACCAGTCCGACGCCGACTCGTTGGCCGCGGCGCACACCGCGTTCGACAAGATCACCGCTGCCGCCCTGGAACTCGGCGGCACCATCACCGGCGAACACGGCGTCGGCCGCCTCAAGGCGGGCTGGCTGTCGCGGGAGTTGGACGAGGTCAACGCGGAGATGCAACGCGCGGTGCGGAAGGTGTTCGATCCGCGGGAGATCCTCAACCGCGGCGTCGCACTCTGATCTCGCGGCGCCGATTCTCCCTCCACGGCTTCCCGCGGACCTTCCCTGTTCCCGCGTCCGCAACTGCAGACGCGGGAAGCGAAAGCGTCCTCGGGAAGCGAGGGCGCACCCGCGCGGCTCGCTACAGTTCCGTCAGCATCCGGTGCATCGTGTCGATCTCCTGCTGCTGTGTGTCGACGATGACGTGGGCCATCGCGACCGCGTCGGGGAACCGCCCTTCGTCGATCTGCGTCTGCGCCATCACGACCGCGCCCTCGTGGTGGACGATCATCTGTTCGAGGAACATCCGGGCCGCCTCGGTCCCCTCCGCGTCCGCAAGTGCCTGCAACTCGTCGTCGCTCAGCATGCCGGCCATGCCCGCGGAGTCGGGCATGTCGTGGTGCCCGGCGGACGTGTCGACGGGTACGTCCCACCTTCCGAGCCAGTCCTCGAGCTGAGCGATCTCGGGGCCCTGCGCGGCCTTGATCTGCTCGGCGAGATCCCGCACCTCCGCGGGAACGCCGTCGTCGGCGAGGATGAGGTCGCTCATCTCGAGCGCCTGGACGTGGTGCGGGAGCATCATCTGCGCAAACATCACATCGGCGTCGTTGTGGGCCGCCTCCGTGGTGACGTCGGCCTCCGAGGTGACCGTCGACGTCGCGACGGTCGCGTCGGTCTCGGAGTCGCCGCAGGCCGTCGCGGTGAACATCACCGCCAGTGCGGTCGCGCCGACAGCGAGAGCCCTGATGTTCATCCGATGATCCCTTCTCGAACGGTCTGCACCCCGACATCCGTGTGGGGGTGCCGTGCCGACCAGCGTCGGGCACGCACCCCCGGGTTCGTGTGGAGGGCGTATGAAGATCTGCTCAAGAAGATCTCCGCGGCGGCGACCCGCGCAGTACGCAGGCGATGATGGATTCCATGGTCTCTTCCGATCCCACGGCCGCGCCGAACGCCGAACCCGCCAGCCCGCAGCGTCCACCGACCGGTCTGCGGGCGATGGTGGTCGAGGACGAACTGCCGCTCGCAGCTCTGGTGGGTTCCTATCTCGAGCGCGACGGATTCGATGTCACGATCACCGGAGACGGGGCGGACGCCGTCGCCTGCGCCCGCGAGGTGGACCCCGACGTCGTCGTCCTGGATCTCGGGCTGCCGGGGCTGGACGGAGTGGAGGTGTGTCGGCAGCTGCGGACGTTCTCCGACGCATACGTCGTGATGCTCACCGCACGCACCGAAGAGATCGACACACTGATCGGGTTGTCCGTCGGCGCGGACGACTACCTGACCAAACCGTTCAGCCCACGCGAACTCATGGCGCGGATCCAGGCGATGCTGCGTCGCCCCCGCACCCTCCCCGGGCCCGGCCGGTCGCCGGCCGCGAGCCGCACCGTCATGTTCGGCGATCTGGGCCTCGACGTCGACGGTCGCGAGGTGACCGTCGCCGGCAGACCGATCGCGCTGACCCGCACCGAGTTCGACGTCCTGGCCGCGCTGGCACGCGATCCGGGTGTGGTGGTCGGCCGCGCCCAGTTGATCGAGGCGGTGTGGGGACAGCGCTGGATCGGTGACGAACACCTGGTCGACGTGCACATCGGTCATCTGCGCCGCAAACTCGGCGACGACGCCGGACGCGGGCGCTACGTGCGCACCGTCCGCGGCGTCGGGTACCGGATGGGCACCGGAACATGAACCCCCGATTCCCTTCTCGACGTGGCGCGCGGCACCGCATCTTCACCGGATCCAGTTTCGGCACACGCCTGTTCGTCGCGTTGACGGCGGTGGTGATCGGGTGCGCCGTCAGCGCCTGGGTGGTCGCGTCGGCCCTCGCCCCCGGGATCTTCCACGACCACCTCGCGCAGGCCGGTATCGACCACACGTCCAGTCAGGCCGCTCACGTCGAGGAAGCGTTCACGTGGGCGATCGTTCTCGCGTGGGGCCTGGCGGTCGGCATCGCGGTGCTGCTCGCCCTGGCGGTGAGCTGGTATCTCACCCGGCGGGTGCAACGCTCGCTCACCGAGGTCACGGCCTCGACCGCCCGGATCGCCGGGGGACACTACGATGCGCGTCTGCGCAGTCCGGGGCTCGGTCGCGAATTCGATGCGCTCACCGTCACCGTCAACGAACTCGCGCGCCGACTCGACGCCACCGAATCCACCCGACGCCGGATGCTGGCCGATCTCGGGCATGAAATGCGCACCCCGATAGCGACTCTCGACTCCTATCTCGAGGCCGTCGACGACGGCATCCGCACCTTCGACGAGGACACACGCCAGGTGCTCCGTGCGGCGACCCACCGGCTCTCCCGTCTCGCCCGGGACGTCACGGCCGTCTCGCGCGCCGAGGAACATCTCACCCGCATCCGCCCCGTTCCCGTCGCCACGGGCACGCTGGTCGCCACGGCCGTCGACGCGATGCGGGAGCGGTACGAGGCCGACGGCGTCGCGCTGCGCGGGACGGTCGAGGACTCGATGGTCGTGATGGTCGACCCCGACCGGTTCGGTCAGGTACTGGGCAACCTGCTCGACAATGCGCTGCGCCACACCCCCGCGGGTGGCACCGTCACCGTCCGGAGTCGCCGCGTGAACAGCGATCACGTCGAGATCGGTGTCACCGACACGGGTGACGGTATCGCCCCGGAGCACCTCGACCACATCTTCGACCGGTTCTACCGCGTCGACACCGCCCGCGACCGCGGACACGGCGGCAGCGGCATCGGTCTGACCATCGCCCACGCCCTCGTCGAAGCCCACCGCGGCCGGATCCGCGCGTACAGCGACGGACCCGGACACGGAGCGTGTTTCACCGTGCTGTTGCCCGCGGTCGTGCTGTGACCCGCGAGCCACCGGTGACGGTCACATCAGCTGCGCCGCATCGACCTCCGTCTCCAACCGGTGTCGCACGGCGGTGAGATACCGTGCGGCGTCTGCGCCGTCGACGATGCGGTGATCGTACGACAGCGACAGGTACGCCATCGAGCGGGCGGTGATCCTCAGCGAGCCGAGTTCGTCGCGGACGGGCACGACACGTTCGACGACCGACCCGATGCCGAGGATCGCCGATTGCGGTTGGTTGATGATCGGGGTGTCGAAGAGCGCGCCCCGACTACCGGTGTTGGTGATGGTGAACGTGCCGCCCGCACTGTCCAACCGGACCAGCCCCACCGCGCGCTCCGCCCGCCTTCCACCACACGCGAAGAACGCGATGCGCATCGCCGCCGGACTCGAAGCGTGCGTCATAGACAACGGTGTCCTGACCATCACCGCCCTCGACCCGGACGACGTCCGGGCCCACAAGATGTTCGGCGAGGCGTCCGCGATCGGTGCCGTCATGGCAGGCGAAGCCGAGGAATGCATCGGCAACCCCACCCAGGTCTCGATCAACTTCTTCCTATCACAGCTGTCTCGCCGTCTCCCGCGGACCCGATTGCTTCGCGCGGCTGAAATTGCAGCGGAGCGAAGCAATTCGATCCGCGCGAACGCACGTTATGCGGCTACTTGACGTCGGAGCCGTGCCTCGTCAGCGGCAGGATCTCGATGTCCATGTAGGGGAACAGCGGAAGGTTCCACAGGATCTCGTGTAGCTCGTCGGCGGAGTCGACGTCGAAGATCGAGATGTTGCTGTACTGGCCGACGATGCGCCAGATCTCGGGCCACTTACCACTGCGCTGCAGTTGCTGACTGTAGGCCTTCTCCTTCGCGATGGTCTCGTCCCGGACCTGGGGGTCGAGGTCGCGGGGGATGTGCACGTCCATGCGGACATGGAACAACGCCATGGTCGGTCTCCTTCTCGTGGTGGGTCAGTCGCGGGTGCACTTCTTGACGACGTCCATGTCGAGGTCCACGCCGAGGCCCGGTCCGTGCGGCAGGTGGACCTGGCCCTCGGAGTAGTCGAGCGGTGCCTGCAGAAGCTCGACAGCGAAGAGCTGAGGCCCGAACAGTTCGGTGCCGTAGTTGATTCCGGGTTCGGCGCACGCGAAGTGGACGGAGGCTGCGGTGCCGATGGGGCCCTCGATGGAGGTGGCACCGTGGCAGCGCAGGCCGGCTGCCTTCGCGACCGCGACGACTTCCTTGCTGCGTTGCAGCCCACCACACTTGGTGGTCTTGAGCGCGATGACGTCGGCGGCGGCGAGTTTGGCGACCTGGTAGGCGTCGTGCGGGGTCTGCACCGATTCGTCGGCCATCACCGGCGCCGACACGCGTCGGTTGATCTCGGCGAGCACGTCGAGTTGGTCGGCGGGGGTGGGTTGCTCGATGAGCTCCACCCCACCGTCGACGAGTTCCGGCACATGACGCAACGCGGTGAAGCGATCCCACCGGGCGTTTACGTCGATGCTGAATCCGACGTCGCCGCCGAATGCCTCGACGACCTTGACGACACGGTCGGTGTCGACGGTCGGGTCGAGCGCACCCATCTTCAGTTTGAACGCGAAGTTCAGGCGTTGCTCCATCTTGTGGGTGACCTCCTCGACGATCTCCTCGAGGGGTGCCGCGCCGAGCGCCCAGCGCACGTCGACACCGGTGCGGAAGGCACCGCCGAGCAGCGACGCGACGGGAACGCCGAGCGCCCGACCCCACGCGTCGTGCATGGCTACGTCGACGGCGGCCTTCGCGAAACGCGCGTTCGCGACGATGCGTTCGATGTCGAGCATGACGCCGCTGATCTCGTCGACACCGCGGCCGATGATGTACGGGCCGATGTAGCGGTCGATGATCTGCTTCATCGTCTCGACGGATTCGCCACCCCACCAGGGTCCGCCCGGGACGACGCCCTCGCCGTATCCGGTGACCCCGCCGGCGGTGGTGACGGCGACGAACAGGATGGGCTGCGCTTCCGATGTGGTGGTCGCGAACTTGTGCGGCCGGATCAGCGGGACGTCGACGATCGTCGTGTCGACGGAGACGATCAACAGGTCGGGATCGGACATCGGAGGTCAGCTCACAATCGGTTCTGGGTGTGACGGGCGGAACACGGGGTCTTTCTTCACGGCGAATGCCGGTGCCCTTGGGGGACACCGGCATTCGTCATCAGATCTGCTTCCTACCGGAGACGGATCAGGCTTCGGGATCGAGCGCGAAGTTGTAGGTCACCTCGGCGACACCGTCGGCGTTCGGCTGCGGATCCAGGATCAGCTCGGGCTTGGTCGCGGTGGCGACGTCGTTGTCGACCCAATCGCCGCCCTGGAAGTACAGCTGGGTGGTGACGGAGTTCCTGCCCGGCGCCGACACCATCAGGTGCAGGTGGGCGGGACGCCACGGGTGACCACCGTAGGACTTGATGAACCAGCCGGTCGGGCCGTCGTTGGGGATCTGGTAGGGGGCGGGCTTCAGCGTGGTGATCTCGAAGTTGCCGTCCTCGTCGGTGACGATGGTGCCGCGCAGGTTCCACTCCGGGATTCCGGGAGCGAACTGCGAGTAGAAGCCGTCCTCGTCGGCGTGCCACAGTTCGACGGTGGCGCCTCCGAGCCCGTTACCGTCGAGATCGGTGACCTGGCCCTTGAAGATCAGCGGTGCGGCCGCAACGTCCTTCTCCCGCATCGGCATGGTGCACTCGGCCGGCAGCTTCGGGGCGTTCGGCACGTAGTAGGGGCCCTCGATGGAGCCCTTGGTGCCGCTGAAATGCTTGCGGCTGTAGTGAACTTCCTCCACCTCGTGCTCGACGAACACGTCCAGCCACAGCGGCCACTCACCGTACTCACCGACGTCGATCATCCACTGCTTGAGCACGCGGTACTCGTCGTAGGTGACCTCGTGCTTGTGGATGATGTCCTTGAAAGCCGAGAGGACGTCCTTGTAGATGGCCGCCGCGCGCTCGACCGAGGTGTCGGCGGTGACGCGCTCGGACTTGAACTTGTCGGTGGCGGCGTTGCCGGAGCCGTGAGCGGTCGGGTTCTCGATGGTGGTCATGGACTCTCCTGGGGCTGAGAAGAACAGTGTGGAAAGTGGGTGCCGGGTCGGCTCGGGGGCTGCGCGCGACCGGTGCTGTACGCTGTGCGTACTTGCGGATCGCATTGCGTACACACATACTGTGCGTGGTGTCACACAGCTTGTCAACACCGGATGCGGGACCATCGTGAAGAACTGCAGGTAGGAGATGACATGCCGAGTACCGACCTAGGCAACACCCGGGGTAACGAGCGCGATTTCATCCAGAGCATCGAGCGCGGATTCGCGGTGCTGCACGCCTTCGACGACAAGGACCCGAACCCGTCGCTCGCGGACATCGCCACCAAGACCGACCTGTCGCGCCCCGCGGTACGGCGCATCCTGCTCACCCTGCAGAGGCTCGGTTACGTCACTTCGCACGGGTCCCGCTGGTCGCTGACACCGCGGGTGCTCAGCATCGGGCAGCACTACACATCCTCGCACGCACTCGTCGACTCCGCACTCCCGAAACTCGTCGAGATCGCCGAGCACACACACGAATCCGCGTCCCTCGGTGTGCTCGACGGCAACGAGGTCGTCTATGCCGCGCGGGTACCGGTGCGACGGATCATGAGCATCAACGTCTCCGTCGGCACCCGCGTGCCCGCCTACGCGACGTCGATGGGCCGGGCACTGCTCGCGTGGGCGCCGCACGAACGGGTGGAGGCCGTCATCGCCGACACGAACTTCGAGCGGCTGACGTCCCTGACCATCGACAACGCCGACAGTTTCCGCGACGAACTGGCTCAGGTCCGCGGCCGGGGCTACGCGATGGCGGCGGCCGAACTCGAGGAAGGGCTCATCTCGATCGCCGCTCCCGTGTTCGAGCCCGGCGGGACAGCGGCGGGCGTGCTCGCATGTTCGACGTCGACGGGTCGCCACACTCTCGAGTCCTTCCGCGACCTGGCCGCGAAACAGGTCGTGGCCTGCGCGGAGAGGCTCAGCGAGGAACTCGGCTATCGCATGCGTTGACGTTCACCCGCGCCCCGACGAGTGTGCAGTTATCAGCGGTTTCCGTGTCGGATCGCGTCGACAACTGCACACTCGCGGAGGCTTCGGCTACGGGACGTAGCTACAGAGGAAGGAGGTGGTGCTTGCGCGGGTTCTTGAACACCTTCTTGTCGCGCAACAGGTTCAGCGCCTTACGGATCTCCAGACGCGTCGCCGACGGCTCGATCACCGCGTCGACGTAGCCGCGTTCTGCCGCGATGTACGGCGTGGCGACGTGCTCGTTGTAGAAGTTGATGAGCTGCTGCCGGACCGCCGGTGCGTTCTCCCCGGCCGCCTCGATCTGGCGGCGACCGATCACCGCGACCGCCGACTCGGCACCCATCACCGCGATGCGGGCCGTGGGCCACGCGAAGTTGATGTCGGCGCCGAGTTGCTTCGACCCCATCACCGCGTACCCGCCGCCGTACGACTTGCGCACCACCACGGTCACCTTCGGCACCGACGCCTCGACGTACGAGAAGAGGAAGCGACCGCCACGTTTGATCACGCCGATCTTCTCCTGATCGACGCCCGGCAGGAAGCCGGGGGTGTCGACGACGAACACGAGCGGGATGTCGTAGGCGTCGCACACCCGCACGAAGTGCGCGGCCTTGTCCGCGGCGTCCGCGTCGAGCGCACCCGACAGGTACATCGGCTGGTTCGCCACCACACCGACGGGACGGCCGTCGACGCGGGCGTACCCGGTGATGACGTTGTGCGCGACCTGGCCGCGCACCTCGAAGAAGTCGCCGTCGTCGAAGATCTTCAGCAGGATGTCATGCATGTCGTAGCCGGAGTTGTCGGCGTCGGGCATGAACGTGTCCAGCTCGAGATCGTCGGGAGTGATCTCGGGTTCGAGGCCCGGGTTGATGACCGGGGGCTTCTCCTGTGCGTTCGACGGCATGTAGCTCAGGTACT
The DNA here is from genome assembly GCF_020515525.1 of Rhodococcus yananensis. Lineage (GTDB taxonomy): Bacteria > Actinomycetota > Actinomycetes > Mycobacteriales > Mycobacteriaceae > Rhodococcus > Rhodococcus yananensis. The sequence goes on from NZ_JAIYEP010000012.1 coordinate 16,108, forward strand.
GGCGCACCCACTCGAACGCGGCCTTCTCGTCGGCCGCGACATGGTGCACGTTGCCGTACTCGGCCTGCTTGCGGGCGCTACCGAGTTCTTCGAGGCTGACCTCTTCACCGGTGACGGCCTTGATGACGTCCGGGCCGGTGACGAACATGTATGCCTCTTCGGTGGCGACCACGACGTCGGTGTTGATGGGGGCGTACACGGCGCCGCCGGCGCACTTGCCGACGATCACCGAGATCTGCGGGACCAGCCCGGACAGCGGCTCGGTGCGCCTGCCGATCTCGCCGTACCACGCGAGGGAGGTCACGGCGTCCTGGACGCGGGCGCCGCCGGAGTCGTTGATGCCGACGACGGGGCAACCGACCTTGAGGGCGTGCTCGAGCACCGCGGAGACCTTGCGGCCGAACATCTCACCGACGCTGCCGCCGAGGACGGTCTGGTCGTGGGAGAACACGGCGACCGGCCGCCCGTCGACGAGTCCGTGTCCGACGACGACTGCGTCGCCGTAGAAGGCATCCGGGTTGCCGGGGGTGCGCATGAGCGCGCCGATCTCGACGAAGGTGCCCTTGTCGAGCAGCATGTCGATGCGTTCGCGGGCGCTGGGGATCCCCTTCGCGGCGCGCTTGGCGATCGCGGCCTCACCGGCCGGTTCGTTCGCGATCTCCAGTTTCGCGCGCAGTTCGGCGAGCTTTTCTGCCGTGGTGGTCATGTACTTGGCTCAGCTCCTCGAGGCCTCGATGTCGGCCAGCTTCCGGGTCAGGTGTTCCCCCACCTTCGAGATGTACGGCTCGTCGACGATCTGGATGTGGTCTCCACCGATGTGGACGATCTCCAGGTTGTCGACGACGTCACCCCATCCCCCGTCCGGCGCCCGCGTCGCGAACGCCGGTTCGAGATCGATCGCGTCGTCCTGGTACTTGTCCGCCATGTACAGCACGACGTCGCCGCCGTACGGGCGCAACTCGGCGGTCTGGATGGCGCGGTTGTCGAGCCACGACGTGCGCTGGTGCTCGATGATCCCGCCGGGGATCTGTGCGCCGCTGAGTTCGAGCAGCCCCATCAGGATGCCGATCTGTTCTTCGTCGCTGCCCGCCTCGGCGAGCAGGTCGTAGGGCAGCGGGGCGTCGATCCCGTACGTCTTCTTCGCGAACGCCGAGTACCGCTGCCAACGCTTACGGATCTCGTCGGGGGTGTCCTCGATCTTCTCCCCGGCCATGACGGTGTCGAGGAGACCGACGACGCGGACGTCCTTGCCGTTCTCCCGCAGCAGCCGGGCCACCGCGTACGCGAGCACACCACCGAGCGACCAGCCGTACAGCACGTACGGTCCGTCGCCCTGGATCTCCTCGAGGAGCGGCAGATACACCTTCGCCCGCTCGTCGATGGGGCCCTCGGTGCGTTCGAACCCGTACATGGGGGTGCCGGCGGGAAGACGGCGCAGCAGCGGCTCGTACGCGACCGTGGAGCCACCGGCCGGATGGAACACGAACACCGGCACGGCGTCGGATCCTTCGGGACGCGGTCGCAGTGCGCGGACGAGACCATCGATGCGGTCGGAGGATTCGAGGTGCTGACGCACCGATTCGGACAGCTGCTCGATGGTGGACGCGGCGACGACGTCGTCGACGGTGACCTCACCACCGGAGCGTTCCGTGAGCCGCTCCGCGAGACGCGCCGCGGTGGCACCGTCGAGCGTCGGTAGCGGGTTGAAGATGCCCTTCGCGGACCTGCCGGTGATCACGGCCCAGGACGCGAACGTCAGGCGTTCGGCGGCGTCACGCGGCGGCACATCCACCCCGTCCGACGATGCACTGCCCTCGGGTTCGGTTGTGGCAGGAGCGGGTTCGGTGGAATCGAGGATGTGTTCCGCCTCGGCGACCACCCCGGTGTCCTCGGATCCGGGGAGTTCGTCCTCGGCTGCCGTCGCGGCGTCCTTCTCCGCGGCCTGCTGCGCGGCGAGCGCCGCGACCTCCTCGCGGTTCTCGACCGCGTACCGCAGGTACTTCGCGACGTCCTGGAGGCTCGCGTCCTTGACGGCCGACAGTTGCAGTTGCGGGATGTCGAACTCGTACTCGACGCGGTTCTTGATGCGCACCGCCATCAGGGAATCCAATCCCAGTTCCAGCAGCGGGATCTCGGCGGGGAGATCCTCCGGGGCGTACCCCATGGATTCGGCGACGATCAGCGTCAGCCGCTCCTCGAGGGGCTGGGTGCCCTCGGGATCCCACCGGTCGCCGAACGTCACCTCGACGGTGTCGGCCTCGGCGGGTTCGTCCTCGCGGACGACCGCAGCGACGACCGGCGCGGGCAGCGCCTCACCCGACGACACGACGGCCTCGTGGACGAGCGCGAACCCGTCCTCGCCGCGGGCGTGCACCTGCACGGATGCACCGCCCGGATGCGGTGTCAGCGTGGTCGTGAGGGTACCGACGACGGGCACCCCCGCGCGCGGGATGGACGCGGTGAGCACGACGTCGGCGAGCACCTGCGACGCCGCGGCGACGACGAGCGCGGCCGGGTCGGTGACGGCCGAGGCCTGCACCTCCCACACGTACCGTCCGTCGGGCAACGCGACGCGGGCACCCGGTGCGCGACCGTTTCCGCGCCCACCGATGTTGACGTCGAGCCAGAACGGCTTGCGCAGGAACGCCGTTCGTGGCAGCTCCGCGTAGGGGCCGTCCGGCAGGAGGCTGCGCAGGTCGACGGTGTGCCCGTGCACGTACAGCTGCGCGAGTGCCGTGAGCACCCCGAGCGATTCGTCTTCCTTGCGCTTGAGGGTCTGGATGAACTGACCGTCCTGCACCCCGGCGTCGAACGCGGTGGCGGCCACCGACATCAGTGTCGCGGGGTTGGCGTTGAGTTCGACGAAGGTGGTGTGTCCGTCACCGAGCGCCTGCCGGATCGCCTGCGTGAAGTACACGCTGTGACGCATGCCCTTGGTCCAGTACTCGACGGGGTGGATGCCCTCGTGACCGGCCTTGTAGAGCGTCTCCCGATCGACCGACGAGTACACGTCGACCTTCAGGTGGTGCGGTTCGATGCCGGCGAGTTCGGCGGCGAGCTCACCGAGGATCGGATCGACCTGCGAGGTGTGGCTCGCACCCTTCGTCTGCAGGACCCGAGCGAACTTCTCCTCGGCCTCCGCGCGCGCGACGATCGCGTCGACCTGTTCCTGCGGGCCACCGATCACGGTGTGGGTGGGCGCCGCGTAGACACACACCTCGAGCTGCGGGAAATCGGGCAGCACGTCGGTGATCTCGGCGGCGGTGTACTCGACGAGAGCCATCAGACGGATGTCGTCGCCCTCGAGACCGGCCTCGGCCTCACCCATCAGGCGGGAGCGGGCACAGATCACGCGGACGGCGTCCTCGAGCGACAGCCCACCGGAGATGTAGGCACCGGCGGCCTCACCCATGGAGTGCCCGACGATCGCGGCGGGTTCGGCGCCGTGGTGACGCAGCACCGCGGCCAGACCGATCTGGACGGTGAAGATGCCGACCTGCGCGGTCTCGACGTCGTAGTCCTGCCCGTCGTCGAGGAACTTCTCGGTCATCGACCAGCCGGACTCGTCCTGGATCAGCACGTCCACCTCGTCGACGGCCGCCGCGAACACCGGGTTCTCGAGGTACAGCTGCTTGGCCATCTTGCGGTGCTGCGCACCGAAACCGGACAGCACCCACACCGGACCCTTCGCAGCGGGCGCATCCGAGGTGAACACGCCCTGCGCGGGTTTGCCCGTGGCGACGGCGCGCAACCCGGCGATGGCCTCGGCACGGTCGGCGGCGATCACCACGGCGCGGGAACGACCGTGGTTGCGCCGCGACAGGGTGCGGGCGACGTCGGCGAGGTCGGTGGTGCTGCCCGCCTCCGTCTCGAGCCAGTCGGCGAGATCCGCGGCGGCGCGACGGCGACGCGACGGCATCGGTGCGGACACCGCGAGCAGCACCGGCAGCGCCCGCGCCTCCGACTGCGCGTCCGTGGGCGCAGTCGCGGTCGCGGTGATCTCGGCGGTCTCCGGCAGGATCTCGGCTTCTGCTTCCGAATCGGCCTGCCCCTCCGGACCGGTGTACTCGCGCACCACCACGTGCGCGTTGGTGCCACCGAACCCGAAACCGGACACACCGGCGACGGCGCGGCCGGTGTACCGCGGCCAGTCGGCGCCGTCCGGGATCACCCGCAGGTGCGCCTGCTCGAACGGGATGTACGGGTTGGGTGCCGAATAGTTCAAGGTGGCGGGCAGACGATCCTCGCGCATCGCGAGCACCACCTTGATCAGGCCTGCCGCGCCGGCCGCGGACTCGAGGTGACCGAAGTTCGTCTTCGCCGAGCCCAGCAGCGCCGGCTTGTCGTCGTCACGTCCACGACCCACCACGCGACCGAGCGCGTCGGCCTCGATGGGGTCGCCGAGGACGGTGCCGGTGCCGTGCGCCTCGATGTAGTCGACACCCGACGGCAGGATCTGGGCGTCACGGTAGGCGCGACGCAGCACGTCGACCTGCGCTTCGGGGTTCGGCGCGACCAGCCCGTTGGACCGTCCGTCCTGGTTGACGGCGGATCCGGCGATGACGGCGAGGATGTCGTCGCCGTCGCGTTCGGCGTCCTCGAGCCGTTTGAGGACGACGAGGCCGCCGCCCTCGGAGCGGACGATGCCGTTCGCGTCGGCGGAGAACGCCTTGATCTTCCCGTCGGCGGTGAGCATCCCGGTCTCGTCGAAACCGAGGGTTCCGGCGGGGGCGAGCAGCATGTTGATACCACCGGCGAGGGCCACGTCGGCTTCACCGCCGCGCAGGGCACGCACCGCCTGGTGCACCGCGACCAGCGACGACGAACACGCGGTGTCGATGCTGACGGACGGGCCGTGGAAGTCGAAGAAGTACGAGACGCGGTTCGCGACGATCGACGTGGACGTGCCGGTGATCGCGTACGGGTCGGCCGCGGACGGATCGGCGACCGCGAGCAGCTGGTAGTCGTTCGCGGAGCTGCCGATGAACACACCGACCGAACCGCCTTTGAGGTCGCTCGCCGGGATGTGCGCGTGCTCGAGCGCCTCCCAGGCCAGCTCCAACGCGAGGCGCTGCTGCGGGTCGACCATCTTGACCTCGCGCGGCGACATCGCGAAGAACTCGGCGTCGAAACCCTTCACGTCGTCGAGGTAGCCGCCGCGGGTGTTGGCGGACCGGATGGCCTCGGCCACCTCGGGGTCGCCGTCGAACTCCGACCAGCGTCCCTCCGGCAGTTCGGTGATGCCGTCGCGGCCCGCCGCGAGCAGCTCCCACATCTGCGCCGGGGTGTCCACGTGCCCGGGCAGGCGTGTCGACATGCCGACGATCGCGATGTCCTTGGCGCCGACCGGACCCCCGAACGAGAAGTAGGCGGCGTCGGCGTCGGCGGACACCTCGGGTTCGCCCTCGATGATCCGGGTGGCCAGCGACGCGATCGTCGGATGCTGGTAGGCGATGGTCGCCGTGAGGGTGACACCGAGCAGTTCCTCGATCTCGCCGCTGAGCGCGACCGCGTCCCGGGACGAGAGCCCGAACTCCTCCATCGGACGGTCGTCCGAGATCTGCGTGACCGGCTGCCCGGTCGTGTCGGCGATCCAGTTGCGCAACCACTCACGCAGCTGCGCAACGGTCATTTCAGTGTCAGACATCAACCCACCACGCTACCCGGGACGAAGGAAAATGGTTACACGCTGTCGGGGAACGCCTGCTGACGGTACCCACCGCGCAGCGTCCCCTCGATGTATGCGGCCTTGCAGGCGCGCCGCGCAATCTTCCCGCTCGACGTGCGGGGAATCGACCCGGCGGGGACGAGCAGCACGTCGCGGGCGGTGACGCCGTGTCGCGCCGAGATCGCAGCGCGGACCGCGTCGGCGATCGGCTGCGGATCGGCCTTCCCGGCTCCGGGTGCGCGCTCGGCGACGACGACGAGCTGCTCCGAGGCGTCGTCGGCGTCGAACTCGAGTTCCGACGCGGAGTTCTCGAACACCGCGGTGGGGAGCTGGTTCGCGGGCACCGCGAACGCGGCGACGAAACCGGGACGCAGCGCGGTGCTGGCCTCCTGCGCCGAGAATTCGAGATCCTGCGGGTAGTGGTTGCGTCCGTCGACGATCACGAGGTCCTTGACGCGGCCCGTGATGTAGAGCTCGCCGTCGATGTAGACGCCGTAGTCGCCGGTACGCAGCCAGTTCGCGTCGTCGGCGACGCCGGTGGCGTGGCTGCCGTCGGCGATGCGCGACGTGATGCGGTTGCGGAACGTCTTGTCGGTCTCGTCCTTGCGTCCCCAGTAGCCGACGCCGATGTTCTCGCCGTGCAACCAGATCTCGCCGACGTGCTCGTCGGGCTGTTCGGCTCCGCTCTCGGCGTCGACGATCGCGGCCCACTGGCTGCGGGCGACGTAACCGCACGACACCTGCGGGATCGCGTTCGGTGCGTCCCGATCGACCCGCACGACACGACCGGCGTTGAGTTCGGTGCGGTCGACGTGGATGACCTTGGCCTCGTCGCTGTTGCGGGTGGACGAGACGAACAGCGTGGCCTCGGCCATGCCGTAGGACGGCTTGATCGCGGTCTTCGGGAGGCCGAACGGCGCGAACGCCTCGTTGAACTTGCGCATCGACGACGTGGTGACGGGCTCGCTGCCGTTGATCAGGCCGATGACGTTGCTCAGGTCGAGTTCTTCGCCGTTCTTCGGCAGGCCGCGGGCGGCGGCGTGCTCGAACGCGAAGTTCGGGGCGGCCGCGAACGTGCCGGCGCCGTCGGACACGGCGGCGAGCTCACGGATCCAGCGTCCGGGCCGCTGCACGAACGCCTTCGGGCTCATGATCGTGATGTATTTGCCGCCGATCGCGGGCAGGATGACGGTGAGCAGGCCCATGTCGTGGAACAGCGGCAGCCACGTCACGCCGCGCGAGGTCTCGTTCAACTCCATCGAGTCGGCCATCTGCACGACGTTCGTGAGGACCGACCGGTGGGTGATCTCCACACCGGCGGGGACCCGCGTCGAGCCGGAGGTGTACTGCAGGTACGCGATGTCGTCGGGGGACGCGTCGGGACGCTTCCAGGTGTCGGCGACGGTGTCGGGGATCGCGTCCACCGCGATGACGCGGGGGCGCTGTGCGGCGGGGAGGGGCCGGAAGAACTGGCGGACCCCGGCCGCGGACGACGTGGCGGTGAGGATCGCGCTGGGGGTGCAGTCACCGAGGACCGCGTGGAGACGGTCGGTGTGGCCCGGCTCGTCCGGGTCGAACAGCGGAACGGCGATGACGCCGGCGTAGATGGCGGCGAAGAAGGACACCACGTAGTCGAGGCCCTGCGGTGCCAGGATGGCGACCCGATCGCCCGGGGCGGTGACCTGCTGCAGACGCGCGGCGATCGCCCGCATCCGCACGCCGAACTGGGCCCAGGTCAGCTCGTGGACCTCGCCGTCACGTTCACGGGAGTAATCGATGTACCGGTAGGCCAACTCGTCCCCGTTGGAGGCCGTGTGCTGCTCGAGGTGATCGAGCAGTGTGTCGCGATCCTCCGGCAGAGCGATCTGCCCGTTGTCATCGATGAACTCTTCGAACCCGACGCTCAATTCCTTCTCCCTGTCGAAGCGATCCACAACCACTCGACATGGTTGCGCCCCCTTTTTTCCCGTTTGTGCTCGTGGACCGTCGCGCCCGGGCAGCGACGACAGCTTCCGACCCACCAACCTGTCGATTCTGTCCATCGGCCCGAGGTCACGGTTATGTTACAGATCCACGTGGTCGAAGTCCTGCGCTGCACTTCCACGAGGCAGACCACGTTCGTGAGCACCCCAGAAGAACTCAAGATACGGCACCACCACATCCGCCTGCGAAGCGCGGTCCCACCCCCCGGGGAAACCCGCGCGAAGTGGTTGCGCGGTTGGACGATTCACGAATCGGCCGCGGTGTTCCGCCGCCGTCACCCACCGCCGCGGCAGCGCGGATCCAGAGGCCCGGCGAGCGGGTGGCCCCTCCGGTTCCACCGCGTGGTGACGTGGAACATCGCGGGCCGCGCGCTGCTCACGAGCGCGTATGCCGGTGACGGCACTCATCCGACCCTTTCTCCCTGTGGCCATGATCGAACGCCACACCCCGGACCCTGCGGATGCAGCCGAGGGACGAGTTTAAGGGCGAGCGTTTGTCGATTGTACCGGGTGGTGAGATCCGACACTACCGCCCGGTAGCTGTCGGGAGGCCTCACTCTTCGGGAGGGTACGGGGCCGTCTCGATCTTCTCCCGCGCCCACTGCGTCACCCACTGCGTCGCGGTCGTCCCCGCATCGTCCACCACGTACGTGTTGTACATCGCGTGGATCGGGTTGTTGAAGTATTCGAGCAGACGCGGCGCCGCGGAGGCCCAGTTCGTCGGATTGAGCGCGTCGGCGGGCGCATCGCAGATGCTGTCCGAGGGCGCGCAGATCTGCCACGTGCGGTCGTTCAACTCGCCGAATCCGCCCTCGCGGGCACCCGTCATGGTGATACCCGGAAGCCGCAGTCCCGCGAGGGACAGCTCGGCACCCACGCCGATCGGCACCGGCCCGACGGGGATCCCCGACACGCCGTCCCGGCGGCCGTCGGCGATGAGCGCGACCCCGAGCACACGGTCGGCGGGCACCGGACCGTTGCCCGCACCGATCTGCGCGGCGACGTCACCGGTGATGACGGCGCCCTGGGAGAACCCGGTGAGCACGTACGTGGTCAGCGGGCACTCCGCGTGCCGATCGGCGAGGAACTGCGTCATCGCCGCCGTTCCCTCACTGCGACTGTTGTTGTACGACTGCTGGCCGTCCGGAGGGAGCGCCACCGGATTCGAGAACTGCGCGACGTACGGCACCGTGTAGACGTCCGCGCGCTGCGCATCGAACCGGTCCTGCAGCGGACGCGTCACGTTCAGCATCAGGGACGCGGGGTTGGCCGTCGGGTTGTACGGGTCGTCGCCCCGCGCCGACTCCCACGTTCCCGGGACCGCGACGACCTGCACGTCCGGGCAGGACGCGGGCTGCGCCTGCGGTTCCTCCGGTGACGGCGGTGTCGGCGCGGGCCCCGGCAGATCGAGGCGGCCCGCCAGCACGTACCAGAACACCAACACGAGGACGAGCAGGAGCAGCGTCCCGACGATCACGAACGTCCGCCCGCGGCGACGCTGCTTCCTGGCGCCCATCGATGTGGAGTTCCTTCCTGTCCGCGATGTCCGGTGGCCGAGCGATCAGCTGCAGTACGACGCGCCGGCCACGCTGATGTAGGTGTCGGCGGCGGCCGCCGCCTCCTCCTCGCTGATCTCGGCACCCGAGGCCACGGAACTGCTGCCGATGAGTGCCGTGACCATCGTCTTCACGTCGCTGTCCGGGCCACCCTGCGCCTGGGCGTTGCACACGTACTCGGCGATGCTGATGGCGGTGGCGTCGTCGTACGGTTCGACACCCTCCTCACGCAGCGCCGACAGGAAGGTCGCGCCGCGATCGTCGACGGCCGGCACCGATTCCTGCGGCGGCGCGGTCGCGGCCTCGCCGGGGCTCGTCACCGGAGCGTCGCCGGCACCGGGCTCGCCGGGGGACGTCGCGTCGGTGGTCGTGTCGTCGGTCGTCTCCTCACCGGCGCTCGCCGTGGCGCTGCCCGTCGCCGACGCGGACGTGGTCGTCGTCGCCGACGGGGTGCTGGTCGCGGTGGAGTCGTCGCTGCCGCACGCGGCCAGAACGGCAGCGGAGGCGACGGCCGCGACGAGCGCACCGAGGACGCGGGTGGAACGCGAACGGGTCCGTGCAGGCATGTGGTGGTGTCCTCACATCAGGTTTGTCGAGTCGATCGTGCACTGATGCGGTCCAGGCTACAGAGCACGATCGGGGCCGATCGGGCAGCATCGCCCGTCGGCCCCGATTCGTGGCGTGTCAGGGATGGACGGTCACGGCATCACCGACGACCGTGACGTATCCGGTCTGGAAGTTCTGTTGCACACCACCGTCGACGGGGAACTCCTCGCTGATCGGGTAGCCGAGCCGGCCGTTCTCCGCGCCCTCGGCGGCCCACTTCTCGAGGATCGTCCCGCGGACGGGCCACGCACCGGTGAGCGGGCTCCAGTAGATGTTCCCGTGCTCGAACTCGGAGAATCGACCGTCGCCGGTGATGATGTGCTCGCTGGACTTCGGGTATCCGAGGACGCCGGTCTCGTAGCCCATCTGCGCGTACTTGTCGAGGATCATGCCCTGCACGGCGGCGGCGCCGGTCTGCTCGGTCCAGTACATCGCGCCGATCTCGAAGGCCTGCACTCGTCCGCGTTGATCGGGGGTACCCACCTCGTCGGCCACCGGGTATCCGAGGGGACCGGCCTCCCAGCCCTGCCGCTTCCATTCCTCGAGGATCTCGCCGCGGATCGACCGGGCGCCGTGCTCGGGTGTCCAGTAGACGACGCCGTGCTCGAAGTGGTTGTACCGGCCGCGCCCGTCCGGCGCGACACGCTCCTCGGTGATCGGGTGGCCGAGCACGCCTGCCGGGCCGCCCGCAGCCTGGTAGGCACCACCGATCGCACCGGCCACCGGGTGCGCCGCCCCTCCCGCGGAGAACACCCGGCCCGAACGGAAGTCCTGCGCGACACCCGCACCCGCCGGGTATTCGGGGGTCAGGCAGTCACCGAGCCACGGATTCGCCGCCGCCACGTCACCGACCGGCCCGGCGGTACCGCAATCCGGTTTCGTCACCTCGACGCCGAGCGTGTTCGCGAGCTGCGGCCACAGTTGGTGCAGTTCGAATTCCCAGTACGGCCACGAGTGGGTGCCCGAGGGTCGGTACACGATCTGCGCGGGGATCCCGAGCTTGTTCAGTTTCGTCGCGAAGGCCTGGGACGTCAGGCGCGACAGGATCTCGAGGCCCATCCCCGCGTAGTTGGTGCTCACACCGGGGATACCGGACGGCTGATCGTAGGGTCCGGTGCTCCCGCTACCGCTCGACACGTACAGGCTCACGCCGCGCAACCGGTCGGCGAGCAGGTACGGATCGTGGGATTCCCACTCGTTGCTGCCCGGTGGCCCCCACATCGCGTCGACGTCGAACCCGCCGGCGTCGTTCATCGCGTACCGGATGGCTTCGGGCATGCCGAGGGTGGTCGTCGTGAGGATCCCGGACAACGACGCCGCGAAGTCGAAGAATCCCTCGTTGCGGGCGGCGAGGAACATCGCGGCGGTTCCGCCCATCGACAACCCGACGACACCGCGGGTGTCGGTGGTCCGCCACTGGCCTTCCAGGATCGGGGGCAGCTCCTGCGTCAGGAACGTCTCCCACTTGTAGTTCTGCCCGTTGTTCTGATCGACCCAGTCGGAGTAGAAGCTGGACTGGCCACCCACCGGCAGCACGACGTTGACGTTCTTGTCGGCGAAGAACTGCTCGGCGTCCGTCTCGAGCGTCCAGCCGTTCTCGTCGTCGCGGGCCCGTAGCCCGTCGAGCATGAACACGGCCGGGAACCGCGCGTCGGGTGCCCGGTTCCAGTCGCGCGCGAGGAGCAGTTGCACCTGGATCGGCACACCCATCGACGGCGACTGGATCCACAGTGCGACCCGGCGGTCGGTGAGCCAGTCGACCCGCGTCACCGCCGCACCCGGCGCCTGTGTGGCCCCGGGTTGCGAGAACTGCGCCGGCGCCGCCGGGTGAGCGGTCGCGACCGGTGTGGCGGTCAGCCCGAGCGCGACGGGCACCGCGAGGGACGCGGCGACCAAGGCGAGGGTGCGTCTCCGCAATCCGGTGGATCGCGGCGTGGTCGTCTCGAGGTCCGGCCCTCCCCGATGGCCGCCCGGCACAGTTCGCATCTGCTCTGCTCGCTTCCCGCGTCGCCCGGTGCGGCTCCACCCGTCGGGATCGCCGCGTCGCCGTGTGCTTCCGAGACTCGTTTGTACACGGTCGGAGCCCAGGATCGGGGGAGCCGCGCTGTGACCGGTGGGAAAATTGATGTCCGGAGGGACGAATTCCGCCCGGCCGCTCCTCGGGAGCGACCGGGCGGAATCCCGGGTCGTGCAGTGCGGTCCGGAATCAGTGCGCGTTCAGCGCGTCCAGGATCTGCGGACGTGCCTTCCAGAGCTGGTCCTCCCAGTACTTCCACGCGTGGACGCCGCGCGCCGGGAAGTCGAAGGTCGCGTCGACGCCGAGGGCGGCGAGCTTGACCTGGAAGGAACGGGTCTGGATCAGCGACAGCGCCTCGAGCGCCATGGCGTTGCCCGTGTTGTAGAAGTCGGTGAGGGTCTGCGGGTTGGTGTGCTCACCGGGCAGGCCGCTCGCCGCCGAGATGTACATCGACAGGCCCTCGAGCTTCGGCGCGAACACGAACGGGTCGTTGCGCAACCACGCCGGGCTCCACGGCGGTCCCCACATCGCGTCGACGTTGAAGCGACCGGCGTCGAGCATCGCGATGCGGATGGCCTCGCGCATGCCCGGTGCCGACAGGTTCAGGTAACCCGACAGCGAGGACGCGAACTTGAACTGGTCGCGGTGGTACGCGGCCAGGGTCAGGGCGGCGGAACCACCCATCGACAGGCCGAGGATGCCGTTGTTGCTCCGCGACACGCCGCGCGTCTCGAGGTAGTCCGGGAGCTGCTCGGTCAGGAACGTCTCCCACTTGTAGGTGATGTCCTGGCCGTTGAAGTTGCTGGGCGCGTACCAGTCGGTGTAGAAGCTGGCCTGGCCGCCGACCGGCATGATCAGGCTGACGTTGTCGTTCGCGAACTGCTGGAGCGCGTTGGTCTCGAACGACCAGGCGTTCGCGTCGTCGCGGGCACGCAGGCCGTCGAGCATGTAGAGGGCGGCGTCACCGCCGCGCGCGGCCCACTGGATCTGGACCTTGATCGGACCCATGTCCGAATCGACGAAGACCTCCTCGAAGCCCCCGGCCGGCGCACGATGCGAGATCGGTGCGGCCTGGGCGGGTGCAGCCAGGGCGGAGGTGGTTCCGGCGACGCCCGCAGCGACTGGCAGGACGAGCGCTGCTGCGGCGGTACCGAGCAGGCGCCTGCGAAGGCCCTGCGACAACCTAGGGACAAAACGCATGAACAATGCTCACTTTCTCGATCTGCGGCGTCGGCGTTCGCGTCCCCCGACGGATTCCGGAGTGGGGGTGGCCATCGGGAGACCACCTCGAGTCACACTGCGGTCAAGACTGTAAAGGACGGCGTTACCTGAGACAAACCCCGGTCCCAACTGGTCGTAGGCCCACAGTGGCCCGTCACAATGAATCCGACATTCGGTGATGTTACGAATTCGTTATCGGGCGTGATCCTAGCGAGACCGTGATCGGGCCGCCAGCGGGAAGCCCTCGAAACCTGGGTGTCGCGCGTCACACCGACGCCCGGATCGTCCCCGATGTCGGGATGATCCGGGCGGCCTCGGCGAGGGATCACTCGGGGGGCAGTTCCAGTCCGCACCGCTGGATCTCGTATTCCGGCACCCGGTCGATCCGGTAGCCGGCGTACTCGAACGCGTTGCGCAGGTTCCGTTTGAACAGCGGCCACGTCAGCGGCGCGCTCGACGACGCCAACAACTCCTGGGTGTCCGGGCACGTCAACGCGACGTGGGCCTCCGCGACCCATTCCTCGTCCAGGTACGGCGGCAGCCAGGGATGCACGTCGACCATCCCCGAGTCGGCGACCGCCCAGTCGGGGAACAGCGCCTTGTCGTGCCCGATACGGCCGTCCTCGAGCCGCTCGGTGTGCGCGGCCAGCGGGTACGCCAGACCCATCTGATCGATCACCCGCACGTCGAGGCCGACGTTCATGCTCGTCATCCCCAGATTCAGGAAGAACACCGTGTGTCCGGCCCCGCCCTCCGGAATCGGTTCGGGGGGCGGAACGACATCCCACACGTCGAACGCGCCCGTCGGCAGCAGCAGACCACCGTTCGGGGTGTCCTCGATCGCCTCGACCATCGCGCGCATCCGCGGATAGTCCAGATAGTCCTGGGCCAGGATCGGATGCTCGTGACCGGTGTTGAGTGCGTAGAAGGCACGCTCGTCGACGATCCCCGACCGCCCGACCACCGCGCCCTCGGGCATCCCGGTCGTGCCCGCGGCGAAGAACGCCCACACCACCGTGCCCGACCACATCAACCCCGCCGCGATCGCGGTCGCGACCGTTCGGCGGTCCTGCCGTTCCGACCTGTCCGGAACACGCAGCGGCACCACGGCCACCGGAAGCAGCAGGCAGAACAGCGCCGGGAGCAGCACCCGACCGTGCATGAAGTCGCCGCCGACACGCACCGAGTACACCGCCAGCAGGAGCCCCGATCCGACGATGAACACCACGGTCGCCGTCGGGGTACGCAGGGCACGCCGACCGCGCAGCAGCAGCGCCTTCGCCGCCGCGGCGTCACGCGGCACCGGGAACCGCGCGGTGCCCGGGCCCGTCGGCATCGTCGGCACGACGCGGGAGGTGTACAGCACGATGCCCGCGACGATCGCGAGGAACACCCCGGGCAACCACAGCAGATACGGGCCCACGAGGTTGGCGAGATAATCGAGGCCCTGCGCCCACTTCGCTCCACCCGCGTCCTTCGACACCGCGGTGTTGGGGTAGGGCAGCCCGTAGTAGCCCATCCGCCAGATCTGATAGGCGACGGGCACGACCCCCGCGACCGCGACCATCGCGACCCGCACCCGCGGGGTGAGGCCCGGCGCGAGGAACAGCATCGCCAGGGCGATCGCCGCGAGGACGGCCAGCTCGGGGCGCACCAGCGGCCCCAGCCCGGCGACGAACGCGGTGCCGAGGATGTAGGGGGTGCCCGGCAGCGACGCTCCGGGATCCCCCGCGTCGGCATCCGGGTCGGGGGTGGCCCACCGCACCAGCAGCAGCCACAGCAACGCGATCCAGAAGATCACCAGGCACGATTCCAGCCCGGACGTCGCGAAGTCACGCGCCGGGGGCACCGCGATGTACACCAGGACACCCGCCGGCAACAGCAACACGGTGCCCGCCGCACCGCGCATCCGCCACCGGTACAGGCGGGCCGCACCGAACGCGGCGAGCACCACCGCGCCCGTCGACAGGATCAACGCGAGTCCGAGCACCACGTACTCGAGGCGGATCTGTGTCACCCACGCCGCCGCGGTGACCAGATACGTCCACAGGGTGGAGGTGTTCGCCTCCACCCGCTCCCCCACGTTGAACACCGGACCGTTCCCGGCGAGCAGGTTGCGGACGGTGCGCAGCACGATCAGACCGTCGTCGGCGATCCAACGGCGCTCCCACGCACCCCAGAACATGAGGACCGCCGCGACGACGACGCCCCCGGCGAACACTCCCGTCGACAGACGGCGCGACCGGGTGGACAGGTCGGTGCCCGACCTGCCCACCGCCGAGTCGTCGACGCCGTCCACGACGTCAGAAGAGGTAGACAGCACCGCCGACCACCACGATCCAGATCACGGCGAGCAGCTGCAGGACCCGGTCGCCGAGAGCGATCTCCTCCGGCTCCCCGGCGTCTCCCCCGTCGACGTCCACCGCGTACCGCAGGATCGCGACGACGAACGGGATCATCGAGATCGCGTACCAGTTCGATTCGGCGACGACGTCCTGCTCGAACGCCCACAGGCCGTAGCAGATCACGACCGCGGTCGCCGCGAGCGTCCACACGAACCGCAGGTAGGTCTCGGTGTAGTACTCGAGCGACCTACGGATCTTCGCGCCGGTACGGTTCGCGAGCCGCAGCTCCGCGTACCGCTTCCCGGCCGCCATGAACAGCGAACCGAACGCCATGATCAGCAGGAACCACTGCGACAGCGGGATCTCGGCGGCCACACCCCCGGCGATCGCGCGGATCAGGAACCCGGACGAGACGATGCAGATGTCGAGCACGGCCTGGTGTTTGAGCCCGAAGCAGTACGCCAGCTGAATACCGATGTACACGGCCATCACGACCGCGAGCTGCCAGTTCGCGACGAACGACAACGCGATCGAGCCGACGAGCAGCACCACCGCCATCACGTACGCGAGCCGCACCGGCAGCACACCCGCCGCGATCGGGCGGAACCGCTTGGTGGGATGCGCGCGGTCGGCCTCGACATCCATCGCGTCGTTGACGAGATAGATGCCCGACGCCGCCATGCAGAACACCACGAACGCCAGCGCCACCGGCAACAGCACGTCGGCGTCGGTGACCGAGCCCGCCGCCATCGGTGCCGCCAGCACCAGGACGTTCTTCACCCACTGCCGCGGACGGACCGCCTTGACGATCCCCGCGGCCAGACTCTTCGGGGCTTCCGAAACGACGGTCGGTTCCTCGCTCATCGCTCTCCAAACTTCTTCTCTGCCTGCACCACCACGGCGGCCGACGCCGCGCCCAGTGCCGCACCGGCCAGGACGTCGGTCGGATAGTGCACACCGAGAACGAGACGCGACAGCAACATCGGCGGCACCAGCACCGCGGGAAAGGGTAGTCCGGTGGCCCGCGCCATCAGCACGGCCGCCGCTGTCGTGGACGTCGCATGGGACGACGGGAAACTCAACCGGCTCGGTGTCGACACGTTGACCTGCACCGACGGGTGGGAGGGTCGGCGACGACGCACCACACGTTTGATCACGATCGACGCGGCGTGCGCGCCGACGGCGCCGACCGCGACGGCCGCCCACTCGCGGCGGCGCGGACGGTCGACGAGCGCGCCGACGCCACCGATCGCCATCCACCCGAGAGCGTGCTCACCGAAATGCGACAGGCCCCGCGCCACCGACGTCGCGGCGGGCGCACGCCCGACGGTGCCCTGCACCGCCTGCAACATCCGCACCTCGAGGGACGCCGGGCGGGGTTCCGCCCCGGCGTCGACGTCGACCGGGGACGCGGCGTCAGCCGTCGATACCGAAGACACGTTCCCACTCCTCCTTGCTGGTCAGTGCGGGAACCGCATCCCGGTACCGCTGCTCGAGCTCCGGGAATCGTCGTGCCAGTTCGCGCCGCAACCGCAGCGCCTCACTGAGCAACGCCTGCGCCTGCGCGCGGTCGCGCTTACGGTAGACGACGCCGCGCCCGTCCGCGGTGGTGACGGTCACACCGTCGACCTGCGACAACAGGAACCAGCGTGCGTCGATCGTCGGTACGTTCAGCTGCGGCCGGTCGTGGTGTCCGCGGTTCTCGGGGCGCAGGTTGTGCACCACCCCCTTGGCGAGCCGCTTGACCTTCGCGAGCGCACCGGCGGGCTCACCGACCGCGCCGACACCCGCACCGGACGGCAACGGAAGGTCCGTCGACGACGCCAGCACCCGCGCGTCGGAGAAGTTCTTCCGCAGCGCGTGCACGTCGCCGAGCGCCTTGGGCAGCAACTCGAACAGATGCTCGGGGCCGGCGAGGAAATCCTCGATCGCCTTGTTCTGGATCGCGACCGTCGAGTACTCGAGGCACACCAGGTGCTTGACGGTGGCCTTGACGGTGTCGAGGACCATCGGCTTCGCGTCGCCGTGCTTGTGCAGGGCCGCGACGACGAGACGATTGCGCAGGTGGAAGTACGCCTGCCAGTCGATCGCGTCGTCCTTGTCGCTCCACGCCATGTGCCAGATCGCGGCACCGGGCATCGTCACCGTCGGGTAACCGGCGGCGCGGGCACGCAGCCCGTACTCGGCGTCGTCCCATTTGATGAACAGCGGCAGCGGCTGACCGATCTCCTCCGCAACGACGCGCGGGATCATGCACATCCACCAGCCGTTGAAGTCGACGTCGATGCGGCGGTGCAGCAGCTTCGAGTTCTCGCGGTCGCGCAGCGGCTTCGTCGCGAAATCGTGGTCGTACTCGACGTTCGGCGCGGCCGACCACATGAACACGTTGCGGTCGACGACCTCGCCCATCGTGTGCAGGTGGCTGCGTTCCTGCAGGTTGAGCATCTGCCCGCCGACGAGCATCGGGGACTTCGCGAACCGCGAGAACGCGAGGGCCCGCAGCACCGAGTCGGGTTCGATCTCGATGTCGTCGTCCATGAACAGGATGTACGGGCAGGACGTCGTCTTCAACGCCTCGTACATGATGCGGCTGTAGCCACCGGAACCACCGAGGTTCGCCTGGTCGTGGATGGCGAGACGATCACCGAACGGCGCGGCGGCCTCGGCGAAACCGTCCTGGTCGCGAACCTTGCGGGTGCCCTGGTCGGGGATGATCACGGCGTCGACGACGTCCATGACCAGCGGATCCGACGCCAGCGCCCGCAACGCGGCGACGCAGTCGGCGGGCCGGTTGAAGGTGGGGATACCGACGGCGACGGAGGCCTCACCCGGCGCATCGACCGGCGCGTACCACCCGGCGGAGTGCACGGTGACGTCGGTGTCGGTGGTGACGTCGAACCAGATCCAGCCGCCGTCCTCGAACGGTCCCAGATCCGTCTCCAACTCGACGACCACCTGCTCGCCGCGGAACTCGCGGCCCTGCACGTGGATGCGGCTCGAGTCGGCCTTGCTGCGGTAGATGTCGATGCGGCCGTGGCCGGTGAGTTCGAGCCGCAGCACCACCGAACCGAGAACGGTCCAGCGCCGCCAGTAGCTGGCGGGGAAGGCGTTGAAGTAGGTGCACAGCGACACCTCGGACTCGGCGCCGATGTTCAACGTCGTGCGGGTCGTCGCGTGCGCGCGCCGCGCGTTGGTCGGCGACTCCTCCAGGTAGAGGGTGCGCACATCCAGCGGCTCACCCGGCCTGGGCAGAATGATCCGCTGCAGCAGCGACCTGCCGAGCGCCGGACCGGTCGCGGTGCTCACGGTGTTCTCCTCGAGTTCTCCCACGCTCACGACGCATCCCCCGCCACCGGCACACCGGATTCGAAGAACGGGACGAGGGTGTTGTCGAACATGCTCAACGCACTCGCGATGGCCATGTGCATGTCCAGGTACTGGTAGGTGCCGAGGCGACCACCGAACAGGACGTGGTTCTGCGCGGCCTCCTGCTTGGCGCGGTCACGGTAGGCGGTGAGCTTCGCGCGGTCCTCGGGGGTGTTGATGGGGTAGTACGGCTCGTCGTCGTCACCGGCGAACCGGGAGAACTCGCGCATGATGACCGTCTTGTCGGACGGATACGTGTCGCGTTCGGGGTGGAAGTGCCGGAACTCGTGGATGCGGGTGTACGGCACGTCGGCGTCGTTGTAGTTCATGACGGGAGTGCCCTGGAAATCGCCGGTGGGCAGCACCTCGGTCTCGAAGTCCAGGGTGCGCCAGCCGAGCTTGCCGTCGGCGTAGTCGAAGTACCGGTCGAGGGGGCCGGTGTAGACGACGGGTGCGTCGGGGCTGGCGGCGCGGACACCGTCGCGGACCTCGAACCAGTCCGTGTTCAACCGGACCTCGATCCTCTCGTCCTTCGCCATGTTCTCGAGCCACGCCGTGTAGCCGTCGACGGGCAGGCCCTCGTAGGTGTCGTTGAAGTACCGGTTGTCGAAGGTGTAGCGGACGGGCAGGCGGGCGATGTTGCCGGCGGGCAGTTCCTTCGGGTCGGTCTGCCACTGCTTGGCGGTGTAGTCGCGGACGAACGCCTCGTAGAGGGGCCGGCCGATCAGGGAGATCGCCTTCTCCTCGAGGTTCTGTGCCTCGGACGTCGCGATCTCGGCGGCCTGCTCCTTGATCAGCGCGCGGGCCTCGTCCGGCGTGAAGTACCGGCCGAAGAACTGCGAGACCAGCCCCAGCCCCATCGGGAACTGGTAGGCCTGACCGTCGTGCATCGCGAACACGCGGTGCTGGTACCCGGTGAAGTCCGTGAAGAGGTTGACGTAGTCCCACACACGCTTGTTGGACGTGTGGAAGAGGTGCGCACCGTACTTGTGCACCTCGATACCGGTTTCGGGTT
The DNA here is from genome assembly GCF_020515525.1 of Rhodococcus yananensis. GTDB lineage: Bacteria > Actinomycetota > Actinomycetes > Mycobacteriales > Mycobacteriaceae > Rhodococcus > Rhodococcus yananensis. The sequence goes on from NZ_JAIYEP010000012.1 coordinate 35,884, forward strand.
CCGGCTCGGAGTAGGCGTTGCCACCGAGATGGTGTCGACGCTCGACGACGAGGACCCGTTTTCCGAGCTGCGTGGCCGCGCGCTCGGCGATCGTCAGTCCGAAGAATCCGGAGCCGACGACGATCAGGTCGTACTCACCGGTGGAGGGCTGGGGCGCTGATGCAGCAGTCACGAAAGACCAGGGTAGGCGAACCCCGTAGCCGTGCGCGTTTCTGGTAGCCCCAGCTACCGGAAACGCGCACGATCACCGCAGGTGGATGCGGAGAACGGTACGGACGAACTCGGCGCCCTCGGTGCCCCCGTAGTTCGCGGCGAACCGGTCGTCGGCGACGTACATGTCCGCGAGACCGAGCACGTACTCGCGCGGACTGCCCTCGGCGGTTCCGTACCCGGGGGTGCCCGGCACCGACGCCAACCACTCGATGTGCCGTCGCGCGAGATCCTGGGCCTCGGGCCCGGCCGGGTCGAGACCGGCGCGGGCCGCGTCCGCCCACTCGCGCGACAACTGCGCGACCCGGCCCTGCCAATCGGTCCGCTGCGCATCGGTCATGCCGCGCCACCAGCGGTCGCCGGTGTCGTAGGCGTCGGCACCCCACCGTTCGACCACCTCGTCCCGGTACCGGGTGTGATCGAATCCGTCGAAGACTTCGTGTGCCATGAGTGCTTCCCCTCTCCGTGTTCGGTCGATGGTGGTGCGCACCGCCTCGATGCGGCGGTCGAGGAGTTCCCGCTCGTGACGGAGCAGGTCCAGGTGGGTGCGCAGCGCAACGACGGTGTCGCGGTTCCCCTCGAGCACCTGCCGGATCGCGGGCAACCCCAGTCCGAGGTCACGCAGCAGCAGGATCCGTTGGAGCCGCACGAGTGCGTCCGCGTCGTAGAACCGCATACCGTTCGCGCCCGTGCGACTCGGTTCGAGGACTCCGACGTCGCCGTAGTGACGCAGGGTCCTGCTGGTGACACCGGCCGCGCGGGCCAGCTCCTGGATGGACCATTCGGATCGCATGCCGCACCTTCCGTCGCGCCGACTCCAGCCTGCAGCTTGACGTCGCGTCAATGTCAACGGGTGCACACGGAACACCGGGCGGGCGTCCCGGTGGGGACGACCGCCCGGTGGTGGGCGTGCGCTATTCGGTGGTGTCCGGATCCGTGGTCGCCGGTTCGGTCACCTGGGGTTCGACCACCTGGGGCTCGACCACTTCCGGTTCGACGACCTCCGGCTCACCGGCCGAGTCGGCGCTACCGCTGCCGGGGAACCAGTCGCGCAGGAAGCTCACGTCGATGACCTGTGCGCCCAGTTCGGGGGTCCACACGATGGCCCCGCCGGTGAAGATCCGGAACTTGCCGGTCTCGTCCGGAAGGGTCAGCTCCGGCCCGACGGCGGGACCGAGGGTGCTCTCGACGCCTCCGAGTTCGAAGTACTTCGCTTCGATGGCGGATCCGCCATCGGTCGTCCCGAGCGGATCGGTGGTCACCTCGGGGCCGACCTCGGGTGCCGGTGTGATCGGCGGAACGTCCGAACCCATGCCCTCCTGCACCGTGAACCAGTCGGAGCGCAGACCGAGCTTGGCGCGCGCCTCGGCGCCGGTGGTCTCGATGGTGCGGTCGGACCCGACGACCCGGACCTGGGTGACACGACCGCCATCGGCACCGAGGTTGTTGCGGGCGAGCACATCGAACGACTGCAACTCGCCGACACCGAACGCGGAGCCGATCTCACCGGCGGTGATGGTCTTGGCCCACTGCTGGTTGGGGGCGGCCGCGTCGCCGAGGTCCTCGACGGCAGGGAAGGTGCCGCCGGCCGAGTACCCGCCGGTGGAGGCGGAGAACTCGCTGCGGATGATCTGCCCGTCCTTCATCAGCACGACGCCGCGGGTGGTGCGCACGGCATCGTCGGTGCGCGGATCCTCGACGCTCGATCCGCCGTACACCTGGCAGCTGACGGTGTCGCAGGTCTGCCACAGTTCGCTGCGCTTCTCGGCGAGCGCGTACGAGCGGGCGGCGATGGCCTGCGCCCGGAGCGCCTCGGCGCCGCCGGAGTCCGCCCAACCGGGCAGCGATTCGGCCGGAACGACACTGCGCAGGTAGTCCTCGACGGGCAGACGGTTGACGGTGCGCGCGGCGTCGCCGTCGAGGACGACACCAAGGGCCCCGCGGTAGGGGGTGTCGCCGGCGCACATCCTGAGGTGCTCCTCGGCGGGCCGGTCCTCGCCGAGGTCGACGGGATCGACCCACGGCAGGTCGGTGGCCCCCTGCCACACCACGTCGCCGCTGCATCCGGCGGTGACGACGACGTTCGCTCCGCCACCGGGAACCGGGGTCAGGTGCGCGGCCTGCCCGGGTTCGGTCCGCCGACCGGCGACGACGAGTCCGGTCTCGGAGTAGACGTCGAGGCCTTCGTCGTCGTGGTCCGTCAGCCGGACCGCGATCATGCTGTTGTCGACGGTGCCGAGCGTGGTGCCGCCGTAGTAGTGGGCGACGATCCGTTCGGCCGTCCAGCCCTGTTGCGCGTAGCCGTAGGCCCCCCACTGCCCCATGCCGCGGCCGTGTCCGTGTCCGAATCCGGTGAACGTGATGGGGGTGTCGGCGGACACCGCACGGGTGACGTCGGTGTCGTCGCCGCGGTTGCCCACGACGGCTCCGACGACCGCTCCGGCGAGGAGCGCCGGGGCGAGTCCGAGTGCGGCGGCGCGGGTGGCGGACGGACGCCACCCCCCGCGCATCGGGCGGCCGAGCACGACACGCCGCCTGCGGATCCTTCCCCTGTTTCCGATGGGCCGTCGTGTCATGTGGCGCGCTCCTTGTTCTCGCAGTTCCGGGTACTCGCACGTGACCCACGCGCGGATCGGACATTCGAGACCGATGCTTCGACACCGATGCTAAAGCTCAGGTTGAGGGTTATGGTTTTCTGCGACTAGTGTGACAAGAGTGACCGAGTAGCGCAACAGAAGTCACATCAGTAACAAGGGCATCACAACTTGTCGGTCACCGGTGCCGTTTCCACACGGGAAGCCGGTCGACGTCGAAGGATTCGCCCCTGAGAGGACCACCGAGACCACGCCAACGAACAGGGAGAAGCACACAGTGCCGCATCGCCGCCCCAAGCCGTCGATCGTCCTGGCTGCCGTCGCCGCCCTGGCCGCCGCAACACCGTTCGCGGTGTCCGGTCTCTCCGGCACCGACAGCGCCGACATCCGACCGGCGAACGACACCGTCGACGCGATCGCCCCGGTCATCGCCGAGGTCGTGCTCGCGTCGGTACCCGACATCGTCATCCCGATCGAGGAACTGACCGGGCTCAACCTTCCCGACCTGAGCCTGAAGGAACTCGCCCGCGGGATACCGCAGATCACGACGGCCCCCGACCCGGGTGGCGGCCCCGTCGACCGGATCGGCGCGGTCGTCAAGGAACTGACACGCGACGCCCCGTTCAGCATGATCGCGCTGGCCGCGAGCGACGTCGCCGACACCGACGCCCTGATCCGCGCGCAGAACGACGACGGCACCTGGGGTCCGTGGAGCGCGACGGAACCCATCGAGACCGCCCGCAACGACACCTCGACCGACGTGCGACACGGCACCGAACCGATCTTCGTCGGTGCGACGAAGGCCGTGCAGGTCCTGCTCACGCCGCGCCCGGGTCCGGAACCCACGCTGGCCGGCGCCGAAGCTCCCCCCGAGGAACGGGAGCCCGCCCCAGACCCCGAAGCGCCGGCCGAGGCACCCGCACCGGCGGAGGCGCCGTCAGAGGCACCCGCACCGGTCGACGAAGGCCCCGTGCCCGTCGCCGCACCCGCCGCCGACACACCCGAACTCGGGTACGTGCCCGCGTCGTCGTCGCGACCCCTGCGTTCGGAGGACCCTGCCCGCGCGATCGCCGACAGCGTCAGCGCCGTGCTCATCGACCCGGGGACGGGCCCCATGGACGGGCAGCTCTCCGACATCGCCGAGCCCGTCTCGAGCGGACTGAAGGTCATCTCCCGCTCACTGTGGGGCGCCGACGAGTCGCTGCGCTGCGACGACCCGACCTACGACGACTCGCTGGGCGGCGCCACCGTGCACCACACCGCCGGCAGCAACGACTACTCCAAGGCCGAATCCGCCGGGATCGTGCGCGCGATCTACGCGTACCACGCGCAGACCCTGAACTGGTGCGATGTCGGATACAACGTGCTCGTCGACAAGTACGGGCAGATCTTCGAAGGCCGCGCAGGTGGCCTCGACCGCAACGTGCAGGGCGCCCACGCCGGTGGCTTCAACGAGAACACCATGGGCATCGCGATGATGGGCGACTACACGTCGGTCGCACCGAGCGACGCGACCGTCGAGGCGGTCGGGAAGTTCCTCGGCTGGCGGCTCGCCAAGGCGGGACTCGATCCGCTCGGCCACACCACGATGTACTCCGAGGGCACCTCGTTCACGGCGTACCCGCAGGGCGCATCCGTGGACCTGCCGATCATCTTCGCTCACCGCGACGTCGGGCTGACCAGTTGCCCCGGCGACGCCGGCTACGCGCAGATGGACCGCATCCGCCAGATCGCCGCGTCCACGGCGAAGGGCACGAGCCCCTCACCGGCGACTGGTCCGCAGACGCGCGATTCGGTCCCCGACACGTCGGCGGGAGCTCCCGCCGCCACCGGATCGTCGGAGACCGTGCAGAACGTGCAGGACCTCGTCCAGGAACTGCTGCGGCTCGCCGACAACAACCCGCTCGCCCAGAAGTGGGTCGCCGAGGGCGGTGAGACGGGTCGGCTCGGTGCCGCGACGACGGGGATCCTTCCCGCCAAGGGCGGGTTCGAACACGCCGACTTCGTCAACGGCGCGATCTACACCTCACCGAACGGGGGCGTGTGGACCGTGCTCGGCAAGATCTACGAGGCCTGGCAGAAGAGCGGACTCGATGCTGGTGAGCTGGGGTTGCCCACCAGCGACGAGTACCGGGTACCGGACGGTTGGCGGTCGGACTTCGAGTTCGGATCGTTGATCTTCAACGAGGTGACGGGTGTCGTCACGAAGGTGCTGCGCGCCTACAACGACGCCTACGAGGATTCGATGCAGGAACAGCCCGCCGCTGCGACGCACGTCGCCCCGGAGGCTGCACCGGTACCGGAGGGCGCCCCCGCACCAGCCCCGGAGGCTGCACCGGCACCCGCACCCGAGGCCGCACCTGCACCGGCTCCCGACGCCGCGCCGGCACCCGAACCGGTACCCGCGGGCTGACCCGCGACCACCGGAAACGAGTCACTGCCACCAACGTTCGAGCACGCGGGCGACCCCGTCCTCGACGTTGGTGGCAGTGACTTCGTCCGCGGCGGTCTTCGCGTCCGGATGCGCGTTCTCCATCGCCACCCCGTGACGCGCCAACGACAGCATCGGAATGTCGTTGGGCATGTCTCCGAACGCCGCGAGCCGCTCCACCGACACCCCCAGGTGTCGGGCGGCCTCCCGCAGACCGGACGCCTTCGTCACGCCGGCCGCCGAGATCTCGATCAGCCCGTTGTCGGTCGAATACGTCAGGTCGACGAGGCCGTGCAGTTTCGGCAGCAGTGCCTCGGCCATGTCGCGGCTCGACGCGCCCGGCAGCCGGATCAACAGTTTGATCGCCGGTTCCGCGATCACGTCGTGCGTCGCCAGTTCCGTCGTCTCCGGATTCAGCCACGCGTGCTCGTAGCCGGGTGAGCTCACGAACTGGGGGGTCGCGGCGTCGTGCGCACTCTCCCCGATCCGTTCGGCGGCCAACCCGCATCCGGGCAGCACCGTCGACGCGACCTCCTCGAGCCACGCCAACTCGTCGGGAACGAGCACCGCGGCGCTGAGCACCCGATCGGATGCGCTGTCGTAGAGGACCGCGCCGTTGGCGCACACCGCCAGCGGCGCGTACTGCAACCCTTCGACGACGGGGGCGATCCATCGCGGTGGGCGTCCCGTCGCCAGAACGAACGGGGTCCCCGAGTCGACCACCGCGTGGACGGCGGCGCGGGTCCGCGCCGACACCCGCTCGGTGTCGTCGATCAGGGTGCCGTCGACATCGGATGCGACGAGGTCGGGACGCTGAGGGCTCACCCGGTCATTGTGCCGAACCGCCGGTGCCGGTGTCGCCGGGCCGACCCCCGCGCTCGAGACGTTCCTTCTCCTGACGTGCCTGTTCCTTGCGGGCGCGACGCTCCGCCGCGACCCGCTCGTCCTCGGCGTTCGCCTCCTCGAGGCTCGGGGCCGAGCCGCCGAGCCGCTGCGGCACCCAGTGGGCGCCCGGCTCGTGGGTGTAGCCCTGCTGCACCTCGTGGAGCATCTTCTCCATCACGGTGTGCAGTTCGGCGGTCATGTCCGCGGCCGGTTCGTACGGCGCGATCGGGGCGCCCACCTTGATGGTGATGGGGGTGTTGGTCCGTCCGAGACGCTTGGGATGCCCCTTCGTCCACACCCGCTGCGATCCCCACAGCACCATCGGGATCACCGGGACACCCGCTTCCAGCGCCATGCGCGCGGCACCCGAGCGGAACGCCTTCAGTTCGAAGCTGCGGCTGATGGTTTCCTCGGGGAACACACCGACGAGTTCGCCGGCGCGCAACGCCTGCACCGCGAGCCGGTAGGAGTCGCCGGCGTCACCGCGATCGACGGGGATGTGCCGCATCGTGCGCATCATCGGTCCGGAGATCTTGTTGTCGAAGACCTCCTTCTTCGCCATGAACCGGATGTAGCGTTTGGTGGCGCGCGCGGGAATCCCCGCGTACGTGAAGTCCATGTAGCCCGTGTGATTCATCGCGATGACCGCGCCCCCCGTCGCCGGGATGTGTTCTTCCCCGGTGATCGTGAATTTCAGGCCCTGAGCCGCGAAGAGTGTTCGAGCCACTCCGATGATGGTCCGGTAGAAGGGTTCCACGTCGGCTAGCGTAGCCGGGTCGGTCGATCCGAGCCGACCCTGTGCACCCACCCGTACATCCAGAGGGGGAACCTCCGTATGGCCGCGACGACCCGCACGACCCGACGACTCGCCCTGTGCGGCCTCGCCGTCGCGGTGACACTGTCCGTCGCGGGCTGCGAGGGCGACGGACAGTCGGGCATCCCCACCGACCCTCCGCCCACGACGACGGCGGCCGCCGACACCACCGACCCGGAGGGCAGCGCCGCCGCCGACACCACCGGAGCGGTGCGGGTCGGTGATGTGCCGGGAAACGCCGCGGCCACCGCCGCGCTGCAGTCGTGGGTGGACGACCTCGTCGCCGGGAACGACGTCGCGGCGCGCTGCTGGACGATCGCACCCGAACGCGCCGCACAGATGTACGACGACGTCGATGCGATCACCGCGGCCGTGACGCGCCCCGGCTCCGACGGGCAGTACACGGCCACGTGGTCCTCCCCGGACGGTGTCGCCGTGTCGGTGCTGCGCAGCGAGATCGCCTCCGGGTACGCGTGCCCGTACATCCATCACGACGGCGAGGACATCTACACCGGCGCGGACGCGATCCACGCCGTGACGCGCTTCCTCGGGCGCGTCACCGGCGACCCGGTATCGCCGCAGGACGCCGAGGAGAACTACCCCCTGGTGTGCGAGGCACGCGCGATCTGGGATCCCTGGGGCAGCGGATACCCGGATGTTCCGCCGATGTCCGCCGACCCGAGCGTGCTGGATGCCGTCACGACCTTCGACGCCGAATCCGCGACCTTCACGCCTCTGGACGACGTGTACGGCAGTGTGACGATTCCGGTGATCGAGGCAGAAACGTCCCGCAACCTGGACGTCTACGTCACCACCGGGTCGAACGGGTACTGCCTGGGCGCAGTGGACTGATCGGCGCCGCCTACCCTGGTAGGCACGTCGGTCAGCAGTTCAGGGAGGCTACGAAGTGCAGATCACCAGCGTCGGACACGCCGGGTTCCACATCCAGACCGAAGCGGGATCGATCCTGTGCGACCCGTGGGTGACACCCGCGTACTTCGCGTCGTGGGTTCCGTTCCCCGACAACACCGGCCTCGACTGGGACACCCTCGGGAACGTCGACTACCTGTACGTCTCGCACCTGCACAAGGACCATTTCGATCCGGACACGCTGCGCGATCACGTCCGCAAGGACGCGACGGTGCTGTTGCCGGACTATCCGGTGCCGGACCTGCGCCGCGAGCTCGAGTCGCTCGGGTTCACCAAGTTCGTGGAGACCACCGACTCGGTCAAACACCGGGTCCGCGCCGGTGAACTCGTCGCCGGGGACGACGCGCCTCTGGGCCCGGGCGAACTCGACATCATGATCATCGCGTTGCGGGCGCCCGCCGACGGCCCGATCGGCGACTCGGGTCTGGTGGTGGCCGACGGCACCACGACGGTGTTCAACATGAACGACGCGCGGCCGATCGACATGGATCCGATGCTCGACGCGTTCGGTCACATCGACATCCACCTGCTGCAGTACTCGGGTGCGATCTGGTACCCGATGGTGTACGACATCCCGAAGAGGACGAAGGCCAACTTCGGCAAGCAGAAGCGGCAGCGCGGCATGGACCGCTGCCGCAGCTACATCGAGCAGGTCGGGGCGACGTGGATCGTGCCGTCCGCCGGTCCGCCGGTGTTCCTCGACGACGATCTGCGTGATCTCAACGACGATCACGGCGACGAGGGCAACATCTTCCCCGACCAGATCGTGTTCCTCGAGCAGTTGCGCATCCACGGCCGCGACGGCGGGCTGCTGATGATCCCCGGATCGACGGTGGACCTGACGGGCAGCGACACGATGACCCTCACCCATCCGGTCCCCGACGAGCAGGTCGACGCGATCTTCACCGACAAGGCCGCGTACATCGAGGACATGGCACAGCGTTTCGCGCCGGTCATCGCTGCGCAGAAGGCGAAGTGGGCGCCCGCCGACGGCGAGCCGCTGCTGCCCGGACTGAAGGCGAAGTTCGAGCCGATCATGGCGCAGTCCGATCTGATCTGCGATGGCATCGGCTACCCGGTGGGTCTGGTGATGGGCGACGAGACCGTCGTCCTGGACTTTCCGAAGCGGATCGTGCGTGAGCCGATCGACGGTGAGGGCAAGTACCGCTACGGGTTCCGGATCGCGCCGGAACTGGTGCGCACCGTGCTGCGCGACGACGAACCCGACTGGGTGAACACGATCTTCCTGTCCACCCGGTTCACGGCCTGGCGGATCGGCGGCTACAACGAGTTCCTCTACACGTTCTTCAAGTGCCTCACGGACGAGCGCATCGCGTACGCCGACGGCTGGTTCGCCGAGGCCCACGACGATTCGGCGTCGATCGAACTGGGCGGCTACGAGATCCAGCGGCGGTGCCCGCACCTCAAGGCGGACCTGTCGAAGTTCGGTGTCGTGGACGGAACCACGCTGACCTGCAACCTGCACGGCTGGCAGTGGGATCTGGAGACGGGCCGGTGCAAGACGTCGAAGGGCCACGAGTTGCGCTGCAGCAAGATGTGACGACGACCTCCACGGATCGTGCGGTTCAGGCAGGTTAGGCTGACCTCCGTTGATTTCTCGACGAGAGGTCCGTTCGTGAAGCTCACCCGCCTGACGGCATCGCTGATTGCGGTCCCGCTGCTGTTCACCGCCGCGTGTTCCGGGTCGTCCGACTCGGACACATCGGCCGACTCCGCGTCCCCGGAGAACACCTCCGTCACCGTCGAGGACCAGTTCGGCGAGGTCACCGTCGAGGGCACCCCGGAGCGTGTCGTGACGCTGTCGGTCTCCGACAACGACGCGGCGCTCGCCGTGGGCGTCGTTCCCGTCGCGATGGCCCAGTCCGTCGTCAAGCCGGTCATGCCGTGGACGGAAGCCGCGATCGACGACCTCGGCGGCGAGGTACCCCCGCTGCTCGACTTCACCACCGACGTTCCCGTCGAGGAGATCGCCTCCTACGACCCCGATCTGATCCTCGCGACCGGGCTCGCCGTGGATGCGGGCCTGCACGAGCAGCTCGCCGCGATCGCGCCGACCCTGACCGCCGCGTCCGCGGACAGCGAGGACTCGTGGTCGCAGCAGGCGCAGCGCGTCGCCGACCTGTTCGGTGCGCGCGACGAGATCGACGCGCGGATCGACGCCGTCCAGAGCAACCTGGAGGCGGCTGCGCAGGAGCACCCGGAACTGCAGGGCGCGACGTACGTGGTGTCGCTGCTGCACTCCCCCGATCAGGCGGGCCTGCTGACCGGTCCGGATTCGGCGACCGCGCAGCTCCTCGCCGGTCTCGGGCTCGTTCCGTCCGAACCCACCGAGCAGTACGTCGCCGCGGGCAACGACAGCCAGCTCAGTCCCGAGAACTTCAACCTGCTCGAGGCGGACGTCCTCGTCGGATACTTCCCGAACGCCGCGCTCGCCGACGCGTACGCCGCGATGCCGGTGTTCACGTCGCTGAACGTCGTGCAGGGCGGCCATCACTACCTGCCCACCGACGAGGAGTGGCGGGCGTTCCGTTCCACGAGCCTGCTCAGCATGACGTGGCTCGGTGAGCAGCTCCCCGAGAAGATCGCGGCCGCCGTCCGCGGCGAGGCCTGAGCCGGGTGTCCGGGAACGCGGCGTCATCGAACACGGCGTCCTCGAGCACGGTGTCCGGTAACGCGGTCGCGCCGACGCCGTCGCCACGCGCGCGGAAGCCGGCACCCCACCTGTCGGTGCCCGTCCCCGCCGCGGCCGCCGCGGTGTCGCTCGCCGAGCGTTCCGCCGGACCCGTGTTCACCCGCGACGGTGACGGCTGGATCGCGACGTTCACCGCGCGCGACGACGAACTACCCCCGGCCACCACCGCCGTGTTCCTCGACGTCAACTGCGTCACCGACCGCAGCCTCCTCGACGAGGGCATGATGCGACGCGACACGGACGGGGGCGCGTGGATCGGATCGGTGCGGGTGCCCGCCGGGTGGCGCGGCGCCTACACGTTCGTCCCGACGGACACCCCCGTCACCGGCCCGGCCGACGGTGAGGACGCACGCGAATGGTGGATCGGGTTCCGTCGCAACGCGCTCGGCGACCGCGAGGGAGCCGCACCGGACGCACCCGAACAGCGGCTGTGCACCGGGCGGTCCCCCGAGGGTGTGCTGACGTCGGAAACCGTGGTGCTCGACGGCACCCCGCGGCGCGTCGGCACCTACGTGCCGCCACGGCCCGGTCGCGGGACCGTCCTGTTGTTCGACGGCGACCAGGTGCGCAAGCACCGCGTGCTCGCCGCGTTCGACGAGGTGGAGAACCCGCCCGCGCGGGTGGTCGTGGTCGATCACGTGTCCGCGGACGGGCACGACCGGAACGTGCGGGCGACGGACCTGACCGCGAATCCTCGGTTCCGTGACGAACTGCTCGCGTTCGTCGGCGGGCCGGTCGTCGTGTCGGGCTGTTCGTACGGCGGTCTGGCCTCGTTGTTCTTCGCACTGACCCGACCCGACGTGGTCGAGGGCGCCGCCTGCCTGTCGCCGTCCGTGTGGTGGCACGACGAGCAGGAGCGCGGTGTGCTGGACCTCGGCGACGCCGACGCGGGCGGTGAGGTGCCGCTGCTCGTGGAGGTCGGGGATCTCGAATGGATGATGGTCGCCGAGGTCACCGAGGCCTGCGAACGCCTGGGCGCGGCCGGGCATCCGGTGCAGTGCGGGACGTTCGCCGGTGGTCACGACTGGGTGCAGTGGCGGGAACGGGTCCCCGCATCGATCAGCCGTTTGCGGTCACGAGGGGCCTGATCGCGGGGACGACGAGCACGACGGCGCCGAGCGCGATCAGCGCGTAGGGCCAGGCGCTGCGGTCGACGGGGGCGTCCGCCGCCTGCGTCGCCTGTTCGTCCTGCCCACCGGATTGCGGAAGTGCATCGGTGGCGGTCCGCACGTTCTCGGTGATCGTCCTGACGACGTTGTCGACGGGACCGACTCCGTCGACGAGTTGGCCGGTGCCGTCGGTGAGGGCGCGACCACCGTCGTCGAGGAGAACCAGGCCGTCGAGGAGCTGCCTCGAGCCCTCGGCTGCCTGACTCATTCCGGCGACGAACTGGGCTTCGGGGTCGGTGAGTTCCCACGCGAGTTGCCGGGCGCCGTCGCGGAGCAGTTCCAGTTGGGCGAGGGTGTCCGGTCCGAGGCCCTCGGTGTTCAGGGTTTCGACGAGGCCGCCGATCGTGGCGGCGGCCTGCTGGGACACGGGGTCCGGCGAGAGCGCGAGGGTGCCGGCGACCGAGGTGAGCTGCCCGGTGACGTTGCCCTGCATCTCCCCGAAGCCGGTGAGCCGGGTGACGACCTCGTCGACGCCGCCGCTGACCTGCGAGGCACCGTCGCCGAGCAGGGCGACTCCACCGTCGAGCTGCCCGAGTCCGTCGGCGAGTTGCTGTCCACCTTCGCGGGCCTGCCCGAGCCCGTCGGACAGCTGTTGGGCACCGTCGTCGAGTTGTCGGCTGCCGTCGGTGAGTTGCCCCACACCGCCACCCAGAACGGACAACGGCAGGCTCGCCTGCTGCAGGCTGCTGCGGGCGTCACCGACGCCGTCACCGTCGGTGTCCTGCTGCGTCGCCACGACCTCCGTGACGGGTTCGTCGAGGTACGCGAAGGTCGCGCCGGTCGTGACGAGAGCGAGACCGGACACGGCGGTGAGCAGGGGAATCAGACGTGCACGCATGGCTGCCCACGCTAATCAATGCGACTGAGAATCCACTGAGGGGCAACGCGTCGAACCGGCGGTCGCGGGCAGCCACCGCACCGCCACGATTCCCACACCGAGCAGCAACACCGCGGTCGCGACCATCGACGCCCACAACGGAAACCACACCGACCCGAACGCGAACCCGGCATACACCGTGACCGACACCACCTCGCTGACGAGACCCACCAGGGAGGCGACGGTCGCGCGGGCCCGCCCCGACATCGTCTCCTGCACCCGCGCCTCCGCCACGATCGCCGCGTTGTGCAGTGCGCCGTAACCCACACCGATCGCGACGAACCCGAGCACCCCGGTCACCCCGACGGCGGTGACCCCACCGAGCACAGACCCCGCGGCGAGCGCGACCGCCCCCGTCACCACCACGCCACCGGCGGCCGCGCCTCCCATCGAGGCCGTCAGGCCCGCGGTCGCCGCACCGACCACCTGTCCGACGACCGTCAACGCGACGAGCAACGGCACGTGCTCGGTGGCGGCACCCCCCTCCCGTGCGAGCAGACCGAAGTACTCGTCCAACGCGAGGAACGCGAGGAGCGCAGCGGCGAGCAGCACCGCGCGACGCACCACCCGGTCGGTGCGCACCTCCCCGGTACCGGCGCGCACCGTCGCGACGTAGCGGGACACGAACGACCGCTCACCCGCGAACTCGTCGGCGTCCGCGGTACGCGGAGCCGACGGCAACGTCGCCACCAGCGCGGTGTTGGCGACGATCAGTGCGACCGATACCCATCCCACCAGCGCATAGCCACCGATGTCGTACAGCGGCGCCGCCGTCGTCGTCGCCACGAACACGCACACCATCTCGCCGGCGTTCGCGTACCCCATCGTCGCGGTGTAGCGATGTTCGGCGCCGAGCGCGGCGAGTTCGTCGTACACGAGCGCCTCGAACGTCCCCGACTTCAGTGATTCACCGACGCCCCACAGCGCGAATCCGGCGGCGAAACCCCAGTAGGTGGGCCACAGGATCCACAGCGCGAACGCGACGGCGACCAGAGCGCCGCTGCCGAACAGCAGCCCGCGACGCGACACCGTGTCGGCCCACGCGCCCGACGGAACCTCCGACACGAACGCGACGACCGACCAGATGACGAAGAGCGAGGAGATCGCGCCGGTGCTCAGCCCGTGGTCGGCGAACAGCAGCGCGTAGAGCCCGTAGAGCGGAACGAACTCACGGGTCGACGAATAGGCGACCGCGCGGGCGGTCAGCGAAGCGGCGGGGGACGATCAACATCGACGCATGTGTCCAGGTTCGCACACCGAAGTGTCGCGTGTCACGTGGTGGGCCTCGGTCCGATACGGTTGCGCTCTGTGAGCGAGCACAGCATTCCCGATCGGCAGCGCACCTACACCTGGGACGATCCGGCTCCGACGTCGGCGGCGAACCGCGACATGCGGGGCGTGGACTTCCTGCGCGGACTGATCGACGGCACCATCCCCCACCACCCCACGTCACGCACGCTCGGGTTCACCGTCACCGACGCCCGCGAAGGACTCGTGGAGGTGACGATGGAGGCCCGGGAATTCCACGCCAACGCCGTCGGCAGCGTGCACGGTGGTGTCCTCGCGACGATGTTCGACACGGCCATGGGTTTCGCGGTGGCGAGCACACTCGAACCGGGTGTCGGATATACGACGCTGGATCTGCAGGTGCGATACCTGCGACCGGTGCAACCCGGTCATCGCGTGCGGGTGCAGGGATTCTGCGAACACGCGGGTCGACGTACGGCCACGGCGCGGGGCGAGGCCCGCGACGACGAGGGCCGGCTGATCGCCACCGGCTCCACGACGTGCATGATCCTGCGCTGACCCCTCCGCTCGCTGTTTCGCGCTCCGCGCGACCGAGCGAATGTATCGCTCACTCGACTCGATGGAGCAAGCGGTACATTCGCTCGACCGGAGGCGGAGCCGACCGTCAGCCGACGGGCTCGAGCACCTCGCGGCCCACGAACGGGACGAGCGCCTCGGGCACCTTCACGGTGCCGTCGGCCTGCTGGTGGTTCTCGAGCAACGCGACGAGCCAGCGGGTGGTGGCGAGGGTGCCGTTGAGGGTCGCGGCGGTCTGCGGCTTGCCGTTCTCGTCGCGGAAGCGGACACCGAGGCGACGGGCCTGGAAGGTCGTGCAGTTCGATGTGGACGTCAACTCGCGGTAGCGCTGCTGGGTGGGCACCCAGGCTTCGCAGTCGAACTTGCGGGCCGCGGACGAACCGAGGTCGCCGCCGGCGACGTCGATGACGCGGTACGGCACGTCGATGGCGGCGAGCATCTCACGTTCCCACGCCAGCAGTCGCTGGTGCTCGGCCGCGGCGTCCTCCGGCTTGCAGTAGACGAACATCTCGACCTTGTCGAACTGGTGCACACGGATAATGCCGCGGGTGTCCTTGCCGTAGCTGCCGGCCTCGCGACGGAAGCACGACGACCAGCCCGCGTACCGCTTCGGGCCCTTCGACAGGTCGAGGATCTCACCCGAGTGGTATCCGGCGAGCGGTACCTCCGAGGTCCCCACGAGATACAGGTCGTCCTCCTCGAGCCGGTACACCTCGTCGGCGTGCTGACCGAGGAAGCCGGTGCCCTGCATGACCTCGGGGCGCACGAGGACCGGCGGGATCATCATGGTGAAGCCGTTGGCGGTGGCCTTCTGCGCCGCGAGCTGCAGCAGGCCGAGTTGCAGCAGCGCACCGTAGCCGGTGAGGAAGTAGAACCGGGCGCCCGACACCTTCGCGCCGCGCTCCATGTCGATCAGTCCGAGCGATTCACCGAGCGCGAGGTGGTCCTGCGGCTCGAAATCGAAGGTGGGCAGGTCGCCGACGGTGTCGAGGGTGACGAAGTCGTCCTCGCCGCCGGCGGGAGCACCGTCCTGCACGACATTGGAGATCGCCAGATGGGCGCGCTCGAGGGCGTCCTGCGCGGCGTTCTGCTCGGCCTCGAGTTCCTTCACCTTCGCGGCGAGTTCCTTCGCCCCGTCGAGCAGCGCGGGCCGCTCTTCCGGGGACGCCTTGCCGACCTTCTTGCCCAGTGCCTTCTGCTCGGCGCGGGCGTTGTCGCCGGCGAGCACCGCGGCGCGACGCGCGGCGTCCGCGTCGAGCAGTGCGTCGACGAGGCCGGGGTCTTCACCTCGGGTGCGCTGCGAGGCGCGAACGGTGTCGGGGTTCTCGCGGAGGAACTTGAGGTCGATCACGGAATCGAAGCCTACCGCTGCCAGAGTTGCAGGTAGTCGTCACGCCCGAACATGACGGCCGCGTCGGCCGCGGTGGGGTGTCCGCGCCGGGGGTCGGCGCCCGCGCCACTGAGGATCCGCACGACCTCTTCCTCGCCCTTGAAGACGGCGCCCGCGAGCGGCGACTGGCCGCGATCGTTGAGTCGGTCGACGTCCGCGCCGTGGTCGACGAGGACCTGCACCGCGACCGGATGCCCGTGGTAGGCGGCGAGCATGACGAGGGTGTCGCCGGTACCGTTCGTGAGGTTCACCGGAACCCCGGCGTCGAGGTACGCGGCGAGGGTGTCGGCGTCGCCCGCGCGGGCGGCGTCGAACACGCGCTGGGCGATGTCCTGGATGCGCGGATCGATCCCGGTGCCGGGATCGCTCGGGTCGTCGGCCATGAACCGACGTTACCGTGCACGCGCCGGGCCGGGCATGATGGACAGCGATGGTCGAAGAGAAGAAGCAGCATCCGAAACGCCGCCCCCCGTCGGCGCGACTGACTCGCCGGTCGTTGGCGTTCGTCGCCGCGGGCGCGGTCCTCGCCGCGGTGGCGACGTTCGTCGTCGCCGGATTCCAGGGCGCCGACGACAACGGCGGCGGCGCGGGCAGCGTCGTCACGACGGGTGCGGTGGCCGGGGAGGCATTCGGCACGGCGACCGGCGGCGACTGCCTGACGTGGACGGCGCTCGACGCGAGTGATCTCGCGAAGGTGGACTGCGAGCAGAGCCACCTGTTCGAGGTGGTGGCCGACATCGATCTGAGCGTGTTCCCCGGTGCGGAGTGGGGACCGGGAACGCGATTCCCGTCGGTGTCGCGGTTCACGCAGTTGCGCGACGAGCAGTGCGCGCCGGCGGCGATGGACTATCTGGGCGGTCGGTTCGATCCGCACGGCAAGTTCAGCGTGGGCCTGATCAATCCGGGTGAGGCGGGATGGGCGGCCGGTGAACGTACCCTGCGGTGCGGGCTGCAGTTCTCGTCGACCACCGGAAATCTGCTGCCCATCGAGGGGCGGGTCGCCGATCAGGATCAGTCGCGGGCGTGGGATCCGGGTGTGTGCATCGGCATCAACAACGGGGTGCCCGCCGATCCGGTGGACTGCGCGAAACCGCACGCGTTCGAGGTGGCGGCGGTGGTGGACCTGTCGGAACGGTTCCCCGATGCGCTGCCGAGCATCGAGGATCAGGACGCTTTCCTCGAGGAGACGTGCACGGCGCGGGTCGACGAGTTCCTCGGTGATCCGGAGGCGCTGCGCAACAAGACGTTGACGCTGTTCTGGGACAATCTGAACTTCGACAGCTGGTTGGCGGGTAGTCGCAAGGTGAACTGTTCGATCGGCACGCAGGTCGAAGGTGGTGGTTTCGCCGCGATCACCGGCAGCGCCAAGGGCGACATCCTCATCGACGGTCAGCCGCCGGTGCCGCCGCCGGACGACAACGGCCGGCTGTTGCCGACGCCGCTGCCGGGTGCCGCTCCCCTGCCCGGAGGCTGATGTGGCCGTGTCGATGGGAGAGGACCGTTTCGACGAACTCGTGATGGATGCGCTCGATTCGATTCCGCCACAGCTGGCACGGGCGATCGACAATGTGGTGGTGCTCGTCGAACCGCGGCACGAGGAGGAACCCGATCTGCTGGGCCTCTACCAGGGGATCGCGTTGACCGAGCGCGACAGCCACTATGCGGGGTCGTTGCCGGACACCATCACGATCTACCGGGACGCGATCCTCGACATCTGTGACACCGACGACGACGTGGTGCACGAGGTGGCGGTCACCGTGGTGCACGAGATCGCGCACTATTTCGGCATCGAAGAGGAGCGCCTGCACCAGCTGGGCTGGGGCTAGGCGCTCCGTCGCTGCACCCGCCGTGAGCGGGCCGAGGTGCGTGGTATCGGTCGGGGTGCTACGAGCGGGTCGGGGTGTTGCGCTCGACCTCGGTCTCCTTCGAGCCGCCGAACTGCAGGAAGTGCGGGGCGAAGGTCGACACGACCACGAGCAGCAGGCAGCCGATGGTGACCATCGCGACGGTGAGCCACACGACGATGACGCCGAACAGTTCCAACATTTCCCGTTACCTCCGTGGTCGACGCGGCGCCGCACCGGCACCCCGCCAACCTTAACCGGACGATGCGCCGTGAAGCCCGCCACCCCCGGCTGGGTTTACAAAATGAAGCCAGGGATCGTAGGCTCGGCATCAGTAGGGAACC
This sequence comes from Rhodococcus yananensis, assembly GCF_020515525.1. GTDB lineage: Bacteria > Actinomycetota > Actinomycetes > Mycobacteriales > Mycobacteriaceae > Rhodococcus > Rhodococcus yananensis. The sequence continues at coordinate 53,909 of NZ_JAIYEP010000012.1, forward strand.
CGCATCCGTCCACCCCAGACCACCGGGAGAATCCATGAGCCTGCCCCCCGCCTTGAAGGACCGCCTGCGTCTGCCGCTCGTGGCATCGCCGATGTTCATCGTCTCGAATCCCGACCTCGTCATCGCCCAGTGCACGTCGGGGATCGTCGGATCGTTCCCGTCGCTCAACGCCCGACCACACGCGCAACTGCGGGACTGGCTGACCCAGATCACCGAAGCGCTCGCCAAGCACGACGCGAACAACCCGGATTCCCCGTCGGCGCCGTACGCGGTGAACCTGATCGTGCATCGTTCCAACGACCGACTCGAAGCCGACCTCGCGACCGTCGTCGAGTTCGAGGTGCCGATCGTCATCACGTCGCTCGGCGCCCGCACCGACGTGTACGAGGCGGTCCACTCGTACGGCGGGATCGTGCTGCACGACATCGTCGACGACCGGTTCGCGCGCAAGGCGATCGAGAAGGGCGCCGACGGACTGATCGCGGTCGCGGCGGGCGCCGGTGGTCACGCCGGTACCCAGTCGCCGTTCGCGCTGCTGCAGGAGATCCGCACCTGGTTCGACGGCCCGCTGCTGCTGTCCGGGTCCATCGCGACGGGCGACGCCGTGCTCGCCGCGCAGGCGGCCGGCGCCGATCTCGCGTACGCGGGTTCGGTGTTCATCGCCACCGACGAGGCCAACGCCGACGACCGCTACAAGCAGATGATCGTCGACTCGACCGCGTCGGACATCGTGTACTCGAACCTGTTCACCGGCGTCCACGGCAACTACCTGCGCGGCAGCATCGTCGCGGCGGGGCTGGACCCCGACGATCTCGCCGAGTCCGATCCGTCGGCGATGAACTTCGGTTCGAACCGCGACTCCTCCGCGAAGGCGTGGCGCGACATCTGGGGCGCCGGCCAGGGCGTCGGTGCGGTCGACGCCGTCGTACCGGCGAAGGACGTCGTCGCGCGCCTGGCGGCCGAGTACGCGGCCGCGCGGGAGCGACTGTCGCTGTGATCGGCGGTGGGCCGGTCACCGCCCGTTGCGGACGGTGACCGGCTCACTCGCTCCGGCTCCCCACGGTCGGCCGTGGTGCGTGAGCTCCGTATCCGACCACCCGCAGCGCGATGTCGACGTACCGCTCGGCGACCGACGCGGGCGTCAACGGACCGTCGCGCTGATACCAGCGGGCGATGGACTGCAGCATCCCGAGCAGGGCGCGAACACTCTCGTCGACATCGTCGACGTCGAACACGCCGTGCTCGACCCCGTCGCGGACGAGATCGAGCATGATCAGTTCGAGCCGTTTGCGGTTGGCGACGTACGTCGCGCGGTTCTCCGGCGAGACGTGCCGCAGTTCGGAATCCAGACCCGAGCGCTTGGCCCGGTGCGTCATGTTGAGCACGATCGCCTCGACCGCATTGCCGAATCGGGCAACGGGGTCGGCGCCGCCGTCCGTGACCGCCGCGAGAACGCGGTCGATCAGGTCGAGGACGGCGGCGTCGAGCAGCGTGACGAGAACGGCTTCCTTGTTCTCGTAGTGGTAGTACAGCGCCGGCACCGTCACGCCCACCCGGCGCGCCAGGTCGCGGACGCTGGTGCCGTGGAATCCGTTCTCGCTGAACGCTTCCAGGGCCTGCTCGAGGATGGGGTCGTACCGCAGCGGCGCGAACACCCGCCAGTCGCCGGGCGCGGCGTCGGCACGCGCGGTCATCGCCCCTCCTCTCCCCGCACCGATGTCGGTCAGCGCGGTGCCATGCGGATCGCGCCGTCGAGACGGATCACCTCGCCGTTGAGCATCGGGTTGGACACGATGTGTGCGGCGAGTGCGCCGTACTCGGCCGGATCACCGAGGCGCGAGGGGTGCGGAACCTGCCCACCGAGGGACTTCTGCGCTTCCTCCGGCAGCGATCCGAGCAGCGGGGTCTTGAACAGGCCGGGCGCGATGGTCACGACGCGGATCAGCAGCGACGCGAGGTCGCGGGCGATCGGCAGGGTCATGCCGACGACACCGCCCTTGGAGGCCGAGTACGCGGCCTGGCCGATCTGACCGTCGAACGCCGCCACCGAGGCGGTGTTGATGATGACGCCGCGCTCACCGTCGATCGGCTCGGTCTTCGCGATGCGCTCGGCGGCGAGGCGGATGACGTTGAACGTGCCGAACAGGTTGACGTTCACGACCTTCTTGAAGTCGTCGAACGGGAATGCGCCCTTCTTGCTGACGGTCTTGACGGCGTTGCCGATGCCCGCGCAGTTCACGGCGACGCGCAGCGGGCCCAGGGATTCGGCGAGATCGAGCGCCTCGGTGACGGCCGCCTCGTCGGTGACGTCGGCGGCCGCGAACCGCACGCGATCGCCGAGTTCCTTGGCGATCGTCTCACCGTTCGAGGACGGCAGGTCGATGATGACGACGGTGGCGCCGTCGTCCACGAGAGCCTTGACGGTGGCCAGGCCCAGACCGGAGGCGCCTCCGGTGACGACGGCGACGCTGTCGTTGACGATCATGAATGTTCCCTTCGGATCACGGTGTGTATCGGATTGTGTCGGCGGCGGATACCGCACGGCCGGAGTGTCTCAGCGGCCCTTCCAGACCGGTTCGCGCTTCTCGGCGAAGGCGCGGGGTCCTTCCATCGCGTCTTCGCTTCCGAAGACGACCTTCAACGCCTCGGCGTTGTCGGCCCACGGCGCGTCGTCCCACGCCGACGAGTTCGCGGTGCGGTGGATCATCGCCTTCGAATGCCGCACGGACAGCGGAGCATTGGCGGCGATCGTCTCGGCGAGTTCGAGTGCGACGTCGAGTGCCGTCCCGGCGGGGGCGACGCGGTTGACCAGACCCAGCTCCTTGCCCTGCGCGGCGGAGAGGGGTTCGCCGGTGAGCGCGATCTCGAGGGCGACCTTGAGTGGAACCTGCTGCTGGATGCGGATGACGCCGCCGGCAGCGGCGAAGAGTCCGCGCTTGACCTCGGGCAGACCGAGTTTCGCCTCCTCGTCGACGACCGCGAGGTCGCTGGCGAGCACGATCTCGGTTCCGCCACCGAGCGCGAAGCCGTTGACCGCGGCGATCGTCGGCTTGCCGACCCAGTGCCGGACGTATCCGGCGAAGCCCCATTCCGGATGCCCCTGGGCGGAGGTGTCCTCCCCCGCCGCGATGGCCTTGAGGTCGGCGCCGGCGCAGAATGCGCGTCCGGTGCCGGTGAGCACGACGACCCTCACCTCGTCGTCGTTCTCGGCCTGCTCGAGGTGGTTGCCGAGCGCGGTCGAGAGCGCACCGTTGACGGCGTTGAGCGCCTTCGGCCGGTTGAGGGTGATGATCGCAACGCCGCCGCGCTTCTCGTACAGTGCGGCAGGTTCTACAGTCGTCTCGTCGGCCATGGTGCCCCTCACGGTGTGTCCGTCGTTACTTATCGATCGCTAAAGGACTACCAGAGAACCGGGGCACGGTCAACGGTCTCCGACGGTGGCGTCCATTCCGTTTCGTCTGGTAAGGATTTTCATACGATTTCGACACCGCCGACGTTTCGGTCCAGGAGAGTCATGCAGGCAGCGCAACTGATGGAGAACACGGGCCCCGACGGCGTGCGCGCCACCGAGATCCCCGAACCGGAATCCGACGGCACCGGCGTCGTCGTCGACCTCGACGCCGCCGGGGTGTCGTTCCCCGACCTCCTGCAGACCACCGGCGCCTACCAGGTGGTGCGCTCCCTGCCGTGCGTTCTCGGCACCGAAGGTGCCGGAATCGTCCGCTCCGCACCCGACGGCAGCGGTGTCGCAGCCGGACAACGCGTCGCGGTACTCGCCGCCGACGGATCGTGGCAGCAGACCGTCGTCGTCGGCCCCGAGTCCGTGTTCCCGCTGCCGGACTCGGTGTCGTCGACCGCCGGCGCCGGACTGCTCCTGAACTACCTCACCGTGCACTTCGCCCTCGACGAACGCGCCCGCTACCGCACCGGCGACACCGTCCTCGTCCACGGTGCCGCGGGCGGGGTCGGTGTCGCCGCCCTGCAACTCTGCGCGGCACTCGGCCTCGAGACCGTCGCGGTCGTCAGCACCGAGGCGAAAGCCGAAGTGGCGCGCGCGAACCGCGCGACCCACGTCGTGTTCGCCGAAAGCTTCAAGCAACAGACCCTCGAGGTCACCGACGGCCGCGGCGTCGACATCGTCCTCGACCCGGTCGGCGGCGACCGCTTCACCGACAGCCTCCGCAGCCTCGCTCCCGGCGGCCGCGTCGTGGTCCTCGGGTTCACCGGCGGCGAGATCCCCACTGTGAAGGTCAATCGCCTGCTCCTGAAAAACATCTCGGTGGTCGGCGCCGGATGGGGCGAGTTCATCCGGCGCGACCCCGGCTACCCACGCCGCCAGTGGGACGTCCTCGCACCGCTGCTGCACTCCGGTGCACTGCAGGTCCCCGAACCCACCGTCTACCCTCTCGCCGACGCCGCGGCCGCCCTGACATCCCTCGGAACCCGAACCGCGACAGGCAAAGTCGCGCTCTCGCTCCGACCCTGAACCCCCACCGACGGAGAGATCACCATGAGCACCGATCACGAACCGGGCGTCGACGTCACCGTCGAGAACGGCACCTTGCGCGTCACCATCAACCGTCCCGACCGCATGAACGCCGTGAAAGCCGAGACCCTCGACGCCGTCGCCGACGCCTTCGACAAGTACACCGGCGACGAGACGATCCGCGTCGCGATCGTCGGCGGTGCGGGCGGGCGGGCATTCTGCTCGGGCGCCGACATCGTCGGACGCGACCTGTCGGGTCCGCCGAGCACCGACACCCTCGACGCCGCCAACCGTGTCGCCACCACCGTCCGGGACTTCCCGCGACCGGTGATCGCCGCGGTGAACGGCGCCGCCGCCGGGGTCGGGGTGTCGCTGGCGCTGGCCTGCGACCTGACCGTCGCATCCGAGTCGTCGTACTTCCTGCTCGCCTTCACCCGCATCGGACTGATGCCGGACGGCGGCGCGACCGCGCTGGTCGCGGCGTCGGTCGGTCGGGCCCGCGCGATGAGAATGGCATTGCTCGCCGAGCGACTGCCCGCCGCCGAGGCGCTGGCCGCGGGACTGATCGCCGACGTCTACGCCGACGACGACTTCGACGCCCGCGTCGACGAACTCGCCGCGCGTCTCGCCGGCGGCCCGGTCGATGCCTACGCCGCCACGAAGCACGCGATCAACGCCACCACGCTCACCGAACTCGACGGTGCGCTCGGTCGCGAGTTCGACGGGCAGATGCAGTTGCTCGCCGGCCCCGACTTCCGCGAGGGCGTTCGCGCGTTCGAGCAGAAGCGGAAGGCCGATTTCCGGAACCGGTGACGCGCGCCGTCACGCCGGGGGCGCCACCCCGACCACCTTCGAGGTGATCGCGACGTACTTGCGCGCGACCTCCTGCGGGCTGAGGGTGCCCTCCGCGTGGTACCAGCGCGGGATCGACTGGCACATGCCCAGCAGCGCCCGGGTGATCTCGGCCGGATCCTCCACGTCGAAGACGCCCGCGTCGACACCGTCCCGGATGATCCCCCGGACGATCTGCTCGATCCCCTTGCGGACCGCGCGGTAGCGCTGCCGGTTCTCCGGGCTCAGATAGCGGGCCTCCCCCTCGATCGCCGCGAGTCGCGCACGCATCGTCATACGCAGCACGATCGCCTCGATGACGTTGGACAGCCGCCGCACGGGATCGTCGCCGCCGTCGGCGTCGGCGGCGTTCACCCGCTGCAGTACGTCGCTCGTCGACAGCTCGAGCAGCGCGATGAGCAGGCCTTCTTTGTTCTCGTGGTGGTAGTACAGCGCGGGAACGGTGACGCCGACACGGCGCGCGATGGCACGCACCGAGGTGCCGTGGAAGCCGGTTTCGTAGAAGGCCTCGAGGCTCGCCGCGAGGATGGGGCTGAGCTCCATCGGCTCGAGGGTCCGCCAGTCCGGCGCGGGCACTCCCTCCGCGACGGTGTCATCGGTGGGACTCCCCATGTACTCATCCACCTATCGATCGCTACATCCGGACCGGTAGAGGATACCCGTGCGTCGCGGGCATCGTGCCGCCACGGGTGTGACCACCCCCGACGGGCGACCGACACCCCTGCCGCTCGTCCGAGCGAGTGGTACACACGATCGGTCAGATCGAATGTATGTACCACTCGCTCGCGCCGGGGGCTCCCGAACAGGTCGGACTTGGCTTCGACCAGGCGCGAGTACCACTCGCTCGCGCCGGGGACTCCCGGGTCACGGTCGAACCGCGGCTCGATCCGTCGACGCGCGCACGACGAGATGGGTGGGCAACACCAGCTGCACCGGCTCGGCCACCCCCTCGTACACCTGCCGGCCGAGCATCTCGATGGCGCGTGCACCCGCGTCGGCGGTGCGTTCGGCGAGCGTGGTCAGGGACGGGCTGCACAGGTCTGCGCCGAACATGTCGTCGAACCCGACGACGCTGACCTCCCCGGGCACGTCGACGCCGCGTTCGGCGAGCCGGCGCAGCACCCCGATGGCGAGCATGTCGTTGTGGCACACGACGGCGGTGGCGCGCGCGGCGACCGCGGCATCGGCCGCGGCGGGGCCGCCCCCGAGGGTCGGCGGATAGGGCCCGAAGCGTCGGACCTGCATGTCGTGCTGGGCCGCAGCGGCCTGCAGTCCCGCCCAGCGGCGCGCCCCCGACCACGACTCGGGTGGGCCGCCGAGCACCAGGATCGACCGGTGGCCGAGGGAGGCCAGGTGGTCGACGATCTGCCGGCTGCCGGAGTCGTAGTCGGCGACGACGCACGAGACATCGCGGGTCGCGCGGTTGACGAGGGCGACGGCATTGAGCCCGGCGACACGGCGCAACTCGTCGTCGGGCAGTCGGGACGCGGCGAGCACGAAGCCGTCGACGGCGGGACCGAGACGCCGCACCAGCTGCTCCTCCGTGGACGCGCTCTCCCGGGTGTTGCCGAGCACGAGGGTGCGGCCCGCCGCGGTGGCGGCCTGCTCGGCACCGTTGATGACGCCGGCGAAGTACGGGTTGGTGATGTCGGGGACGAGCAGGGCGAACGTGTTGCTGCGCCCCGACTCGAGGGCCCGGGCGGTCGGGTTGGGGCTGTAGCCCAGTTCCGCTGCGACACCGAGGACGTGCTCGCGGGTGTGCGCGTTGACCCGATTCGGATTGCTGAACGCGCGGGACACCGTCGACGCGGCCACCCCCGCTGCCCGCGCGACGTCGGTGATGGTCGCGCGGCGGCGCCGATTCGGTGGCGGCGGGTTCGGTGTGGGGCCCATTCGCCCAGTATGGCAAAAAATGGCAATCGATTGCCATGTGACGGGAGCCACCTTTAGCGTCGAATTCGCCGACAATCGATGCAGATTCCGAAGGGCAATCCCATGGCAGACACGACCACCGTGCAGCGCACGCCCCGCAAGGCGGCGCTGGCCGCCTGGAGTGGCAGCGCACTCGAGTACTACGACCTCGCGATCTACGGCACCGCCGCCGCACTCGTCTTTCCCACCATCTTCTTCCCCGAAGGCAACCAGGCCGCCGCGACCGTCGCCTCCCTCGCGACGTTCGGCGTCGCCTACATCGCCCGGCCCTTCGGCTCGTTCCTGATGGGCCACATCGGCGACCGGTTCGGGCGCAAGCAGATCCTCATCGGCACCCTGCTGCTGATGGGCGTCTCGACGTTCCTGATCGGCTGCCTGCCCACCTACGACCAGATCGGTCTCGTCGCACCCGCGCTGCTCGTGACGTTGCGTCTGATGCAGGGTCTGTCGGCCGCCGGCGAGCAGGCCGGCGCCAACTCGATGTCGTTCGAGCACGCCCCCGACAACCGGCGCGGCTTCTTCACCAGCTGGACACTCAGCGGCACCCAGGGCGGGCAGGTACTCGCCCCGCTGGTGTTCCTGCCGGTCATCGCCCTGCTGTCCGACGAGCAACTGCACGCGTGGGGCTGGCGCATCCCGTTCTGGGTCAGCGCCGCACTGCTGGTCGTCGGCTTCATCATCCGCACCACCCTCGACGAAACCCCCGAGTTCCGTTCCGAGAAATCGCACGCCGAGGTACCGCCCGCCCCGCTCGCCGTCCTGTTCCGCCACCACTGGCGCGGTGTGTTGCGCGTGTTCTTCGCCTCGTTCATCGCGATGGTCAACACCGTCTTCCAGGTGTTCGCCCTGAGCTTCGCGACCGCCGACGAATACGGCATCGGGATCTCGTCGACGACCATGCTGTGGCTCGCGATCGTCGCGAACATCATCGCGGTGGGCACCATCCCGATGTGGGCGTCCCTGTCCGACCGCGTCGGCCGCAAGCCGGTGTTCCTGTCCGGCCTCGTCGGTACCGCCGTGACCGCCACGGTGTTCCTGTGGGCGATCTCGATCGGCAACACACCGCTCGTGCTCGGCACGGGCATCCTGCTCGCCGGTGTCGTCTACAGCATGCCGAACGCCTGCTGGCCCGCCACCTACGCCGAATACTTCCCCACGAGCGTCCGCCTCTCCGGCATGGCCGTCGGTACCCAGTTCGGTTTCGCCCTGGCCGGTTTCACCCCCGCGATCGCCGGCGCACTGATGGGCGGTAACCGCGACAACTGGTATCTCGTGGCCCTGTTCGCGGCCGGAGCCGTGGTGATCTCCGCGATCGCGGTGCTCAGCGGCCCCTCCGGAACCCACCGGGTGCACACCCGCGATCTGGGACAGTCACCGGCACCCGCCGTCGCGGCGCCCGTCCCGGCAGGTGTCACGCGATGACCCGCCCGATCCTCGCGGTGCTGAGCGGCGCCAACCTGAACCTGCTCGGCGCACGCCAACCCGAGCTGTACGGCACCGACACGCTCGCCGACGTCGAAGCCCTCTGCACACGCACCGCCGACACCCTCGGCTACGACCTCGACTTCCGGCAGACCAACCACGAGGGCGTCCTGATCGAATCGATCCACGAACTCCGTACCACCGCAGCAGGTTTCGTCGTCAATGCCGGCGCCTGGACGCACACGTCGATCGCCCTGCACGACGCGCTGGTCACCACCACCGCCCCCGTCGTCGAGGTGCACCTGACCAACATCCACGCCCGCGAGTCCTTCCGGCAGGTCTCGTACGTCTCCCCCGTCGCGACGGCCGTCATCGCCGGATGCGGCCCCGCCGGATACGCGTTCGCGCTGCACCACCTCGCGGCACTCGATCTCGCAGCACGCACCGAAGCCGTCACCGTCCCGCAGGAGCTCCACCATGTCGCTCGTTGAGTCCGTACCCGCCGTCACGTCCACACCGACGAAGACGTCCTTCGCGCTCGGCCTCGTCGGCGCCGGGATCGGCGGCTCCCTCACCCCCGCGATGCAGGAGCGCGAGGGCCGCGAAACGGGCCTCAACCTCACCTACCGGCTGCTCGACGCCGATCGCCTCGGCTACGGTGCCGACGATCTCCCCGAGATACTCACGTGGGTGCGGCGACTCGGATTCGACGGCATCAACGTCACCCACCCGTTCAAACAGCGCATCATCGAGCACCTCGACGACCTGTCGGACGACGCACGTGATCTGGGTGCCGTGAACACCGTGGTGTTCCGCGACGGGTGCGCGCTGGGCCGCAACACCGACTGGACGGGCTGGGGACGCGCGTTCCGGCGAAGGCTGCCCGACGCCGTCACCGACCCCGCCGTCCTCGTCGGCACCGGCGGCGCCGGCGCCGCCGTCGGATACGCGCTGCTCGATCAGGGTGCCGAACACGTCGCGGTCGTCGACCTCGACACCGCGAAGGCCGAAGCGTGCGCCGCACGGCTGGCCGCGCGCTTCGGCGCCGACCGGGTGCGCGCCACCGACGACCTCGCCGGTGCCCTCGCGCAGGCCCGAGGACTGGTCAACGCCACCCCCACCGGCATGACCGGGCACCCGGGGTTGCCCGTCCCGGCCGCACTCGTCCGCGACGACCTGTGGGTGTCCGACGTCGTGTACTTCCCGCTCGAAACCGAACTGATCCGACTCGCCCGGTCGCGGGGCTGTCGTGTCGTGCCGGGCGGCGGCATGGCCGTGTTCCAGGCAGTCGCCGCGTTCGAACACTTCACCGGGCACGTGCCCGACGCCGAACGGATGGTGCAGCACTTCGAGGAGCTGACCCGCTGATGTCCGGCGCACGCACACACCTGTTCCGGACGGGCATCGCGACCGTGTCCCTGTCCGGCACCCTCACCGACAAGCTCGACGCGATCGCCGCCGCCGGCTTCGACGGGATCGAACTGTTCGACAACGACCTGATCGCGTCCCCGCTGTCGCCGCGGGAGGTGGCGCAGCGCTGCGCCGACCTGGGCCTGTCGATCGATCTGTTCCAGCCGGTACGCGACATCGAGGGTGTGCACCCCGACCGGTTCCCCGCCGTCCTGCACCGGGTGCGGCGCAAACTCGAGGTGATGTCGGAACTCGGCGCATCCGTGTTCCTGGCCTGCTCCAACGCCCTGCCCGATGCGATCGACGATCCCGAACTGTCCGCCGCTCAGCTACGCGCGGTCGGCGAGCTGGCCGCCGAGTTCGGGGCCACCGTGGCGTTCGAGGCGCTCGCGTGGGGTCGGCACGTCGACCGGGTGGGCACCGCCTGGGACATCGTGCGGCGCGCCGATCATGCGGCCGTGACCCTCGCCGTCGACACCTTCCACATGCTCGCGCGCGGCGACGACGGCGCCGCGCTGGCCGGTGTCCCCGGCGACCGCATCGGTTTCGTGCAGGTGGCCGACGCCCCGGTGCTCGACATGAACGTGCTCGAATGGAGCCGTCACTTCCGGTGCTTCCCCGGACAGGGCACCCTCGACGTCACCGGCGTCGTGGCGGCCGTGCTGCGCGCCGGATACCGCGGTCCCGTCTCGCTCGAGATCTTCAGCGACGTCGTCCGCGAGGCGGACCCGTACGTCACCGCCCGCGACGGCATGCGGTCGCTGCTCTTCCTCGAGGACGGTCTCGCACGACGGGCCTCCGTCGGTGCCTCGGTCACCGTCGCGCCGCCCGTGCCTGCGCGCACCGATGTCGCGTTCGTGGAACTCGCCGCACCCACCGGATCTCGCTACTCGGAATTGTTGACGGGATTGGGTTTCCGCGTCGCGGGCCGGCATCGCAGCAAGCCGGTCGTGCGGTGGCGCAACGGCGGCGCCGACGTGGTGCTCAACGAGCAGCCCGCACCCGGCCCCGGTGCGACGGCGCTCGGGCTGGTCGCGCCGTCGGTGCCGGACGTCGCCGAACGCGCCGACGTCCTGCTGTGGCCGGCGGTGGACCGTGCCCGCGGCACGGGCGAAGCCGGCCTTCCGGGCGTCACGTCGCCTTCGGGCCTGCACGTGTTCGTCAGCGCCGAGCCCGGTCTGACCGACGACTGGCACACCGATTTCCTTCCCGCCGCGGAATCCGGGTCGGGTGGCGACTGGCTCGGCCTCGACCACGTCGACATCACGGTCGCCGAAGACGAACTGAACCAGGAGATCTCCTTCTTCCGTACGCTCTTCGGGTTGCGTCCGGAGAACCCGGAGGAGTACATGCAGCCGCACGGGCGGTTGCGGATCCGGGCGTTGCGCGCCGAGAAGGGTGGTCTGCGGGTGGCGCTGCAGGTCTCCGACACCGGCGCCGACGAGCCGCGGCGGTACGGCATCACGCAGTTGGCGTTCGCGACGCACGATGTCGTGGCTGCGGTCGCCCGAGCGCGCGCCGACGGCGTCGAGTTCCTGCGTCCGCCGGAGAACTACTACGTCGATCTGGATGCCCGCTTCGCGCTCGAGCCCGGTGTCCTCACCACCCTCCGCGAACACGGACTGCTCTACGACCGGGTGGGGGACGGCGAGTTCCTGCACGCCTACACGCTGCCGCTCGAGGGTGGTTTCTCGGTGGAACTACTCGAACGGCGCGGCGGATACGACGGGTACGGGTCGGTGAATGCGCCCGTGCGGTTGGCGACACAGGGACGCTGACCGACGACCGCCTTCACTGTCGGTCACCCGACCTCCTCGAGTTCCGTATCGCACTGATAGGCATGGCCGACGAGACGATCGACAGCCGACCCGTCACGGACGAACAGATCCAGGAATGGGCGGACGAGCCGAGACAACGGGAACGGTGCGGGTCTCGTACGCCATCATGCGGAACGCAACTCCACGGGTGACTCGGACGGAACGGGCGACTCGGACGGACGACGCATGTCGTCGAGCCACACGAGCAGTCCGCACACGGGGAACAGCGCCCCGAGAACACACACCGCCGTCCACCCGTGCGTCAGGTACGCCACGGTGGAGGCGGCGCTGCCGAGCGCTCCGGCGAGGAAGTAGCTCGTCATGTACGCGGTGTTGACACGGCTGCCCGCGTCGGGCCGCAGCGTGTAGATCAGGCTCTGGTTGCTGATGTGGGTGCCCTGGATGCCGAGTTCGAGGAGCGCGACCCCCACCGCCAGCGCGGCCACGTGGTGTTCCCCCACCGCGATCAGCGCGAAGGCACCCGCGGTCGCTGCGACGAACACACCCGTCTGTTTCCGCGCGAACCCGCGGTCGGCGAGGGTACCCGCGATCCGGGCGGCGAGCGCACCGGCGACCCCGACGAGGGTGAACAACCCGATCTGCGCGTCCGACCAACCGGAATCGCCACCGGCGAGCAGAAATCCGATCGATGTCCAGAACACCCCGAACGATGCGTAGGTGAGAGCACCGTAGCCCATGCGGCGCCGCAGCACGGGTTCGTCACGTGCGATGCGCCACACCGACGCCAACACCGCCGGGTACCGGGAGGGCGCGGTCGGCGCGACCACCGGTAGGCGCCGCACGAGCACGAGAGTCAGCAACATCAGCGCGGACGCCACGACGAACACACCGCGCCAACCGAACACCTCGGCGAGCAGACCCGCGACAACCCGGGACAGCAGGATGCCCAACAGCAGACCGGTCATGACGTTGCCGATGACGCGTCCCCGTTCGGTGTCGTGGGCGAGTGTCGCGGCGAAGGGAACCAGGATCTGGCCGACCACCGAACCGGTGCTCACGACCACGGCAGCGGCGGCGAGCACCTGCCAGGTGGGCGCGGTCGCCATCACCAGCAATCCCGCAGCGGTCACCGTGAGCATCACGTTCAGCAGCCGTCGTCGCTCGATCATGTCGCCGAGCGGCACGAGGAACGCCAGTCCCAGCGCGTACCCCACCTGTCCCGCCGTCACCACGAGGCCGACCGTGGTGTCGGACGCGTGGAGGCTCTCCGCGATCGCCGCGACCAGCGGCTGCGCGTAGTAGCTGTTCGCCACCACCAGACCGGAGGCGAGCGCCATGACTGCCACCGAACTCCGATCCATGCGGTCTCCGCTGCTCATGTCCCGAGCATCGGGCCGCCATGACTGATCTGTCCAACGGGAAACATCGATCTGATTCAGAGATAACATCGATCAGTGGAGATGCGCCGATTGCAGCAGTTCCTGGCGGTGGCGCACCGAGGTCACTTCACGCGCGCCGCCGAGGAACTGCACATGTCCCAGTCCGCGCTGAGTTCGTCGATCCGCGCGCTGGAACGGGAACTGGGTGTGGCACTGTTCGAACGCACCACCCGCACCGTCCTGCTCACCGCCGCCGGGCGCGCGCTCCACGCGCACGCCCGGCAACTGGTGGGCGACATGGCCGCCGCACATGCGGCGGTCGCGGAGATCGCCCAGGTCCGGGCGGGCACCCTCGCGGTCGGGACGGTGCAGACGTTCGTCGCCGTCGACCTGCCCGCGCTCCTCGCCCGGTTCCACGCCGATCACCCCGCCGTCGAGGTGCATCTGCGGGAGGCGACGTCGACGGAGTTGGTCGACGGACTGACCGGCGGCGACCTGGATCTGGCGTTCGTCGCGTTGGACACCGACCCGCTGCCGCCCGGACCGACGGTGCTCCGCGACTACGAGGAGGAGCTCGTCGTGGTGGTCGCCCGCGACCATCCCCTCACCGGATCGGCGTGCGTCGCCCTCACCGATCTCGCGCCGTTCCCGTTCATCGACTTCGAGGCCGGCCCCGGATTGCAGACCACCGTCGCCGCGCTCTTCGCACGCGCGGATGTGCAGCGGCGCATCACCTTCCGGATCGGCGACATGACACGCCTGATCGAACTGGTACGACACGGGTTGGGTGTCGCCGTGGTTCCCGAACCGATCGCGCGGACCAGCGACCTGACATCCCTGCGCATCACACCGCGGGCATCGCGGCGGCTCGCCCTCGTCGCCAGATCGGACGCACCGACCAACCCGGCCGCGCGCGCCCTCCTCGGACTGCTTCCGGTACGTGACGGTCGGGATGCGCCGGGCCGGCGGTGATCACAGGTGCGGACGGACGCGTTCGGCGATGCACCGCAGGTTCTCGACCTGACGGGCATGCGGCAGGGCCACGGGACGGGTGTGGACGAGGAGGTGATCGGCCAGGGGAAGCGCGGGATCGTCCGACAGACCGGAAACGAACTGTTCGGAGCTGCCCACGATCGAATGCCGGGCGGCGCGCCGCGACGCCGCTCGACCGCGCTGTTCCTGCAACCGCAACTCGTCTGCCGACCGCGCAGTGTCGGCGATCAGCACCGGCCTCGAAATCGCGACGCGCGCCGCGGATCCCAGAGCGGATCGGTACCGGGAGATGAGACCGACGACGCGTTCGTCCTCGAATCGGGGGCCCCGATCGTCGACGCGTCGACGTCCGGCGATCAACCCCAGGCCACGCGCAACGACGCATTCGACGCCGTCATCGCTCCCGGTGGTCACCCACATCCGCTGCGGCAACGTCTCCGTCGGCGGAACGACGGGTCGACGGGAACCCACCGGCCCGATTCCGGACACCGCGGCGTCGACCACGGTGTCGACGGAACTCCAGAAGCGGGTGTGGCGGTCGGCGTGGTCGATGCCCCACATCCGTGAGGTATCCGGCGAGGAACCGCTCCCGAATCCCAGCTGCAGACGACCGGACGACAACGCATCGACCGCCGCCGCATCCTCGAGGATCCGCCGGGGATCGTCGAATACCGCTGCGATCGAGGCTGTTCCGAGTGAAATGGTGGTGGTTTCCCGGGCGATCGCGGCGAGCAGCACGAGCGGGCTGGGCATCGCGCCGCCCTGCTCCCCGAAGCGGTGTTGAGCCACCCAGAACGACTCGAACCCGAGGTCCTCGGCGGTGCGGGCGAGACGGATCGCATCGTGGATGCCGTCCACCGGTGACGATCCGGCGTCGACGTGGGTGAGCACACCCCACTCCGTCACGTCGGCACCACCATGGGACTGCGGTCGCGGGGGTGCGGCAGGATGTCGGCGTCGACGCCGTAGACCTCCGCCAGCAGTTCGCTGGTGACGATCTCCGCCGGAGCGCCGACACCCCACAGTCGGCCGCGCTCGAGGACGGCGATGCGGTCGCAGAACCGAGCGGCCAGATCCAGATCGTGCAGCGCCACGACGGCGGTGCCGCCGCGGTCACGGATCATGCGCATGAGTCCCAGTCGATGACGCAGGTCGAGGTGGTTGGTCGGTTCGTCGAAGAGCAACACCGACGGCTGCCCCGCCAGCGCTTGGGCGACGAGGACCCGTTGGCGCTCCCCACCCGACAGTCGGGCGAAATCACGTTCCGCGCGGTCGACCATGTCGACCGACTCCAGCGCGGCGACCACGAGTGCCCTGTCGGCCGCGGTGTCGGCGTCGAACATGCCCTTGTGGGCCGCACGACCGAGCATCAGGACGTCCGCGACGGTGAGCGGGAAATCTGCGGGTGAGTGCTGGGCGACGACACCGGCCGTGCGGCCGACGAACCGCACCGGTGTGGTCCACACGTCCCGACCGTCGAGGGTGACGGTGCCCGCGGCGGGGCGCAGTGCGCGATAGGCGGTGCGCAACAGGGTCGACTTTCCGCTGCCGTTCGGGCCGACGAGCGCGACGGTCTCGCCGGCGGCGATGTCGAGGGTGACGTCGTCGACGAGCAGGTTGTCGCCGATGCGGACGCTCACACGATCGAAACGGAGCATCGTCGCGTCACCTCGCCATGGTGCGGCGCAGCAGCCACACGAAATACGGGCCCCCGACGAGGGCCGTGACGATACCGACCGGGATCTCCTGCGGGATCATCACGGTCCGGGCCACCAGGTCGGCCCCGATCGCGAACGCGGCCCCCACCGTCAGCGCGACGGGCACCATCCTCCGGTGGTCCGAACCGACCAGCATCCGGGCGATGTGCGGAATCATCAGACCGACGAAGCCGACCACACCGCTGACGGAGACCAGGATTCCGGTCAGCAGGGTGGACGACACGATCAGGCCGATCCGGAGTCGCCCGACGTCGACACCGAGTGCGGTCGCGTTCTCGTCGCCGGTCAGCAGCACGTTGAGGCTGCGCCGCAGCGGGAACATCACCGCGCACGCCACCAACAGCCCCACCGCGGGAACGAGCAACGTGTCCCACCGCGCCGCACCGAATCCGCCGAGGGTCCACTGCAGGACCTGCCCGGCGAGTGTCTGGTCCGGCGAGGTCAACACCATCAGGGACGTCAAGGCGCCGAGCACGGAGGACACCGCGACGCCGGCCAGGACCAACCGGACGGGGTCGATGGGGCCGCGGCCGCGGGCGACGAGCAGAACGATCGTCATCGCGGCGAGTGCACCACCGAACGCCGCGAGCGGAAGCAGCATCGCCTGCGATCCCAGCCCGAACCGCAGGACCGCGACCGCACCGACCGCGGCACCGGCGGAGACCCCGAGGATGCCGGGTCCGGCGAGCGGATTCCGGACCACCGCCTGGATCACCGTACCCACCAGGGCCAGTCCCGCACCGACGCACCCCGCGAGCAACACCCGGGGCAGGCGGGTGTCGGCGATGATCAGGTCCTGCGCTCGGGTCCAGTCGGGGGTGATCACCGCGGGACCGACGATGCGGTGCCCGATGATCCGCCACGCGGTGGCCGCATCGACCCCCACCGACCCGACCAGGATCGCAGCGGTCGTCACGACCAGCAGTGCGACGGTGGCGACGACGAGAACCGTCCGTAGTCGGGTGTGGGTGTTCACTCGAAGGCTGCGGGATGGAACTGTCGTGCGAGGTGCTCGACGCCGTCGATCGAGTACGGGCCGGGCTGCAGCTGCGAGAGCGTGATCGTCGAGAACGTCTCGTTGCGGATGGCGGGTGTCTCGGCGATGGCGGGGATCGATTGCAGATCCGCGATCTTCGTGGTCACCGACGGTGACCGGTACTGCGGGGTGGTCCCTTCCTCTCGCACCAGGATCACATCCGGGGCACGGTCGGCGACCTGTTCCCAGGAGACACTCATCCAGCGTTCGGGAACGTCGGCGAAGATGTTCTCGCCGCCGGCGGCCTCGATGAGTGCCGTGGCCATGCTGTGGCCACCTGTCGTCGAGGCGGAGTCGAGCCCGGACGCGTACAGGAACACCTTGACCGGCTCGGTGTCACCGATACGGTCGCGCACCGCGTCGAGGCGTTCGCGCAGCGCCGCGACGGATTCCTCCGCCCGGTCGCTGACGTCGAAGATCGCTCCGACGGTGAGGATCTCGGTGAAGATGGCGTCCACCTCGACCGGTCCGGTGGCGCACCCTTCGGGATGCAGGTGGGTGTCGACACCGACCTGGGCGAGTTGGTCGCGGGTGTGTCCGGTCTTCTCACTGAATCCGTCGGGGTAGCCCGAGTAGACGAAATCCGGTTCCACATCGATGAGCTGTTCCATGGTGGGCTGCTCGGACGACAGGATCGGCACCCGGGCATAGGCCTCGGTGTAGGCGGGGGCGATCTCACGTCCCCGCAGGTACGCGGTACCGACCATGTGGTCCTCGAGACCGAGTTCGAGCATCGTCTCGGTTGCATTGGAAGTCAACGCAACCGCACGGTCCGGTACCGCCGTGTACTCGGTGGTGACCCCGCAGTTGTCCGCGTCCACGTACGCGACGGCCCCGGACACGGAACCGTCGGTGTCGTCGACCGCCTGACCGCACGACGCCGTGGTCAGCACGATCGCGAGTGCCGCGACCGGCAGCGTCCATCGATTCCGACCGGATCGGGGTGGGGAGGCGACGCCCATCGGGCGAAGAGGAACCACGGACACGACAATTCCTTTCCGAGGTCGCACGCCTCGAAAGCAGGAACGGGTCAGCTGGGCGACCTGACTCTCGACAACCGTTCGTGCTGCCGATCACAGTGGCGGGACCGCGCCGGATTCGCACCGGACTTCCACCCATGTCGCTGCCCGTCTCGGGTTGGACGTCCGGATTTCAGCCCACCGCGCACACCGCACCCGAGCCGGCAGCCGGTTCACCGTCCGCCGACCCGGGTCCGCTCACCCCATGGGATCGTCGGAACCCGCCCGCGCGGTGTCGTGGAAAGGCGCCTCGAACTTCGCCCACCGCACGCACTCCCATCCGCCGCCGGCGACGGGGACGAGTTCGACGGTGTCGGTGTTCGCGAGGTGGTTCCCGATCGCGAACCCGCCCGGCACCTTCCCCAACCGTGCCGCGACGAGCCGGATCGCGGCGCCGTGGCTGACGACCACGATGTCGCCGGATCCCTGCTCGAGGTAGTCACCGCGCAGCGCGTCGAGCACGGGCACGAACCGGTCGAGGACGTCGACCGCGGATTCACCGCCGGGGACACGCGACCGCAGGTCGCCGGCGTGCCACGACTCGTAGACCTTCATGAACAGCTTGTGCGATTCCTCGTCGCTGCGGTTCTCGAGCTCCCCGACCTGCACCTCGTGCAGCCCCTCACGCGCATCGGCGTGCAGACCGATCGGATCCTCGGCGTGCTGCGCGGTCTGCCGCGCACGGATCGCATACGACGACACGATCAGCGACGGCGCGCGCTCGACGAGTTTCGTTCCGAGTGTCTTCGCCTGTGCGACACCGAGATCGGTGAGTTCTGCACCGGGGAGGGCGGTGTCGAGCCGCCGCTCCACGTTCGCGAACGTCTGGCCGTGCCGGGCCAGGATCAATCTGCCGCTCACCGGGGCTCCTCTCCGCGCCGCAGCCGTTCGAGCCACGCCGCGTCGTCGTCGACCGCCACGGGAGGAACCCCCTGATCGGACACCGCCGGCCACGAGCCGAGGAAGCGCACACCGGCGAACCGGTGCAGCGCCTGCAGCGCCTCGGCGACGAGCGGGTCGTCGACGTGCCCGATGCAGTCGAGGTGGAAGAAGTACGTGCCGTACTCCTCACGGGTGGGACGTGATTCGATGCGGGTGAGATCGATTCCGCGGCTGCCGAACTCGGACATCGCCCGCACCAGCGATCCGGGTACGTTCGGCAGCTGCAGGATCACGGAGGTGCGGTCGCGGCCCGTGCGCTCCGGGACCGGAACCGGCCGCGTGAGCAGAGCGAATCGGGTTCGTGCGCCGGCGTGGTCGGCAACACCGTCCGCGTAGACGTCGAGTTCGAGCCGCCGCCCGGCGATGGCGGTGGACACACCCGCGTCCACGTCACCCGCCGCGACGTCCTCGGCGGCGCCCGCATTCGAGGACGCGGGGACGATCCTCGCGTCGGGCAGGTTCTCGGCCAGCCACTCGCGCACCTGCGCCGCCGCGACCGGGTAGGCGCCGACGGTCGCGATGCGGTCGCGGGTCGTGCCCGGTCGCACGACCACGGTGAACGCGATGTCGAGTTCGGTCTCGGCGACGATCTGCAGCCGCGTACCCCGCGCGAGCGCATCCATCGTCGGGGACACCGAACCGTCGACGGAACTCTCGATGGGCACGACCGCACCGTCGACGTCGCCGTCGCGCAGCAGTTGCAGCGCGGCGGGCTGGCTCGGGGCGGCGATCCGGTCGACCGCGGCGTCGAACGCACCGAGCTCCTCGAACCGGGCGAGGGCCATCTCGGTGAACGTTCCGGTCGGACCGAAGTAGGAGATACGTGGCACGGAATCCAGGTTACGCACCACCGGTGGCCGCGACGCGACGACGAAGTGAACCCGCGGTCAGCGTGTCCCGAGTCCGCGCGCCGCCAGGTCCCGTGCGACGACGCCGGGATCGTCGACCTCCACGGCGAGAAGGATCTCGCGCAGCGCGTCGGTGGCCTCGGGGACGAGTCGGACGAGTCGCCCCGGGTCGGGCGCGACCACCGCCTCGCGCACATCGAAACCGCTCAGGGCGGCAGCGGTCGCACCCAGCAGTGCGAGCACCCCGTCGGCGTCGGCGACGCGGGCCACGTAACCGGTGGTGGCGTGGGCGAGGACCGACAGGAAGTCGGCGATCGCGTCGACGCCGTGGCCGACGGCCAGACCGGGGATGTGACCGGCGTCGGTGAGCGCCTGCGCGGTGGCGGCGAGAGCGGAATCGTCGACATCGGTGACGTACACGGCCAGCGGCGCGGGTGCGGTGAACGCGAGCACGTCGTCGAGGTCGGCGACCGCGCAGGTCAGCTGGTATCGGACGGGGCGCCACCGGGCGGGCTCGGGTGCGGCGGCGGACGCGTCGAGTTCGGCGACGATGTCGCGGGCGGGTCGCTCGGTCAGCGCGGACGCGGGGACGATCGGCGGCGCGTCGGCCGGCCCGGGGCGCGCGGGGACGTCGCCGAGCGTGGCGTAGCGACCCGAGAGCAGCGCCTCGACGAGGCCGCGCGGTTCCTCCCGCGACGGCGGCATTCCGAGTGGGAGTGGGATCGACACGGTGTCCAGGCTAACGCGGCACACCCTTGCGACCACCGTCACAATGACTTAGGTTTGCCTCACCTACGAAGAGCGAGGAGGGTTGGCATGCAGACCACCACCACGACCGACATTCCGGCACCGACCACCGCCGAACGCGTGCGCACCGCCCTCATCCGCGCCGACACGACGATGCTCGCCGTCGACGGGTGCGATCCGATCTCGACGACGGTCCACCACCTGCACGACGAGGGGCACGTCGCGATCGTGGTGCCGGCCCGCAGCGACGCCGTCGACCTGGCCTGGCGTGCCGGAGCCGCGGGACTGTCGGCGATGCTCGAACTCACCGATCACTCGCCGCTGCGGCTGCACAATCCCGTCCGCTCCCTCATCTGGCTCAGCGGCACCCTCCGCCCCGTCGACGAACCCCGCCGCCTGGCCGCCGAGATCGCCGAGATCCTTCCCCACCCCGAACTCCTCGATGTCGGGCACACCACCGAACTGCTGCAACTCGAGTTGACGTCCGTCGTCGCCGCCGACACCACCGGCGCGGAATCCGTCGAACTCGGCGCCGTCCTCGACGCCGCACCCGATCCGTTCGCCATCTACGAGACGGCGTGGCTCCAGCACATGGAGGACGACCACGCCGACATCGTCGCCCGCATCGCCCGCCGCATCCCCAGCACGTCCCGCACCGGACGCATCCGCCCCCTCGGCCTCGACCGCTACGGCCTGCGGCTACGCATCGAATCCGGCGAGGGCGACCACGACGTGCGCATCCCCTTCCACGAGCCGGTCGACGACCCGACCGCGTTGAGCCGCGCGCTGCGCATGCTCATCGGATGCCCGTTCATGAACGGCCTGCGGTCGACGCACTGAACCGTCGACCGTTCGTCCGGTCCGCGGCCCCGTCCCGGTCGGGCAGAATCGCGACGGTGACGATCCTGCGCGACTGGCTGAATCCACCCGGGCGGCCACCTGCCACACCGCTCGACCCCACCGAACGCCGGGCCCTGTGGATCGAGATCACGATCGTCCTGCTCATCACGTTCGGGCTGAGCGGGCTGTCGTCCATGCTGTCGCTTCTCGAGGCCACGCTCGCACCGGAACCGCTCGCCGAGCAGACCGTCGCGATCAACACCCCGCGCGCAACGCACGGGGCGATCGATCTGGCCCGCCAACTCCTCGGCGTCGTGCGTCTGCTCGCCTGGGGCGCGCTGGGTGTGTATCTGCTGTGGCGCAGCGGTCACGGTCCCGCGACGATCGGTCTCGGTCGCCCCGGATTCCGCCGGGACGTGCTGCCCGGCGCGGGCCTGGCCGCCCTCATCGGTCTGCCCGGACTCGTGTTCTACCTCGCCGCGCGGGCCGCCGGAGTGAATCTGACGGTCGCGCCGAGCGTGCTGACCGACGTGTGGTGGCGGCTGCCCGTCGAGGTGCTGTGGGCGATCGCGAACTCCGGCGCCGAAGAAGTGCTCGTCGTCGCGTACATCATCACGAGGCTGCGGCAGCTCGGCTGGTCCGAGAACGGGTCGTTGCTCGCGTCGGCGTTGCTGCGGGGCAGCTATCACCTCTACCAGGGGCTGGGTGGCGGCGTCGGCAACGTGATCATGGGTCTCGTGTTCGGCCGGTACTGGCAGCGCACCGCGAAACTGTGGCCGCTGGTGGTGGCCCACGCACTGATCGACACCGTCGCCTTCATCGGATACCAGGCCCTGCGGGGGCACGTGTCGTGGCTACCCTGACCGTAGAGTTGTCCGGGTGAACGGAGAGTTGCGCGGGTGAACGGTGACGAACAGGCCCCCCGGAACCGACCTCGGCCGCCGCAGGTGCCGCCGCACCGGCCGGGCCCCGGCCGCCGGAATCCTCCGCCTCCCGCCGGAGGTCGCCCTGCCGGGCCGCCTCCCGAAGGCAACCAGGTCATCCGCCGTCCCGCCGATCAGCAGGCGTGGTCGCAGGCCGCCCCTCCCCCGTACACACCGCCGCGGCGGCAGCCACCGCCGCAACAACGTCAGGCACCGCCACCGCGGCAGGTGCCGCCCCGGCGTCAGGCCCCTCCACCGCCGGCCCGGCGACAGCAGAGCCCTCCGCCCCGCGACGCGCAGCAGCGCGACCGGGCCCCCGCCCGGAAACCCGAGCGATTCACCGAGCCGAAACGGGCCGCGGCTCCGCCGCCTGCCGGGCCGCCCCGTCGCCCCACTTCCGAGCCCGCTCCGCGGCGGCGTCGTCCCGGCGGGTTCCGGCGCGCGCTGCGCCGACTCGCGGTGGTCGCCGTCGTCCTGATCGTCGCGGCGGTCGCGGGGGTCGTGTACTTCGACGGCAAACTCCAGCGGATCGACGCGCTCGCCGACTACGACGGGCGGGTCGGCGACACCCCCGGCACCAACTGGCTGCTGGTCGGCTCCGACAGTCGGCTCGGACTCACCCCCGATCAGGAGCAGGAGCTCGCGACGGGCGGCGATGTCGGAGCCGACCGGACCGACACGATCCTGCTGATCCACGTACCCCGCGGAAGCGGCGCCACCACGATGGTGAGCCTGCCCCGCGACTCGTACGTCTCGATACCCGGCTACGGGCAGGACAAACTCAACGCCGCATTCGCGTTCGGCGGTCCGCAACTGCTCGTGCAGACCGTCGAGGGCGCCACCGGCGTCCACATCGACCATTACGCCGAGATCGGCTTCGGCGGATTCGCGTCGATCGTCGATGCGGTCGGCGGGGTCGACGTGTGCGTCCCGTACGACATCGACGATCCGCTGGCCGGTCTGCAGCTGTCGGCGGGCTGCCAGGAACTCGACGGTGCGGAGGCCCTCGGATTCGTCCGCACCCGCGCCACCGCCCTCGCCGACCTGGATCGCATGAACAACCAGCGGTTGTTCATGTCGGCGTTGCTGAGCAAGGCCACGAGCCCCACCACGTTCCTCAACCCGTTCCGGCTGTGGCCGCTCGTGTCGGGTGCCGCGAGGTCGCTGCGCGTCGACGAAGGCGATCACCTGTGGCACGTCGGGCAGCTCGCCTGGGCGATGCGCGGTGAGACGGTGACGGCGACGGTGCCGGTCGGTGGATTCCAGGACGTCTACGGCAGCGGCAATGTGCTGCTGTGGGACAGCGAACGGGCGCTGCCGTTCTTCGACGCCCTCGCGAACGATCAGCAGATCCCGCCGGAACTGCTCACCACGGGCTGAGCGGCGCGCTCCGGACCGCCGTCCGGGGCGCGTCCCGTCGTGATCATGGTCACCGGTGCGGCGGGAATTTCCGGCACCGGTGTCTCCGCGCGGTCGCGAGGGTCGTGCGCCCGGCCCGCTCCGGGAACTCCCGATTCCGGTCGCGGGCGCCGCGTGACCGGTGGAAATGCGCGCAGCGGCGGGCGAAACACGCGGCGACGAATTCGGGTAGTCCACAGGAAAACCAACCCTGAATTCAGCCATGATAGGCAAAACTACTACTTCTGAGCCTAGCCAATACTTGGATGAAAAAGCCTCTGACCTGCATTAACGTTTCGGTCATGACCACGATCGGCGACACTTCGAAGTCCAAATTCCATTCGCTGCTGCACGATCAGATCCGCAACGAATTCAATGCGGCGCACCAGTACACCGCCATCGCGATCTTCTTCGACAATGCGGACTGCCCGCAGCTGGCGAAGTTCTTCTACGGACAGTCCGTGGAGGAACGCAACCACGCCATGATGATCGTCCAGTACTTCCTGGACCGCGGTATCGCCGTCGAACTCACCGGTGTCGACGCCGCCGCGTCGATGTTCGAGGATGCCCGCGAACCCATCGCGTTGGCACTCGAGCAGGAGCAGCGCGTCACCGACCAGGTTGTCGAACTCGCACGCACCGCGCGCGACGAGGGCGACTACCTCGGCGAGCAGTTCATGCAGTGGTTCCTCAAGGAACAGGTCGAGGAGGTGTCGGTGATGTCGACGCTGAAGACCATCGCGGGTCGCGCAGGCGAGAACCTGTTCGACCTCGAGAACTACGTGGCACGCGAGATCAACTCGAAGGCCGGTGGCGCAGACGCATCCGCACCGTCCGTCGCGGGCGGCGCGCTCTGACACCCCACCCCGGAACGAGCGAAGGGTACATCCGATCGATCGGATCGATCGGATGT
>NZ_JAIYEP010000013.1 GCF_020515525.1 Rhodococcus yananensis
GATCCAGTGGAACAACCCGGCACGAGCGGTCGGGCGGTCAGCTATCTCCACACTCTGCCCGAAGGCGCGCAAAGGAAGTCACGACGACAGCATCAGCCGATCGGTGCATTGAGGCTTAGCTGAGCAGACCGACGAATGGGCCGAAGGCCGCCGCTACCTCGGCCTGGAAGTCCTCAACCGATGCCGACTAACCATGACCACCGACACCGACTCGCAGACGGAGGTGAGTACCGACCCGTTGATAGAACTACCCGCCTGACCACCAACGAAGGACCACAAACCAGTTACACCACTATCCGGGACTTGACCGGGCGGCGATGCCGGGGCGGCCGACGGGGGTGGTGGTCATGCGATCACCTCTTCTGCACATCGGGTGCCGATTCCCCGACAGTAGTCCCGATCCTCGCCACCGGCAGCTCCGGAGACAGGCGTCACACCGGGGATGGCATCCCGCGCGCCGCCGTGTCGGCGACCGGCGCGATACTCGTTGTCGTCCCCGACCCCGCAACCCCGAGAAGGAGCACAGGCGTGAACCAGGAATCAGCAGGCCGGTCCACCCAGGCGATCCACGGCGCGCGCATCACCGACGCCCACGGTGCGCCGCACCTGCCGATCTACAACACCACGACCTTCTCCTTCGAGAACACCGCCGCGCTGCTCGAGGTCGTCGACGGTCGCCGCAAGGGCGCCCTCTACACCCGCTACGGGCAGAACCCCACGATCTTCGCGCTCGAACAGACCATGGCGGCGATCGAAGGCGCCGACAGCGCTCTCGCGTTCTGCTCCGGGATGGCCGCCGAGACCGCGCTGTTCGCACAGTACGGGCGCGACGGGATCGTGTGCGTCGGCGACGCCTACGGCGGAACCATGGAACTGCTCGGCACACAACTCGCACAGCTGGGGATCACCACCACGTTCCTCCTCGGTGACGAACTCGATCGGCTCGAGGACGTCCTGCGCGACGGTGCGCGACTGGTGTTCTTCGAAACGCCCACCAATCCGGCGCTCGACATCCACGACATCACCGCGATCTCCGGCCTCGCCCACCGGTACGGTGCGACGGTGGCGGTCGACAACACGTTCGCCTCGCCGGTCAATCAACGTCCGCTCGAACTCGGCGCCGATCTCGTCTCGTACTCGGCGACCAAGTTCCTCGGCGGCCACTCGGATGTGACCGCGGGCTTCGTACTCGGGTCCGCCGAACTCGTCGCACCGTTGAACGCATGGCGCAAAAGTTTCGGTTCGTGCATCGCACCGGAACCGGCCGCCCAACTCTCGCGCAGCCTGCGCACCCTCATCGTGCGCGTCCGGCAGCACAACGCGAATGCGCTGGCCGTGGCGAAGGCGATGGAGGCGGACCCTCGGATCACGCGGGTTCTGTATCCCGGTCTGGAGAGTTTCCCCGGGCATTCACTCGCCGCGAGGCAGATGTCCGGGTTCGGTGGCATCGTCACGATCGAGGTCGACGGCGACTCCGACGCCGCCGTCCGGGTCGTCGACGGACTTCGGGTGTTCACGCTCGCGCCGAGCCTCGGCGGCGTGGAAAGCCTCGTCACCCAACCCGTGACCACCACCCACCACGATCTGTCGCAGGCGGAGCGGGAGCGTCGCGGCATCACCGGGTCGATGATCCGCCTGTCGATCGGGCTCGAGGACGCCGACGACCTCGTCGCCGACCTCCTGCAGGCGCTGGACGCGGCGTCGGGGTAGCACGTTCGGGTTGACCGGTGAGGCTGTGGGACAACGAATTCGACCGGCCACGCAACCGGGTGCCGCAGATATCGACCGACCCCCTCACCGGGACGCCCGGCTGCCCGCGACCATCACCGACCGTACGGCACTCACGTCGTACGCGAGGCGACGAGCAGGTACCCGCCCTCGTGTATCCGGTGGTCCGCGTAGTCGGATACGTGGATTCCGGCAGGGTGCCCGCACACGATTCCGCTCCGGCGACACCCGTGCGACGATGGATCTCCCGGAGGTCCTGCCCGGTTCACCTCCCGTCCCGGACGCCCCTCCCCTGCTGCGGAGCGTTCCATGCCCGAGCACGACATCGACGCGCGACACGGCGGCCCGGCGCCGACGGTCGCGGTGCGGCCGGCCGCGCACGTACGGCCGTTCACCGTCGATCCCGGACACGTCGAGTCCCGATTCGCGGTCACGTGCACCGACGCCACCGGATTCGCCGTCGCCCCTGTCTCGGATGCAACGACACTGCACGTCGTGATCCGGGTGCGGGCCGCGGCGGGGCAACTCGTGCTCGTCGCACAGCTTCCCGACGCGGAAGATCGAGGGGAGGCTGCCACTCGGGCGGATGTCGCGGCGGCCGCGGTCGTCGCCCACGGACGCGGTGACGCATCGCCGGACGGGTTCGTCACCCTCGAGTTCGACGTGCCCGCGCCCGCCGATGTACCCGTCCGCCTGGTCGTCGCGCACGTGTACATGTTCGAGGCCGCAGCGACGGCAGACGATTCGCCGCCTCCGCCGGAGGAGGTCGACGCGTTCATCGCCGCCGACATGCCTCCGACAGTGCGCGCAGGTGCGGTGGAGACGGTCGCGGTGCGGTTGTCGCGCCGGCAACTCGACGACACCGCCGGGCACCGCAACGCACAGAACCCGATCCGGCTGGATCCGGCACTTCCCGTCCGAGTGAAACTGCGCCGCCGCAATCTCGTCGTCGCGCCCGGCACCCGCGACGTCCTCGAACTGACCTGTCCCCCACCCGGCGCGGTGTCCACCGGACTCTTCCGCGTCATCGGTGTCGAGCGGGGGCGGGCCGAGGCGATACTCGCCGTCGACCAGGTCGGCGGTGCGCCGTTCGCCACCCTGCACCTCGAGGTGACCGTGACCGATGTCCCCGTCACCGGAGACGAACCGCCGCAGACCGACGCCGCGGTCGTCGAACGGCTCGACGCGCGGCTCCGCGACCTGCCCACCCTCACGGTCGGAGAGGACATCGTCGCAGGTGAGTCCACATTGACGTTCGAGTTGCGACTGCCCCACGGTCGTCGCCGCACCTACCTGCAGTCGACCCTGCCCGACAAGGCCGCCTACCTCGACGAACTCTACGGATGTGTCGAGCAGTTGTGGGACCGGCACCGGCATCGCTCCACCGCAACCGAACGGCATCGCGCCTTCGAATCCGACCTGGCGCGGTACGGTCTCGAACTCGGCGCCCGGCTCCTCCCCGACGCCCTTCGCGGGGATCTCGCCGCGGCGTGGCAGATGCTCACCGGGCTGACGATCGTGACCACCGAGACCGATATCCCGTGGGAACTGGTCTGTATCGACGTCCACGGTGGCCGACGACGATTCCTCGGGGAGACGGGGATGACCCGATGGTTCTGCGGTGGGACCCACCCGACCGCTCTCCCCCTCCGCCGCGGACACCGCCGGTACCTCTGCCCGGAGTACAGCTCCCCGAAGTGGCAACTGCAGCACCTCTCGGACGAACGCGCACTGCTCGGTGGAACCCTCGACGCCGACGAGATCACACCCGGGTCGGCCGACGACCTCGGTGCGGTGCTCGGTGGTCGCGACGTCGACCTGCTGCACTTCGGTGGGCACGGCGACGTGGCCGTCCGAGACGGAGCCCCGCAGCCCCGGCTGCTGCTTCGTGGATTCAGCGACCGCACACCCCCCGACCCGTCCGCCGTGTACAGCGCCGACAGGGTGCGTTCGGATCTACCGCGTCCGTCACCACCCGATCCGGAGTCCGGGTCGGTGCCCCGACACCGCCCCGGACCGCTCGTGGTTCTCAACGCGTGTCGGGCCGGCCGGACGATCCGCACCGGTACCGATGCGTTCGCGCCGTCCCTGCTCAGCGGTGGCGCCGGTGCGGTGCTCTGCTGCCTGTGGCAGGTACAGGACGACACCGCTGCGAAGTTCGTCCGCACGTTCTACTCGGCACTCACACACTCCGCCACCGTGTCCGCCGCCCTCACCACCGCGCGCCGCGCCGCACGTGACGACGGCAACGCATCGTGGTTGGCATACGCCCTGTACGCGCATCCGTTCGCCACCGTCGACCTCGAATCCCCCTGATCGACGTCCACCCACCGATCCCCAGGACTCGCCATGACCCCCACCGAGCACTCCGCCCGCGCGTCGTCCGGTCTCACACCCGACCAACTCGCACGCCTCCGCCCGCACGTGGTGAACCTGCGCGACGGCGAGCTCGCGCGGAACGCGGACGGTGAAGGCGAGTTCCACACCACCGAAGCAGACGTCCGACGGATCTTCACCGAGCACCTCCCCCGTTTCGTGGAACAGCACGGTGGCGCACGTGTTCCCGTCGTCGTCTACGCGCACGGCGGTCTCACGCCCGAGGCGAACGGGTTGCGGACCGCGCACCACCAACTGCAGTGGTGGCTCGACAACGGCGCATACCCGATCCACTTCGTCTGGGAGACGGGAATCGTCGAGTCGGTGGCCGACGCGCTCGAAGGGTGGTTGGCACAACTGACCCGCGGATGGCTCGAGGACCGCAAGAACGAGATCCTCGAGACGGTCGCGCGCATCGGCCAGGGCAAGCGCATCTGGGACGAGATGAAGAAGGACGCCGAGACCTCCTCCGGCGAGCGCGGTGGTGCACGTGTGTTCGCCGACCGGTTCGGGACGTATGTCCAGGATCACCCGGACTCCGTGTCGGTACACCTCATCGGGCACAGTGCCGGCTCCATCTTCCACGCGCACCTTCTTCCCGCCCTGATCGAGTGCGGCGTCACCCACATCGACACCGTGTCGCTTCTCGCGCCCGCGATGCGCTGCGATCTGTTCGAGCAGAAGATGCGGACGGCCCTGACCGAAGGGCACGTCGGGCATCTCTCACTGTTCACGATGACTCGTGACGCCGAACTGAACGACCGATGCGGGCCCCTCTACACCAGGTCACTGTTGTACCTGGTCAGTGCATCGTTCGAGCCGGAGGCCCACGCGCCGATACTCGGGCTGCAGGAGTCCGTCTCCGCCGACCTGGGCCTGGCCGCGCTGTTCTCGGCGGCGTCTCCGAACGCGAGCGCGGTGTGGGCGCCGGTGACGGCGGGCCCCCGCGATTCGAGCAGATCCGTCAGCCACGGCAGCTTCGACGACGACCCCGACACCATGAACAGCGTCGCCCGGCGCATCGTCGACCGCGACGACATCACCGGGTTCCCCGCGCCGAGGGGGCTCGAGGGCCTGCCCGAACGGGGACGTTCGGTGACCACCGGAGCGTCACGCTGGGTGTCCGGTTCGCATCGCAAGGCCCTGTGCATCGGCGTCGACGCGTACCCGACCGTCGGTGACCGGCTGGCCGGATGCGTCGCCGATGCCCGCGCGTGGTCGTCGGTCCTCGGCGGGCTCGGGTTCGACGTGACATCGTTGCTCGACTCCGACGCCACGCGGGAGGGCATCCTCCAGGCGATGGTCACGCTGGTGTCCGGCAGCGCGGAAGGTGACGTCCTGGTGGTCCAGTATTCGGGGCACGGCACACACGTCCTCGATCTGGACGGCGACGAGAAGGCCGGCGGCGACGCGTACGACGATCAGGACGAGGCACTGTGCCCGGTCGACTTCCGCACGGGCGAACTGCTCATCGACGACGATCTCGGCCGGGTATGGGATCTGCTTCCGCCCGGTGTGGGTGTGACACTGCTGTTCGATTCGTGCCATTCGGGGTCGGCGAACCGCGCACCGCAACTCGGTGTCGCGGATGCCGCGGCGCACGGATCGAACCGTCGATACCGAGCACTCACCTCCGACGACGTCCGCCGGTACCGGGCACTGCGCGGCGCACCGTCCACGACGCTGCCCCGCTCCGGCCGTGAGCTGTTGTTCAGCGCTTGCCGTGCAACGGAAGTGGCGTACGAGACGTCCGGGCAGGGTGACTTCACGCGTAAGGCCATCCCGCTCGTCGCTGCGGCGGCCGGTACCCTGACCAACCGGGAGTTCCTCGACCGGGTGCTCGACGGATTCGACCCTCGACAGCATCCCGAGATCCACGGCGCGGCCGACCTTCACGACCGATTGTTCCTCGTTCCGGCTGCGGACGCCCCACCTCCCCCGGCGACATCCGCACCGGCCCCGACGATGCGCGTCGCCGACACGGACACGCGGATCCGAACCGTCGCGGCGTTCCTGCGGGCCACCGCTGATCTCATCGATCCACCACCTGCCGGTTGACCGGCCCGATACTCCGGAAGCGTCGATACCCCGGCGTGCCGGGACATACCATCGAGCAGTGCCCGAACGGCCGAGTCGACATGCGCGATCGTTGCGACGATTGTCGGCCCGCCAACGGGGTGTTCTCGTGGCGGTCTCGCTGGCGAACGCACTCATTTTCTTCGACCAGACGTCGATCACCGTCATGCTGCCAGCCATGCAGGTCGAATTCGACTCGACGAGCACGGAACTCCAGTGGACGGTCGGCGCCTACCTGTTGACGCTGGCGGCACTGATGTCGGTTTCGGGACGACTCGCCGACCTCTACGGTCGCCGACGCCTGTTCGTCGTCGGACTGTTCGTCTTCGGTCTCGCGTCCCTGCTCTGCGCATTCGCGCCGACCGTCGAGGCCCTCATCGCCGCGCGTCTGCTGGAAGGATGCGGTGCCGCGCTCACCATGCCGCTGACCATCGCGAATCTGACCGCCGTCCTTCCGGACGACCGACGCGGCTGGGCGATCGGCATCCTCGCCACGGGGGGCACGATCTTCCTCGCACTCGGGCCACTGGTCGGTGGTGTGCTGGTCGATCACGCCAGTTGGCGATGGGTCTTCGCACTCAACCTTCCGGTCGTCATGGTCGCGATGTGGTTGTCGACGCGGTGGCTCCCCGAGTCTCGCGACGACGGCCGCAGTCCACCCGACCTGTGGGGGTTGGTGTTGCTGGTCGTCGGCTTGTCCGCTCTCGTCACCAGCCTTCTCAACGTTCACGACTGGGGTCCGCGGAGCGCGCGCACGATCATCGTGTCGATCACCGCGGTCGTCGCGCTGACGATCTTCGTCGTGGTCGAGCGGCGCTCCTCGCACCCGCTCCTTCCGCTCCGATTTCTCCGTATCCCGCTCGTCGCGGGATCACTCACCGCGCTCTGCGCGATCCAGTTCGCGGTGCTGGCGGTCACGGTGTATCTGATGCTCTACATGCAGTTGGTCCTCGGGTACTCCGGTGTCGTCGCGGGGCTGCTCTTTCTCCCCACAGTCCTCGGCACCCCCTTGCTGTCGCCGTGGACCGGGCGTCTGACCGACGCGCACGGCCCCCATCTTCTCGTCACCGGGGGGCTGCTCTGCGCGGCCGTGGCACTGTTGTGGATCGCCGTGTTCTCGCCGGCGCGGAACGTGCTCCTGCTGCTGCCCGCGTTCGTGCTGTTCGGTGTGTCCCGACCCTTCGTCTTCACCCCGGCGGGGACCGGCCCGGTCCGGGCGATCTCGTCGAGCGCACGCGGACTCGCCTCGTCACTCGTCACCGAATCCCGACAGATCGGCGCGGTGCTCGGTGTCGCCGTCGTCGGCGCCGTCGTGACCACGGTCGAACTCGCTCACCGCACGGGTGCACTCGGTACCGGCTTCGACAACGCCGAACGCAGGGCACTCGACGGCGTCCTCACCGGCGGGCCGAGCGGCACCGCGCTGCTCGACGGACTACCGCACGACCAGGCTCGTGCTGTCCGGGATGCGGCTGCCGACGCGTACGCAGTCGGGTTCTCCGTGGCCATGGGCATGGTGGCGGCGGTGATGGTCGCCGCGGCGATCGTCGCTGCGATCACCCTGAATCGCATCACCGAGCAGGACGGTGCGGCGTCGTGACGGAGCCCGGTAGGCTCGGCAGGGCACATTCGAGGCAGCCATCGCGAGCAACCGCCGCGCAGGCGATACCCCGACGGAGTTCGTGATCATGACATCGCTCGCCCACGAGGAGCTCGTGGTTCTGCTCGACGAGGACACCCGCCCAGTGGGGACCGCGCCGAAAGCAACGGTCCACCACGCCGACACACCGCTTCACCTGGCCTTCTCCTGCTATGTGTTCGATGCGGCGGGGCGAGTCCTGATGACGCGGCGCGCTCTCGACAAGATCACGTGGCCTGGTGTGTGGACCAATTCGTTCTGCGGTCATCCGGGCCCCGGAGAGTTGTCGGAGGATGCGATCCGGCGCCGGGCCCGGCAGGAGCTGGGGTTGGCCGTCGACGACGTGACATGCGCGCTTCCCCACTTCCGCTACCGGGCGACGGCGGCCGACGGCACCGTGGAGAACGAGGTGTGCCCGGTGTTCTGTGCCCGCGCGAGCGCGGATCCCGTTCCGGATCCGGCGGAGGTGATGGAATGGGCATGGGTGGACTGGACCGATCTCGAAACGGCCGCGACCGTGCCGTGGTTGATCAGTCCGTGGGCTGCCGAACAGATCCCCCTGTTGGCATCCGCGCTCTCGTCCGGCGGCGATGACCCCGTCCCCTCGGAACGATCGGCGGTCACGCGCTCGTACACGGTTCGGTGAGGCCTCCGTCCACGTCGTGAACCCGCCAGGTCGCGGTATTCGGGAACGCGGGGTTCTCGACCGCCAGCAGCATGCGTGCACGGTCGCGGACGGTCTGTTTCGGCGGCAGCGGGTGCCCCTCGGTATCGACGAACTTCAGTCCGGTCGTGTCCAGACACAGGTCCACCGTGGCGGCCGCGTGGCCATCGGACACCGTGATGTCGCCGATCGTCGACCCCACGACGACGAGTGATCCCGACGCGCGCATTCCGTTCTCGATCTTGTCCCGCATGCGACGCTTCATCATCTCCGCGATCGCCTCACCCGCAACCGCGTCGACGATGCTCGGATCCGCAGCGGGATCGACGGTGGACCGGTTCCACACATCCAGGAAATCCTGTGCGAACACACCGATCTCGTCGACGAGCGCGCGACTCCCGTCCTCGCCCTCCGGGGTTGTCGCCGGTTGCGCTCCTCCGGCGGACGCGCATGCCGCGCAGCCCACCAGCACACCGGTCACCGCCGCTGCGACGCGGACCGCACCCGAATACCTCACGCTCACCCCTCACCTCCCGCCCCCCTGAGAACGCTACCGCCTCGATCCGGTCGTGCCCGGCTGAAACACGATATGTCGGGTCACGGCGGATCCGGGCCGGAAGCAATAGACTCCCGCCGACACCGCCTCGGAAGGGACGTGCGGCTTTGGTCGTCCGGATGTTGTTGCGCCTGATATCGATCCTCACCATCGTCACCGTCGTGGCGTGCGCACCCGAACCGATCCGCGAAACACCGGTCCCGATCGAGTTGGGCGCCCCGATGCCGATCGAACCGCCTCCCACACCGGCACCGGCGCGGAAGGAATCGAACGTCGAGATGGTGAGACTCGAACCCGGCGAGAAGCCACCGCAGTTCGTATTGTTCTCGTTCGACGGCGTGGGCCTGAGCCCGAACTGGGATCTGTTCCTCGACACCGCGGCGCGGGTCGACGCCCGGTTCTCGGCGTTGATGACCGGCCTCTACTTCTTGACCGACGAGAACCGGCACCACTACCAGGGCCCGGGTCGCGCACCGGGCGAGGCCGCGATCGGTTTCGGAGGAACCGAGGACGGACTCCGCACCCAGATCGAGTATCTGAACCGCACCTGGCTCGACGGTCATGAGATGGGCACCCACTACGTCGGACACTTCTGCGCCGGCAGCGGCTATCACGGCGACCGGTGGACCGTCGACGACTGGGATCTCGAGCTCGCCGAGTTCTACTCGCTGATGCGGGACTGGAAGGCCAACAACGGGATACAGGATGCCCCCGATCTCCTGTTCGGACCCGACGAGGTACGGGGTGGTCGCACACAATGCCTCGAGGGGCGCCTCGATCAGCTGATCCCGGCGTGGCACCGACACGGCATGACGTGGGATTCGTCGATGCCCGCGGACGAGCCGGGACTGTACTGGCCTCGCACCGTCGACGGAATCTGGGAGTTCGCCATTCCGTTCGTGTACTCACCGGCACTCGGCCGGCGTCAGACCGCGCTCGACTACAACTTCTGGGTGACCTTCAACGGCGCGCGCGACGAACCACACAGCGCGCCACACGCACGTCGGGTCGTGAAGGAGACCTACGACTACATGTATCAGCGTGCCTACCACGGCAATCGGGCACCGCTGGTCATCGCGAACCACTTCAACGACTGGAACGGCAACTCGTTCAATCCGGCCACCGCAGATTTCATGGCGGAGGTGTGCGACGACCCCGACACCGTGTGCGCAACCCACAGTGATGTCGTGGAATGGCTGGAACTGCAGGACCCCGATGTCATCGCGCAGCTCCAGGCGCTGCCCGCAGTGGCGGTCGACGACGCGTACTGACCGCCACTACGCACACCCCGGGCGTGCTCTCACAGTCGCCGCATCACCGACACGACCTTCCCGAGGACCACTGCACGGTCGCCGTCGAGCGCCTCGTACGCGGGGTTGCGTGGCTCGAGGCGGACGTGTCCGCCTCGGCGCCGGAACACCTTCACCGTCGCTTCGTCGTCGATCATCGCGGCGACGATGTCACCGGAGTTCGCGTCGTTCTGCCGCCGGACGACAACGACGTCTCCGTCGCAGATCGCCGCGTCGATCATGGAATCTCCCCGCACCCGAAGCCCGAACACCGTTCCGGACCCCACGAGTTCGCGGGGAAGTGACAGCACCTCGTCGCTGTGTTCTTCGGCGAGGATCGGGACCCCGGCCGCGATGTCGCCGACGACCGGCACCGTCACACTGTTCTCGGATGCGCGTCGCTGCGGGTCCGCCGACAGGAACGGGCGGACGTCGAGTTGTCGCGCCATCGACGGTCCGCGGCGCAGGTAGCCCTTCTCGGTGAGATTCCTCAGGTGCGCGGACACCGAGGACGTCGAACGTAAGCCCACCGCGTCGGCGATCTGCCGAGTGCTCGGCGGGCATCCGTGGGTCGACGCCCAGTCGCGGATCGTCGCGAGGATGTGCTGCTGCCGCGGCGGCAGGTGCGAAGGGTCGAGGCCGCCGAACATCTCGAAGTCGTCGTAGTCGCTCACCCGGCGATCGTAGTGGTGACGTCCGAACGCGGATACGCACGGTCACACCCGATTCCCCGCCCATCCGGGTCACCGCCGCACCCGGTCAGCACGCCGTGCACGCCGCCCAGTGCTCCGGCGCGGACAACGTGAAGGCGACGGCGGAACCCGGCGTACGACCCGGGACGACGAGAACACGCCACCGCGGTACCCATTCGGCGATGTCGCCGCCGACCGCGAGTGCGTCGGCGATCGCACCGACATCGTGGTGACGGAACGCGAATTGCGCTCCGTCCCAGGACAACAGGACCGTGGTTTCGTCGACGATCGTCACGAGGGCGCGCACCGCGAGATCACGGTCGCGCAACGCACGACGCACGCGGATGTCGTGGATGCGGTGCCCGTCTCCGTGGGAGACACAGGCGCGTGCAGCGTCGGGGACGGTGACGGACGAACGCACTGCGAGAGTCATGATGTTTCCTCCGGGTGAGCCCCGGGCCGGGGCGCTCCTGTCCGAGCCGGTCGGCGTCGAACCGCTTCGTCACCCGAACCACCCGCGAGCGTGGGGTTGGTGTGCTGTCAAGTCGGGGCTTGGCGACAGCAACTCGTGAAGCATCGCCGATGCTACCGCACCCGACGGACCGGCTGCCACACCGGGTCCGACCGTCACCGTGCGGGACGTTCGACGCACTGACAACGACCGGGCTCTTCCGACGAGAACTCTCACAGTCCGCGCCCGTCGACCCTGAGCAGAACGCAACACGAACCAACCTCGTGGCAACGTCCGGGACACCACCCCGCCGGAGACTTGCCTCCACGTGTTTCACACCAGGAGGTTTCCGTGTCGTACGTTCCACCACCCGAATTGGCCCGCGCAATGGTCGACACGGGCCAGAGCAAGGTCCTCACATCCACCCGCGACACGCTGATCCGCGCGTTCATGGGTGGCGCGATCCTCGCGCTCGGCGCGGCCTTCGCGATCACCGTGACGGTTCAGACCGGCAGCGCCCTGCTCGGGGCACTGTTGTTCCCGGCCGGGTTCGTTGTTCTCTACCTGCTCGGGTTCGACCTGCTCACCGGCGTGTTCACGATGGTTCCGATGGCGTATCTCGACAGACGCCCCGGGGTGACCCTCAAGGGAATGTTCCGCACGTGGGGGCTGGTGTTCGTCGGCAACTTCGTCGGCGCCTTCACCATCGCTGTGATGATCACGTTCGTCATCACGTACGGATACTCCATCCCGCCGGACGAGGTGGGTCAGCGGCTCGGCGAGATCGGTGAGGCCCGCACACTCGGCTACGCCGAGCACGGTGCCGCGGGTATGGCGACGCTGTTCCTGCGCGGCGTGCTGTGCAACTGGATGGTCTCGACCGGTGTCATCGCCGCGATGATGTCGAAGAATGTCACGGGCAAGGTCGTGGCGATGTGGATGCCCGTGATGCTGTTCTTCTACATGGGCTTCGAGCACTCCGTCGTCAACATGTTCCTGTTCCCGTCCGGTCTGCTGCTCGGCGGCGATTTCTCACTGTCGGATTACCTGGTGTGGAACGAGATCCCCACCGTTCTGGGCAACATGGTGGGAGGCATCGTCTTCGTCGGCCTCGCCCTCTACATCACGCACGTGCGCACCGGGCCCAAGCGTGAGGTGCCGACATCCACCGCGGAAAACGTGCCCGCGGACGTGTGATACCGGACATTTCCGGCTCCTGAACACTGTCGGCGGCGGCCCTCACCTCCCTGGGCCGCCGCCGATGGTCCGTCCCCGTTCGTCGTCGTTCAGCATCGGGGCCACCGACGACTGCAGGATCCGCGCTCATGCACCTGCCGATCCCTTCAACTGCTTCGACAGCGGTGTGGGGAATCTCGGCAGTACCTTCTCGCCCCCGAGCCACGCGCCGAGTCGTTCCGCTTCGCCCCGCAGGAATGCTGCGCCTTCGGACCCGATGTCCTCGAGCAGATGCAGGATCACCTCACCGGCGTCGTCCTGCCACCAGGTACCGACGATCCGACCGTCCCACCACGCTGTGGGGCCGGCATTGCCCGTCGAGTCGAACAGCTGCGGACGATACTCGCCGAGGTACCAGTCGCGATCGAACCAGCCCATGGTGGTCGGGTCGAGGGCGGGCAGCAGCGCTCCCCACGGTTCGACGGCGCCGACCGCGTCCGCGTCGTCGGGCAACAGATACCCGATCTGCCCTCCCAGGTCGACCTCGACGACCCTGAGCTCGGCGAACGCGGTGCGTACGGCACGCACCGTCGTGCCCAGCCACCACTTGACGTCGGCTTCGGTCCCGGGACCGAAGGCCCGCAACCACAGCGCGACGAGCCGTCGTGTGCCGTCACTCTCGGAGACCCGGTCGATCGGTGCGCCGAGCCACGATTCCGTGGTCGTCCACGTCGGTCGTGCCGTCCGCCACCCCGCCCTGTTCGAGGCCCTCAGCACCCTGCCAGACGCCGACAACACGGTCAGAACCCTCGGGGCGAATGCGACCTTGCCGCCCCACGCTCGGCCCTCCCCGTACCGTATGGAGGCGTCGAGCATCGGGATCTGTGTCTTCAGCTCGGTGGAGGTGGCCTCCCTCCCGTCGGCGAGCGCCTCGAGAACCCGCTCGCCCGCTTCCGCGAGCCACCGTGCGCCGTCCACGTGGATGCCGGCCCGCTCGACATCCTTCGCTACGGCCCTGCGCTGGGCTGCGGCGACGCGGTTGCTCGCTCCGGCCTGCGCGTACGGCAGGACCTCGCGAGGAAACACGAACAGCGTGCGACGCATCGACAAGTGCCGCGCCAGGGTCCTGTCCTCGTAGAGAGCGGCATCGAGGTCGGGGACGCCGAAATCGTCGACACGCGCCCACGCCGACAGGTACACCGATGCCGGGTCCGTGCCGTGCAGGCACACCATGGACGCTGCTGCGTCCACCGGATCGGCAGCGCGGGACCCGGATGCGAGGCGGTGTCGCACGGCCAGCCGCGCAGATCTTTCGGTGGCGTCGATCGCACGCAGCGTCATGGCGGCGACCGTAGGGCACGGCACCGACAGCGGCAAGGAGCGCCGACGCACCGGTGTGATCGGTTCCCCCGTACACGGCCATCCGGGAACCGCGCGATCGCGCCATACGTCTTATTCTGTGTAGGTCCTGTCCACGAACACACAGAGAGAGCCATGCGACGCGCCAAGCGCAAACCTCGAAGACCGACCCCGCCTCCGGGTGACGACCCCGTCACCCACGCTGCTTCCGAGCTTCGGACGTTCCCGTGCTGACCGCGCTCGGTATCGCGTTCGGAGTGTTCGTGGTCCTGGCGATCACTGCACTGACCGGCTATTTCGTCGCCCAGGAATTCGCGTTCATGGCGGTGGATCGCTCACGGATGAGGGCGCGGGCCGAGAGCGGGGACAAACCCTCTGCCCGTGTACTGTCCGTCACCCGCCGCACCTCGTTCATGCTGTCCGGCGCCCAGCTGGGCATCACCGTCACCGGCCTGCTCGTCGGCTACGTCGCGGAACCACTGATCGGCAGCGGCCTCGGTGAACTCTTCGGCGGTGTGGGTGTGCCCACCGCCGTCGGTGTCGCGGTCGGCACCGTGCTGGCCGTGCTGTTCTCCACGGTCGTCCAGATGGTCTTCGGCGAACTCGTTCCGAAGAACCTAGCCATCGCCCGGCCCGAACCGGTCGCCCGGTGGCTGGCCTTGTCGACGACCGTCTATCTCAAGCTCTTCGGCTGGCTCATCCGACTGTTCGACGCCGCATCGAACCTGCTCCTGCGGATGCTGCGGATCGAACCGGTGCACGATGTGGAGCACTCGGCCACACCTCGGGATCTCGAGCACATCGTCGCCGAGTCCCGCGACACCGGTGAGTTGCCGACCGAACTGTCGACGCTGCTCGACCGGATCCTCGACTTCCCCACCCGGACCGCCGAGCACGCCATGATCCCTCGTGCCCGGGTCGATCTCGTCGACGTCGACGAGTCCGTCGAGAGCGTGCTGACCAAGATGAGCACCGGCCACACCCGGTATCCCGTCGTGGGCACGTCGTCGGACGATGTGCGCGGCGTCGTGCACCTGCACGACCTGCTGGGCATCGACACGTCGACCGGTACGGCCGGAGCTCTGTGCCGTCCGGCCGTGATCGTCCCCATCACACTGCCGTTGCCGCAGGTGTTGTCGGCGCTCGACGCAGCCGGTGACGAGATGGCCCTGGTGATCGACGAGTACGGCGGCTTCGCCGGTGTCGTCACCGTCGAGGACCTTGCGGAGGAACTCGTCGGCGAGATCGCGGACGAGCACGACACACCGGTGGAGGCCCAGGTGATCGTTCCCGAAGGGGAGGGATGGCTGATGCGTGGCGACGTGCATCTCGACGAGGTGTCGCGCACCCTCGATCACGAGTTGCCCGAGGGCGACTACGAGACCCTCGCCGGTCTGGTCATCGCCGAGTTCGGTGGGCTGCCGGAGGTCGGTGACGTCGTGCAGATCCCTCTGGAACCGGACCCGGCCGAGCTCGTCCACGATGTGCACCCGCCGTCACGGACGTTGATCGCCGACGTGCGCGAGATCGACAAGCACGTACCCGCCGCGCTGTTCGTCCGGCTGCGCACCGACGAGGTGAGCACCCATGAGTAATCCCTGGGTCGTACTCGCTGCGACGGTCCTGCTGATCGCCGCGAGTGCGTTCTTCGTCGCGGTCGAATTCTCGTTGATCTCCGCGCGGCGCCATCGCCTCGAGGACGCCGCCACGCACAGCCGTTCCGCACGCGCCGCCGTGCGCAGCGCATCGGAACTGACGGTGCTGCTGGCCGGATCCCAACTGGGCATCACCGTCTGCACGCTGGCACTCGGGTCGATCACGAAGCCCGCGGTACACCACTGGCTCACCCCGGTCTTCGAACACTGGGGCGCACCCTTGTGGCTGGCGGATGCAGCGGGATTCGTCCTCGCTCTGGTCATCGTGACGTTCGTGCACCTGGTGGTCGGCGAGATGGCCCCGAAGTCGTGGGCCATCGCGCATCCCGAGAAGTCCGCGACGATGCTGGCCCTGCCCATGCGCGCGTTCATGTGGGTGATGCGCCCGGTGATCGTCCAGTTGAACAATCTGGCCAACTGGTGCTTGCACAAGGTCGGCGTGGAAGCGGTCGATCAGGTCGCATCCGGCCAGGACCCCGACGCGCTGCGCCACCTCGTGGAACATTCTGCGACGGTGGGAACCCTCGATGAGCGCTACCACGGTCACCTCACGAGCGCGCTCGAACTCGAAGCGCTCACGGTCGGCGACATCGTCACCCCGACGACACGCCCGAGCAGTGTCCGCCCGGAGGACACTCCCGCGGTGATCCAGGAAACGGCACGTCGCACCGGGCATTTCCGGCTGCTGGTACGCACCGACGGCCACGTCGAGGGAGTCGTGCACGTCCGCGACAGCCTGCACGCCGAGGACGGCGCTACGGCCGCCGATCTGAT
Organism: Rhodococcus yananensis; assembly: GCF_020515525.1. GTDB lineage: Bacteria > Actinomycetota > Actinomycetes > Mycobacteriales > Mycobacteriaceae > Rhodococcus > Rhodococcus yananensis. The sequence continues at coordinate 16,436 of NZ_JAIYEP010000013.1, forward strand.
GCGTCCGACCCTTTCCCTCGACGCTACGACGCCCGTGTACGAGGGCCTGAGCACCATGCGGGAGACGCGCAACCATCTGGCGACCGTCACCGCGAACGGTTCTGTGATCGGTCTGATCACGTTGACGGATGTGCTGTCGCGTCTGCTGCCTTCGGAGGACGCGGTGTCCTGACCTCGGATCGACGTCGGACGCTCACCCCGGGTTCGTGACGAGCCCGGGGTGAGCCCTTCGTATCGGGCCGGATGCTCGTCGTCGCTGCGACACGCCGTGCCCCGTCGCCGATCGCGGGGCCGGCGATTGTTCTCGCCGGGTTCCGTGCCCGTCGGGCCGACAGTGGCGCTGCACACCCAGAAACAGCGGGCCGTTCGAGCATGAGCCTCACGGCGACACGCCGCGCGTCCGAGTGGAATGTTCGTTCGTCGTGACGTAGAACTGTGTGTGAAGCATCACATTCGAGTAACGCACAGGAGCAGGTCACCCAGCGGTGGCCGCGCGGCAGGGAGCACTCATGAAGTCACCGGACCGCCGACTGTTGTTCGTCGGACATCCCGACGCGACCGAGATCTCCGAATGGACCGCAGTGCACGCGACGGCGGTCCAGAGCGGATGGACCACCACGCGCAGGTTCACCCCGGGCAGGATCGCGTTCGCCATCGCCTCGGAGGACGTCCTCGACGGGATGTGCTCGGCAACCGAAGCCGAGGTGATGCAGGTCGTCCACGACGCAGGCATCCGGTGCATGAACGCCGTCGACGCCCGTGCTCACCTGTTCACACCCGATTCGACGAACGAGGTGCCGGTATGACGGTCAACGTGTTGATGCTGCTCGCGCTGATGCTCATCGCGCTGCTCACGGTGGCGGTTCTGCAGTGGCGCGCCGGCAAGGTCGCCGGCCACCGCCCGGTGGCGCCGGCCCCACACCGCCACGTGGCAGGTTGAGCCGGGCACTCGGTCGCCCGGATTCTCACTCACCCCTGTCCGACGGTCGCGTGCATCTCCCACACGATCACCTCGGCGCCGGTCTCCGAGACCATCCGCTGGCCGCCTCCCCCGCCGATACGTACGGCATCGCCCTCGGCGAGGGCGCCCGCCCCCTCGAGGACGGCCTCGCCGCGAGCGACGAAGACGTGCAGGAACGGCGCGTCGGGTAGCGTCACGGGCCGTGCCGGCCGGAGTCGCGCGACGTGCATGGATGCGTACTTGTTGTTGATGCGGATGGCCGCGTGGTCGGCGTGTTCCTTCATTCCGGACGCGACCGGGACGAGCCCCCCGGACAACAATTCGTGGTCGATCTCGAGTTGCTCGTAGCCGGGTGTGATCCCGGCTTCGTCGGGCAGGACCCACATCTGGATGAATCGCACCGGGTTGTCGTGTTCCGCGACGTGTTCACCGGTCGCCCCGGCGTACCGCCACGAGTCGTTCCTCTCGGAGTGGAGGATCCCGGTACCCGCACTCATCCGTTGCGCGAGGCCCGGGTAGACCACCCCGGAATGACCTTCGGAGTCCTGGTGGACGAGTGAGCCCTGCAGCACCCACGTCACGATCTCCATGTCCTGATGAGGATGCGTGTCGAATCCTGCACCGGGGGTGACGATGTCGTCGTTGCTCACCATCAGCACACCGTGATGGGTGTTGTCGGGATCGTAATGGTGGCCGAACGAGAAGGAGTGCTTGGAATCGAGCCAGTCGATCCTGGTCGCGAAGCGATCGTCGGCGCGGCGGACGTCGAGGTGCGGGGTCTGCAGTGTCGTGCTCATGGATTCCTGTCCGTTCAGCAGTGGGGATCGGCGGTGGGTGGGTTGCGGCGCGGTCGGACGTGGGCGTGCGGCAGCATCGGCGCGGGGAGTCGGTCGACCGTCCCGACATACCCGTCGACACGACCGAACCGGTCGGATCGGTTCTGCCAGGCCTCGCGATAGGTCGCGATGTCGTCGTGGCTGCGTCCGACGAAGTTCCACCACATCACGATCTCCTCGCCGAACGGCGTGCCGCCGAGGAGCACCGCCCGGGCCGGCGCATCGCCGGGATTGACCAGTGTCAGCGCGGGAACGCCGGTGCCGACGTAGCCGATCTCGGCGCGGTGCACGTCGGTGCCGGAAAGCCTGATCGTGCCGGTGTCGACGAGCAGTCCGTGCTCGAACCCACGATCGACGTCGAGTGTGACCTCCGCACCCGCGTCGAGTACGAGTTCGGCACCGAGCAGCGGGGTGAAGGTGCGCACCGGCGAGGTGACGCCCGCGAGGGATCCGAGGAAGACGCGCGCACGGCCACCGCCGAGCGGCGTCTCGTCCGGTATGTGGTGTTCGAAGTTGCGCGCCGTGTCGCGTGCGGATTCGGGTAGCGCAACCCACAGTTGGACTCCGTGGAGGATCGTCGTCGCCGGCGTCGAGACCTCCGAGTGACAGATGCCGTGTCCGGCGGTCATGAGATTGACCTCGCCGGGGCGCACGACGGCGTGCATGCCGAGGCTGTCGCGGTGCTCGATCTCTCCCGTGAACAACCAACTCACCGTCTGCAAGCCGGTGTGCGGGTGCGGTGCCACGTCCATGCCTCCCGTGGTCGACACGTCGTCGGGCCCGTAGTGGTCCGCGAAACACCATGCGCCGATGAGGGAGCGTTGCCGTTGCGGCAGCGTGCGGCGTACGGGCATCGCCCGCGGCCCTCCGAGCGGCACCTCCCGGGAGGTGATGATCTCGACACGGGGTCGGCGCGCATCGGTGGTGCAGACGGTGTCCACGTGACAGACGATCTCGTGCGGTTCCGGGTCGGCGTTGCTCATGGTGGGTCGTACCTTCCGGTGTCGAGCGGGCTGTCCCTCACCAGTGTGCGTCAGTGGTCGGCGGGAAGAATCTGCGATCCGTACATCTCGCCGAGAGGATCGGCGATCAGTTCGAGTCGCTCACCGTCGGGTCCGGGAAAGTACAGCGACACCTCGCTGTGTTCGGCGACCTCGACACCGGCCGCGTCGAGCCGGTCGCGGATCTCCCCCCACCGATCGGGGTCCATGCTGATCGCGATGTGGTGGAGCCCGCCGAACACCTCGAGATAGGGGCCGACGTCGAGGCCCGGGAAGTCGAAGAAGGCCAGCAGATTTCCGTGCCCGATGTCGAAGAAGAAGTGTGTGGACCCGGGGTAGTCGCGGTTCTCGATCAGCTCGACGAGCGGGAATCCCAGCAGCTCCTGATAGAACCGCACGGTGCGTTCGACATCGCTGCTGACGAGCGCGGCGTGGTGCAGACCACGCGCGGTGGAAGCGGGCCGAGCGTCCGCGGGGAGCAGGTACCGGTCGCGCAGCCGACCGCGGGCCTCCTCGTGCGCGTGGGCGGTCTGTGTGTGCGCGGTCATCGCATCCCCCTCCACCGAGATAGTTGATTACGCAACCAATATGCCACGATATAGTTGATCAGTCAACTAGCCGTAGACTGGGTTCATGGACACGACGAACTGGCTGAGCACCGACGAACAACGACTGTGGCGCGCATACCTCGACGCCACGCGCATGCTGATCCAGGAACTCGACAAACAGCTCGTCCACGACTCGGGCATCTCGTTCACCGACTACGAGATCCTCGTCCTCCTGTCGGAAGCCCCCGAACGCCGCATGCGGATGCGCGACCTCGCCGACGCGAGCACCACCACCCGCAGCGGCATCACCCGCGCGATCACCCGCATGGAGAACGCCGGACGCGTGCGGCGTGTCGAATGCGAGTCCGACAAGCGCGGAGCCTGGGCCGAACTCACCGACAGCGGCCTCGCCACCCTCGAACAGGCCGGACCCGGCCACGTCGACGCGGTCCGCCGGAACATGTTCGACGCGTTCGGTCCGGACGATGTCGCCGTCATGCGGGCGGCCTTCACTCGAATGCGCGAGAACATGCTCGCGAGACGCCGGGTACCCGCACCCTCCCGACGACCCGTGGCCGCCTCCTCCGGATCGCCGTCAATCGAGTCGCTCGTCGACGACGAGCAGCCGTGACACCGGGGACCACCGTGCCGGCCAAGGCAGAGCCACCGCCACCACTACCGTCACCGTCAACACACCCAACGACAGCCCCGACAACACGTCGTGGACGTAGTGGACTCCGGCCGCGACCCGGGAGAACCCCAGTACCACGGCGATCGGCGCGACGAACCAGATGATGCGGGGAACCGCGAGCACGCAGGCGGTCGCGAAGGACGCCGCGATGACCGAATGGTTCGAGGGCCACGACCAATCCCCTACCTCGGGGCAGTCGAGTACACCGGTGATGCCCAACGCCCGACACGGCCGCGGCTCGGTGATGACGAGCTTGATCAGTTCGCTGGACAGATAGGCCGTCACCACTCCGACACCTGCCACACCGAGCGTCAGAAATGCCCGACGATCGGTGACCCACAGCCGCACGACCAGCACGGCCACAGTCGCGACCAGGACGTACGGACCGTTCTCCGCGACGAACCCGGCCGACGATCCGAGCGCCGATCCGGCGAAGAACCCGGAGATCGCCCGGAAGAGCCCGTCGCGGACCGGCAACGCGGCGAGCGCGAGGACCGCCAGGACCATCGACGTCGACAACGCCGATCGGATCATCGGCGGCGACAACCGCGGGTGTACTCGGGGTGAACTCTCGGTGACCGTCATGATCGTCCACGCTAGCGCGACGCGGCATGCACACCGCGGAACAGTCCCCTACAGTAGGCGGCGTGTGGAGATCCTGGCTGCCGTCGACGGCGATCCTCGGGGTTGCCGTGCTGGTTCTGGTCACCGGATCGTTCGCACCGGCACCCACTCTCGTCGCTGTCGTGCTGCTCGTTCTCGCCTGGGTCGGTTCACCCCTGTTCTTCCCCCGCCACGTCGACGACACATCGGCCCGACGCGACGCCGCCGCCCGCGGTGTGCCGATCGTCTACTGGCGACCCGGCTGCGCGTTCTGCACGCGCCTGCGCGCGGCACTCGGTACGCGCGCCGGCAGGGCGGTCTGGGTGAACATCCGCCTCGATCCCGACGCCGCCGCGCGGGTGCGCAGCGTCAACGAGGGAAACGAGACGGTGCCGACCGTGTTCGTCGGTGACACCGTCCGTACGAACCCCGAGCCTCGGTGGGTTCGAGAACTACTCGGATGACGACCGACTCCGTCACGGGATGTCGGGTGCAGACAATGCGACCGTCTCCCCGGCGAGCGCACCCAGCAGTGCCCGGGTCTGCTCGTCGTCGCCGACGGAGCCCTCGCACGCCGTGAGGTTGTGTTCGACGAAACACCGCACCGGCGCAGCGGCGATCCCGGTGCCCGTGCGGCACTCCCCCGAGACCGCGAACGCCATCAGCAACAGATGCGGAACCCGCGTGCCCGCGCCGTGCAGGGCAGGCTGGAAGTAGGGTGCGGCGACGATCTCCGCGCCCTCACCACGGTAGAACCGCAGTCTTCGCACCGGATCGCCGTATCCGGTGTCGCCGTGGTGCTCGGGATCCTCGACCTCACCGAGCACCAACAGCGGATCGAAACGCTGGATCCAGTCCGCCAGCACCGCCCGTAACACGGTACGGCCCACGCCTTTTCCTCGACGGCCCGGACGGGCGGCCAGATACTCGGTGAGCATCACGCGGCACTCCGGGAACCACTGGCCCACGGCCCCACCCACGACATCGTCGGCCTCGTCGACGGCGACGGTCACCGCCGTGCCGTCCGCATCGAGGGCGGCGAGCAGATCCTCGCGCGATACGAGCTCCGTTCGGGGGAACGACGGGGCCAGTACCGTGTCGTAGAAGTCGGCCAGCAGGTCGCGGGTGAGGTGGTCCGATCCGACGGTGCGCACATCCATGCGTCGTATTGTCTCCGAACGCCGCGTGCCGAGTCAGCAAGTCGCCGACACCGGACGACACGTCCCCGCGCACGCCTGCAACAGCACCTCGTCGGCGGCGCCCCGAGACCGGGCGGGCCTCCACCGGATCACCCACCCGCGCGTGGCCGGCGGCCGTTCAGGTGTTCACCGGACTGCGCGCCACGACGACCGCTCGCGTCGGGCACGGACTGCGGGACGTACACCGTAGCGCGCGTCACCACGTGCTCACGGAAACGCGCCACCGCCGGGGTGGGGCGATGACGCCCGACGACGAGGCCCACCGAACGCTCGCGACCCGTTCCGATCGCCACCGTCACCGGATCCCCGTCCGACTCCGCCGCCGGGAGCAGCGCCACACCCAACCCCTGTGCGACGAGCGCGCGCACCGTGTCGAAGTCCCCGATCTCGAATGCAATGTTCGGGATGAATCCCGATTCGGCACACCACTGTTCGAGCATCCGGCGCAGATCGTAGGTGGGCGGGTTCGCAATGAAGACCGCATCCCGCAGTTCCGCGAGCTCGACGTGTCCCCGTCCGGCGAGCGGGTGGGTCGGTGCGGCGTACAGATGGATGCGCTGACGCCCCAACTCGACCGTCGGTAGATCGTCCGGTGGCGGAACGGCGATCGCCAGATCGAGTCGACCGTCGCGGACCATCTGTGCCAACGAGCGACTGTGCTCCTGAACGAGTTCGAATCGGATCCCGGGGGCCTCGGCGTGGAATTCGGCGAGCAGTCGCGGCACACTCACCGCCCCGAGGGTGAGTGGGAATCCGAAGCGCACCGATCCGTGTTCGGGGTCCGCATTCCCCTGTACGACGCCGATGGCATCGTCCAACGCACGCACGAGCGCGTGGGTGCGGCGGTGGAGATCCCGCCCGGACGCCGTCAGTTCGACCCTGCGTCCCAGCGGTTGGAACAACGCGACGCCGAGGATCTTCTCGAGTGTCTTGATCCGCCGGCTCAGCGACGACTGCGGTACGTCGAGGATCTGCGCGGCCCTCGTGATGTGCCCCTCGGTCGCGGCGGCGTCGAACGCCGCCAGCAGCGGAACGACATCCGCCGTTCTCGATCCCGCATATTCATCCATATTCGGATCGTATTCCTGTCGATACCTCATTGGACAGAACGTTCCAACAGCGGCAAGACTGGGCGACACCATGAACCCGGAAAGGAACACCATGAGCGACAAGAACTTCCGCGAATCCTCGCGGACCGGTTCCGACGCCGTCCACGATGCCGTCCTCATCGGTGGCGGAATCATGTCCGCCACCCTCGGCGCGCTGCTCACCCGCGTCGAACCCAACGCATCGATCGTTCTTCTGGAGCGACTCGATGCTGTGGGCGCGGAGAGTTCCGCCCCGTGGAACAACGCCGGGACCGGGCACTCCGGTTACGCCGAGCTGAACTACATGCCGGACCCCGATGACGCGTCGACCGCCGACGACATCGCACGCCGGTTCGCAGCGAGCCGCCGGTTCTGGTCACGGCTCACGGCCGACGGCATCCTGCCCACGACGGCGATCACCCCGGTACCCCACCTCGATCTGGTGTTCGGCACCGCCGGCGTCGACTACCTGCGGCGACGTGTCGCGACTCTCACCTCCACCCCGCGGTTCGCCGACATGGAGTACACCGAGGACACCGACGTGATCCGACAGTGGGCACCACTGCTCATCGAGGATCGCACCGACGTCGGCCCTGTCGCGGCGTCACGACATCGGGGAGGAACGGACGTGGACTTCGGCGCCATCACCCGCGGTCTCATCGACGACCTCACCGCCCGCGGTGCCGACGTACGGTTGCGGCACGAGGTCACGGGTCTGCAACGACGCGACGACGGGCTGTGGGCCGTGACCGGGCGCGACCGCGCCACGCGAGCGCGGTTCGAGCTCACGACGCGCTTCGTCTTCGTCGGCGCAGGTGGCCACGCGTTGACACTGTTGCAGAAGGCTCGGATCCCCGAGATCCGTGGATACGGAGTCTTCCCGATCGGTGCGCAGTTCTTCCGCACCGATGACCCCGCGATCGTCGCACGTCACAACGCAAAAGTATATGGACAGGCCGACATCGGGGCACCTCCGATGTCTGTGCCGCACCTCGACCGGAGAGAGATCGACGGTGAGTCCTCGCTGCTGTTCGGTCCGTTCGCCACCTTCGACACGCGGTTGTTGAAAGCGGGGCGGTACCGGGACCTGTTCGCGACGGTCAGGCTCCACAATCTCGTGGTGTCGGCGAGTGCGGGACTGCGCAACCTGTCGCTGTTGCGATATCTGCTCGGCCAGCTGGCGATGTCGCGTCGCCGCAAGTTCCGGCGGTTGCAGCGGTTCGTCCCGGGCGCCTCGGCGGAGTCGTGGCGACTCGTCGGCGCCGGGGTGCGCGCCCAGCTGATCACCCCCGACAGGCGTGGCTTCGGCGTGCTCCGCTTCGGAACCGAAGTGGTCACCGGCGCGGACGGAACGATCGCCGGTCTCCTCGGTGCCTCCCCCGGCGCCTCGACGGCCCCGTCCGCCATGGTCGACGTCCTGTCGCGGTGCTTTCCCGACCGCATCGATGCGTGGCGTGAGACCCTCCGGGAATTGGTCCCGGATTCCGAAGCGCCCCACACGGCCGCGTCACCCACCCCCACCGCCGAGCGAGTGGTACACCCGATCGATTGAATCGATCGAGGGATCCGTTCGCTCACAACGGGGCACCGCCCCGACCCGACCCGACCCGGCCCGGCCCGTCACTCGACGACGATGTGACCCATCGCTCCGCGATCACCGTCGAACATCCGGTGGTTGAGGAAGGTGTAGGTGCCGGGTTCGAGGAACTGCAGTTCGACGAATCCACCCTGGGACACCGACAGATCCACCGTCTGCGACGCACCGCCGAGCGCGTTGTCCGGGCGCAACAGGTAGGCGCCTTCCTTGTATACGGTGTCGAATTGGCTGCCCACGACGTGGAAGCTCACGTTCTCGTTGGGACCGGCGGCCAGCAACCAGATCCGGATCCGGTCACCCACCGAGGCGTGCATCGGGCGATGCATGTATTGGTTCGCGAAGCCGTTGAACACCACCAGGTCCGGTGTCCCTGCGGCGACCTTGTCCGCATCGACGGTGCCGTCGCCGAGGTACACGTCGGACTGCACCAGCAGATACTCGGCGGATACCGGCGCAAGGTCCGGGGGGTCGATGACGACGGCACCGAACATGCCGGCAGCGACGTGCACGGCCATCGGCGCGGTGGCGCAGTGGTACATCCAGATGCCGGTGTGTTCGGCCCGGAACCGGTACACCAGTTCCTCACCCGGGTTGATGGTGCGCATCGGTTCATCGGGACCGACCATGCCCGCATGGAAGTCGATGGAATGCCCCATCGTGCCGTTGTTGACGAGGGTGATCTCGAAGACGTCGCCGAGATGCCCACGCAGCGTCGGTCCCATGGGTTGTCCGTTGTACGTCCACATGGTCTGCGGCACTCCGACCGCATACTCGCCTTCGACCTCGGTGACCTCGAAGGTGTAGCGGTGCGTCGTTCCACCGGGCGCGGGTGCGAGCACCGGGTCGCGCGCGACGAAGTCGTCGGCGGGTGCCGCCCCGAGATCCACGGCCGGCGCCGTGCCGGAGGATCCGTGGTCGTGTCCGGTCGAGGTGTCGCCGCCGCCCTCGACGACGATGCTCAGCACCATGCCCTGCTGGCGGTGCCCGACGATCGAACACCACCCTTCGATGTCGGCGCCGACGACCCCGACGTCGAGGGTCGCCGATTCGCCGGGGGCGAGCCGTCCACTGTCCTGGCCGGTCGCGAGGACGAGATCGTGGACCTGTTCGTCGGTGTTGGTGACGGTGAGGACGAGTCGATTGCCCGCGGGCACCGTGACGGTGCCGGGTGTGAACCGCATATCGACCGCGTCGACGTGCACCTCGGTGGTCTCGCCCGTCGGTGTCACGCCCGCCGACGCATCCTGTCCGCCGGTGCCCGTTCCACCGCCGAGACCGGAGGTGACCCCGACGACGAGCGCGAGACACGCGACGGCAGCGGTTGCCTGCAGACCGCGCCGATGTGTGGTCGGGACGAACGCGGGCGGAGCCTGCCCGGACATGACCGCCTTCCGCCCCGCGACGGATGCCTTGGCACTGAGCACCATGATGGGAAGGAACATGACGAACGCGATCATCACCAGCACCGACACACCCACCCGCATCCAGCTCTCGAGGGGCAGCAGGAACAGCAGCAGTCCGACGTTGATGACGACGACACGCCACAACCACCAGCGGTTCATCTTGTCGACGCCCGCACCGACGACCCGTGCACCGCCCCCCATCATCGTGGGCAACAGGTGGCTCATGACTCCGAACAACAGTTGCGCCGCGAACCCGGCGAGGAACGGGACGGTCATGAGGGTGGCCCGATCGGGGTCCATCGGGCCGGTCGCGAGCACGATGGTCAGGCTCAGGAGGGAACCGAGCAGCCACAGCAGCGCCGCAGTGATCGAGGCGGGCGCGTACCCGTTCGGCGGATGCGACAGGGCACCGCGGAGCATGGGCCCCGCAACGACGAGCCAGCCGACGAGATAGATACCGCAACCGACGGACGCGACGAGCGGATGCGCAGTCAACGCCGCGGTCGTGAGCACGCCGATACCGACCAGCAGGATCGCGAGGGCAGCGGGGCGTCGTCGACCGCCGGGATTCTCCATCCCGATCAGCCGCGGATACATGACGGTCAGCACGCCCGCCGCGGCGAGTCCGAGGAAACCGAGGAGGTTCATCGCCTGGTGTGCGAGCAGGAATCCGGCTTCGACAGTGGTTGTCTGGCCGTAGGCCAGGGCCGCTCCGAAACCCGCCCCGACCGGCAGCATCGCCGACGACGCGACGAGGAACCACACGCTCCGAACGTGTTCGGCCCCCTCCTCCCCTGCTTCGCGGCGAGCGCGGCGGGCCTGCACGATCAGCAGCAGCAACGCGATCGCATGCCACGCGACCATCGCCCCGACGAGAACGGCCCCGACGAGTGTGACGGGGAACCACCCACCGACCACACCGACGACGGTCGCGACGATACCGACGTTGAGGATGTAGATGCGAACGAGTTGGGCGGTGCGTTCCGTATCGGGGAGGTGGTACCCGAGGAAGCGCTCGGCGAGGGTCTGCGACCACACCACGATCGAGTTGGTGACGGCCCCGAGTGTGAACAGGTGCACCAGCAGCCAGCGTGATTCAGGGAGAACCGGATGGGTGAGTCCGGCGAGAACGAGCAGCACCAACCAGATCCGGACGGGCATTCCGGCCCGCTGGTGCCAACTCTTCGGACGTCGTGCAGGGCGCGTGGCGGTCACGAGCCGATCGTATGCCCGCACCCATCCGATTACTACGAATTGTCGTAGCCGTCATAGGGGCTCGCGCCCAGTCAGAACAACATGGGTTCCACGTCGACGTCCGGCGCCGCCGGAACCCGCGGCGCCCGATGCTCGACCGCGCGCGTCCGCAGTCCGTGACGGTCGAGCATGGGCGCGACACGCGCCTCGAGCCATCGCGAGTATGCGGGCGGCACGTACGCGCCCCGGCCGTACAGTCGCCGGTAGCGACGCATCAACGCCGGGTGTTCCGCGGCAAGCCACGACAGGAACCATCCGCGTGTCGAACCGCGCAGATGCAGCGGGATCACCGTCGCACCCGTCGCTCCGGCCGACGCCAGATCCGCGAACAACCCGTCGAGGTGTCGCGTCCCGTCGGTCAGATACGGCATCACCGGCGCCACCATGACGTGACAGCTCATCCCGGCGTCCCGCACCGCACGGATCAGGTCGAGGCGCGCACGAGGCGACGGCGTTCCGGGTTCGATCTGCTGCTGCAACTCGTGATCGCCGATCGGAAGGGACACCGCGACACCGACGTCGATGCTGCGCGACGCCAGTGCGAGCACAGGTAGATCGCGGCGCAACAGCGTGCCCTTGGTGAGGATGGAGAACGGTGTGCGCGATTCGGCGAGCGCCCGGATTACGCCGGGCATGAGGCGGTAGCGGCCCTCCGCGCGCTGGTACGGGTCGGTGTTGGTGCCGAGCGCGACGTGCTCGCGCGTCCACGAGCGACGTCCGAGTTCACGCCGGAGGACGGCCGCAACATTCGTCTTGACGACGAGTTGGGTATCGAAATCGTGGCCCGCATCGAGGTCGAGGTACTCGTGTGTGGGGCGAGCGAAGCAGTACCTGCACGCATGGCTGCATCCCCGGAATGTGTTGACCGTGTATCGAAACGGGAGCCGCGACCCCTCCGGTGTCCTGTTCAGCGCGCTTCTGCAGAGCACTTCGTGGAAGGTGATGCCCTCGAAATCCGGTGCCTGCACCCGACGTACGAGTGCGGCGCGCCCCAATCCGGGCAGCGCGCCGTCGTCGGCATCCAGACCCTGGTCGGCCCATCGCATGCCTCGAGTCGAACACGTATACGAATCGATGTCAAGGCTTGATCGAATCGGTGTTCGAGAGAAGTCCGCGGTCGAAATGTCCGTGCTGTCCGCACTGCGGCGATGTCGCACGCGCGCCGCCCTCGAGTTAGAGTGCTGCTCACTGATCTCGAGGGGGGTTCGATGAGCGGTTTCATTCCCGGTACCGGAATCCGGGTGATTCCCGACGGTGTCCGTCTGTACGGCACGACCAATCTGCAGGCCGCGCAGCACGTCGCACAGGCCGGTGCGTTCGATCTCCAGGCGAACGTCACGTCCCTGTCGCCCGCAATGGGCCTGATCGGCGCGGATTTCCTCGCGTCGTTCATCGCTGCGCAGAGTGAGCACACCCGCGCGATGGGCCAGCTGTCGCTGGCCTACGCATCGAACGGAGTGGCGTCGCACGAGGCGGCCGCCGCCTACGAGCTGACCGTCGCCGACAACGCCACCGACATCGGCCGGGCCGGAGGTGCACTTCCGTGACCGCCGACCCGTCCACCTGCACGGTGACCGCACCGACCGTTCTCGACGCCCTACAGGCGTCACCGGTGGGACCCGTGCTCGACATGCCACTCCCGCCCGCTCCGACGCTACCGACCGTGGGTCTGCCCGCGGCACCGGATCCGGGAATGATCGACGAACTTCTCCGGTCGATCCCCGTCCCGGTGTTGCCGGAGATCGACGAACTGGTACGGCCCATCGCCGAACTCGGCGACATGTTCGGCACCGGAATCTGCGAGGCACTCGATCCCGCCGCGATCCTTCAGCAGGGCTCCCGACTCGTCGACGGCGCCGCATCGCTCGGTCGCACCGCGCTCGACGCGCTCCCCGATTCGTGGCAGAGCGAGGCTGCGGAGTCCAGCGCCGACCATGTCCGACGAGCACAGGTCGCCGCGGTCGAGCTGAGTGAACGCGGCGACCTCATCGGTGCCGTCACCCGTGCCGCCACCGCCACCGTCGAGCGCGGGAACATCGAACTGACCGGGATCGCGCAGTCGTTCGTCGCGTCGGCGATCGCATCGGCACCGGTCGCGCTGACACCGCCCGGCCAGGCAGCCATATTGGCTTCCGCCGTCGAGCATCTCGGTTCCGCACTTGCGGTCGTCGCGCGCACGCGCGGTGAGCTCAGCGGTCACACCGTCGCCATGAACGCCCTGTCGTCACCGATTCCCGTTCCCGCACCGGCAGTGACGTCGACGCCGATCGACCCCGCATCGCTGGCCGGCTCGGTCACCGATGTCGCCGGTGGTCTCAAAGACGCGTTCGCCGGGACCGGCGGCACCTCCGCGATGCCCGCCGCGACTCAGCCGGGTGCCCACGGCGCCGCCCCGACCGTCGCCACCTCCGTCCTCCCCGCCGGGGCCGGCACACTCACCGCAGGCGGATTCGCCGGTACGGCAGCCGGATACCCTTCGGTGTCGGGTGGATCGACTCCTGGTCCCGGAGGTGTCCCCGGAGCTGCAGCCGTACCCATCGCCCCCACCGCAGGCACGACCGCCGCAGGGACGGTCGCCGCAGGTTCACGGACCCCGATGGTCGGTGCCGGTCCTCTGGCGTCCGCCGCCCGCACCGACGACCCCGAACGGCGCGGGGTACCGGACTTCCTGGTCACGCCCGGAAACCGGAACGAGATCGTCGGTGATCTTCCGCTCGTGACGCCCGCGGTGATCGGAGCCACCGACGACTGGTGATCCGCGCTCCGTCCCGATCGGGCGGTAACCGCACCGGAGGTCGCGTACTCGTTCGGTCTTCAGTCGACGAGGGACGCGACCTCCTGGTCCGTCAGTGTGGTCTGCGGTGTACGACCGGCATCACGGGCCAGGGTGATCGCACGATGGAGAGGCCGGTCCGGGAGACCCGCGCCTCGTGCCTCCGCGCGCAACTGCTCGACGAGGACCGACGCGATAGCCGCCGCCGGCGCCAGCTCGCTCGACGCGAGTGCATCGGCGAGGCTGCGCAGCGCGAGAACGTCGAGTTCACGTCCACCACCGTCGGTGTACAGCGCGAGCGGAACCGACACGAGTCCGTGGGTGCCGTCGTTGACACGGAGCACCACCTGCGACACCCGGCCGACCCGCACGAGCAACTCGACACCGGCGAGGTGTCTCAGTTCGACGGTGCGTTTTCCTGCCGTCCCCGACGCGATGAGCGTCGTACCCTGCAACCGCAGGTGGCGTCGTGTGGAGGCGAACGCACCGAGGACCGGTGGTAGCCCGAGAACCGCACCGACGATCAGCGCAACCCACCAGGGTGCGACCAACCACACCAGCAACCCGATGATCAGCGCGGCGGACAGCGCGACGAGCGCGACACGTCGCACGCGCGGAAGCAGCAGCGCGGCGGGGATGAGGTCCAGCGGCACCGAACCGGTGCCGTGGCCGTCAGCGTCCGACAAGGACCTCACCCACGCGTGCGACGACGTCCCCGAGCGGAACGGTGTGCTGATCTCCGTCGCGCAGGTCCTTCAGTACGATCTCACCGGCCTCGAGTTCGCGGTCGCCGAGTACCAGAGCAACGGCCGCGCCGGACTTGTCGGCGGCCTTCATCGCGCCCTTGAGCCCGCGTCCGCCGTAGGCGAGATCGACACGGATCCCGGCGCCACGCAACGCGTGCGCGATCGGAACGAGCGCGGCCTTGGCCTCGTCCCCCATCGGCACGCCGTACACCTCGCAGCGGGCCGGGGTGGCTGCGGATTTCCCCTCCGCCGCGAGCGCAAGGATCGTGCGATCCACGCCGAGCCCGAATCCGATACCGGACAGCGGCTGCCCACCGAGCTGCTCCATGAGTCCGTCGTACCGGCCGCCGCCACCGATGCCGGACTGGGCGCCGAGTCCGTCGTGCACGAACTCGAAGGTGGTCTTGGTGTAGTAGTCCAGGCCGCGCACCATCCGCGGGTTGACGACGTACGGCACCGCGAGCGCGTCGAGATGCCGCAGTACCTCGTCGAAGTGTGCTTTCGCCGTATCGGACAGGTGATCGAGCATCAGGGGTGCATCCGCAGTCATCTCGCGCACCTGCGGTCGCTTGTCGTCGAGCACCCGAAGCGGGTTGATCTCGGCGCGACGACGGGTTTCCTCGTCGAGCGGCAGACCGAACAGGAACTCCTGCAGCAACTCCCGGTACTGCGGTCGGCAGGTGTCGTCGCCGAGTGAGGTGATCTCGAGGCGGAATCCGTCGAGACCGAGCCCCCGGAATCCGGCGTCGGCGATCGCGATGACCTCGGCGTCGAGGGCCGGGTCGTCGATACCGATCGCTTCGACGCCCACCTGCTGCAGCTGCCGGTAACGGCCCGCCTGCGGGCGCTCGTACCGGAAGAACGGTCCCGAGTACGAGAGTTTGACGGGCAATGCCCCGCGATCGAGTCCGTGCTCGATAACGGCGCGCATCACCCCGGCGGTGCCTTCCGGACGCAACGTCACCGACCGGTCACCGCGGTCCGCGAAGGTGTACATCTCCTTCGTGACGACGTCGGTGGACTCTCCGACTCCGCGGGCGAACAGCCCGGTGTCCTCGAAGATCGGCAGTTCGATGTGCCCGTACCCCGCGAGCCGTGCCGCCCGGGTGAGGCCGTCACGGACCGCCACGAACTCGGCGGACTGCGGGGGGACGTAATCGGGCACACCCTTGGGCGCCGAGAACGTGGAGGGCTTGCTCACTGTGGTTGCTTTCTCTCGTCTGTCGGTCGGTCGGGGAGGTCGAGGTCCGGTCAGCGGATTCCGGTGAGACCGGTCAGGAAGGGATTGGACGCGCGCTCCGCGCCGATCGTGCTGGATCCGCCGTGCCCGGGCAGGATCGCCGTGTTGTCGTCGAGTACGAGCAGTTTGGCCGCGATCGAGGCGAGGAGTTGTTCGTGATCCCCTCCGGGCAGATCGCTGCGGCCGATCGACCCCTGGAACAGGGTGTCGCCGGTGAGGGCGACACCGATGTCGGCGCCGTCCGGCGTGGTGGCGCGGGTGCGCAGCACCACCGAACCGCGCGTGTGCCCCGGAGTGTGGTCGACCGTGAACTCGATGCCCGCATGCTCGATCTCGTCACCGTCGGCCAGTTCGACGACCTCGTGCGGTTCGGTGAACACGGTGCCTTCCAACAGCGGCGCCAGACTCGAGCCGAGACCGACGCCCGGATCGGAGAGCATGTGCCGATCGTCGGGATGGATGTACGTGGGGATGTCGAACCGGTCGGCGACCGTCTGCGCGGACCACACGTGGTCGAGATGACCGTGGGTGAGCAGCACCGCCCGGGGAGTCAGGTCCGACCCGACCAGGAACTCCACGAGTGGTTCCGCAGCGTCCTGGCCGGGGTCGACGACGACGCAGTCCTTCGCGTTGTCCTGCGCCAGGATGTAGCAGTTGGTCTGGAACATCCCCGCGGGGAATCCGGTGACGAGCACGGGCATCGCTCCTACGGTGTGGGCATTCGCGGTCCCCTACACCCTATGCGCAGCGCCCGGTCGGGCCACTCTCAGGTTCGGGGTGGCAGACTCGACTCGGCCTCGATACGGGCACCCATCACGATCGGTTCACGGGAGGATTACTGCAGTGCCGAGCAACGCACAGCGGCGCCAGGCCGCGAAACGCAAACTCGAGCGGCAGCTCGAGCGACGCGCCGCACGCGAACGCAAACGACGTCTCCTGACTCTCGGCCTGTCGGCGCTCGGCGTGATCGTCGTCGTGGGTGCGGTGGTCGCTGCGGTCACGCTCGGCGGTTCCGACGAACCCGCATCCGATGCGAATGCGGCCGGCGGCACGGAGGACACCGGCTATCCCGCACTGCCTGCGGGCCGCGCCGAACCGCTTCCGGAGTCGGTCGACTGCTCCTATCCCGCCGACGGGCGGGAGCCGTCGAGGCCGGTCGATCCGCCGCGCACCGAGGGCATCCTGACCTCGGGCGAGAACAACACCGACATCAGCGTCAGCGTGGAGACCTCGCAGGGCAACATCGGGTTGATCCTGCACAACGCGGAGTCGCCGTGCACCGTCAACAGCTTCCTGTCGCTGGCATCACAGGGCTACTTCGACGGCACCGTCTGCCACCGCCTCACGACCGCACCGACGTTGCAGGTTCTGCAGTGCGGTGATCCGACGGGCACCGGGTCGGGCGGTCCGGGGTACCAGTTCGCGAACGAGTTCCCCACCGATCAGTTCGCGGCGGACGATCCCGCCTCGCAGGAGCCCATGACGTACCCGCGGGGAACGCTGGCCATGGCGAACGCCGGGCCCGGCACCAACGGCAGCCAGTTCTTCCTCGTGTACGGCGATTCGGTACTGCCCCCGCAGTACACCGTCTTCGGCACCGTCGACGAGACCGGCCTCTCGACCCTCGACGCCATCGCCGCGAACGGTGTCGACGGCGGCGGGAGCGACGGCACCCCGAACTCGGAGACGACTCTGACCAGCGTGAGGATGGATTGATGACGCGAACACGAATGCGTGCCGCCGCCGCGGCGGCCCTGGGGCTCGCGCTGCTCCTGACGGGTTGTTCGTCCGACACGGATGATGTCCGGGCGGTCCAGGACTCGACTACCGATGCGACGACCACCCGGACGTCGTCGGGCGTCCTGCCCGACCGCCCCGCCGACGGTGATCCCGTGTCGTGCACCTACACGCCCGGCGGAGCGTCCGCGCGTGAGGTGACGCCGCCGGACGGCAGCGACGTTCCCGCTGCCGGGATCGCCGAGGTGTCGATGAGCACCGATGCCGGTGAGATCGGGTTGCTGCTCGACCGGGCCGCCGCGCCGTGCGCGGTCAACAGCTTCGTCTCGCTCGCCGAGCAGGGCTACTTCGACGACACCCCCTGCCATCGACTGGTGACGTCACCGGGCCTGCAGGTCCTCCAGTGCGGTGACCCGACCGGCACCGGCACGGGCGGCCCGGGATACGGATTCGACACCGAGTACCCGGAGACCGCCTACGCCCCGGGTGATCCGCAGTTGCGGCAGTCCGTCGTGTACCCGCGGGGCACGGTGGCGATGGCGAACACCGGCCGGCCGGGCAGCAACGGCAGCCAGTTCTTCCTCGTGTACGAGGACTCGCAGTTGCCGCCCGCCTACACGGTGTTCGGCACGGTCGACGAGGCAGGTCTGGCCGTCGTCGAGGAAGTCGCGGCGGCGGGAGACGACGGTTCGATGTCCGCCGGCGGCGGCGCGCCGAACCGTCCCGTCCGGATCGAATCGGTGACGGTCACGTCCTGACGAGGGCACCGGGCGTCCCCGCGACCGGCTGCGGGGACGCCCGTTTCGTTCCAGAGCACAATGACAACCCTCGTTGTTTACCGCTCCGTAACCGAACACCTATGTAATCGTGATCGAAAGCACTAGCATGTCTGAATTGTGATGTATTCCAATCCGGCGACTGCGTCCCGAACCCGCGTCGCCGTCTCTATCGGTGCCCTGGTGGGAAGCGTGCTCCTCACGGCGGGTTGCGCCGGCGGAGACACCCCGACCTCCACGTCGAACACCACTTCCGCTGCCACCACCTCCCCCCGTGACTCGTGGCAGGCGTCGGCGGAGTACGTCGCGCAGTATCCGACCCTGCCTCCCGTGCCCGAACCCACCGCCGCCACCACCACGTGCTCGTACCCCTCCATCGGAGGGGGCGTCGGCAACGTGGCCACGCCGTCGTCGTCCGCGACGGCCACCGGCACCGTCGAGGTCACCCTCGACACCACCATCGGACCGGTGACGCTGGTCCTCGACCGGGCGATGGCACCGTGCACGGTCAACAGCTTCCTCAGCCTGGCCCGTCAGGGGTTCTTCTCGGACACGTCGTGCCACCGGCTCTCGATGAACGTGGGTGCGCAGCTGTACCAGTGCGGTGACCCCACCGGAACGGGTCTGGGCAATCCCGGTTACACCTACGCGGACGAGTATCCGGTCACGAGCATGGCCGACACGACCAGCGTCGTGTACCCGCGGGGTACCGTCGCGCTCTCCGACAGCGGACGCGCCGACACCAACGGCTCACAGTTCTTCCTGCTCCTCGGCGATTCGGTGCTGCGGCCGGACTACACGGTGTTCGGGCACGTCTCGGATGCCTCGCTGGCGGTGCTCGACGCCGCGGCCGCCCAGGGTGACGACGGCAGCTCTGTTCTGGGCGGAGGCGTCCCGAACGTCCCGGTGACGATCGCGGCGGTGCGCTGACGTATCACGACGGGGCGACGTGCCCACGTCACGCGGCCGACGTCACCCGGTACACGTCGTACACACCCTCGACGTTCCGGACCACGTTCAGGACGTGTCCGAGATGCTTCGGGTCGCCCATCTCGAACGTGAACCGACTCACCGCGACGCGATCGCCCGTGGTGGTCACCGACGCCGACAGGATGTTCACCTTCTCGTCGGCGAGCGCCTTGGTGACATCCGACAGCAACCGGTGCCGATCGAGGGCCTCGATCTGGATGGCGACGAGGAACACCGACGACGGCGACGGCGCCCACTCGACGTCGATGATGCGTTCGGACTGCTGCCGCAGCGAATCCGCGTTGGTGCAGTCCGTGCGGTGCACGCTCACCGAACCGGTGCGCGTGACGAACCCCATGATCTCGTCGCCCGGCACGGGCGTGCAGCACTTCGCGAGTTTCGACACGGTGCCGGGTGCACCGGGCACCAGGACTCCCGAGTCGCCGCTCTGACGCGACCGGGTCGGGATCGTCGACGGAGTCGACCGCTCGGCCAACTCCTCCTCGACACCGCCCACACCTCCGAGCAGCGCGACCAGTCGCTGCACGACGTGATGCGCCGACACATGATGCTCACCGATCGCCGTGTACAACGCCGACACGTCGGTGTAGTGCAGTTCCTTGGCGACCGCGACCATCAGGTCCGCGTTCATCAGACGCTGCAGGGGCAGTCCGACGCGGCGCACCTCCTTCGTGATGGCGTCCTTGCCGGTCTCGAGGGCCTCCTCGCGGCGTTCCTTCGCGAACCACTGTCGGATCTTGGCCTTCGCCCGTGGCGACACGACGAACGCCTGCCAGTCGCGACTCGGTCCCGCGTTCGGATCCTTCGAGGTGAACACCTCGACGACCTCACCGTTCTCGAGTTTGCGTTCGAGTGCGACGAGTCTGCCGTTGACCCGGGCACCGATACACCGGTGCCCGACCTCGGTGTGCACGGCGTACGCGAAGTCCACCGGCGTCGACCCCGACGGCAACGTGATGACATCACCCTTCGGGGTGAACACGAAGATCTCCTTGACCGCCAGGTCGTAGCGCAGCGATTCGAGGAACTCACCCGGATCGGCGGCCTCACGCTGCCAGTCCAGCAGTTGGCGCATCCACGCCATGTCGTCGACCTCGCCGGAATCACCGGAGTGCCTGCCCCTGGTCTCCTTGTACCGCCAATGCGCAGCGATCCCGAACTCGGCGGTGCGGTGCATGTCCCGTGTGCGGATCTGCACCTCGAGCGGTTTGCCCTCGGGGCCGATGACCGTCGTGTGCAGTGACTGGTACACGCCGTACCGGGGCTGTGCGATGTAGTCCTTGAACCGTCCCGCCATCGGTTGCCACAGTGAATGCACGACACCGACCGCCGCGTAGCAGTCGCGGATCTCGTTGCACAGGATCCGCACCCCCACGAGGTCGTGGATGTCGTCGAAATCGCGGCCCTTCACGATCATCTTCTGGTAGATCGACCAGTAGTGTTTGGGTCGGCCCTCGACGGTCGCGTCGATACGGGAGGCCGCGAGGGTCGCGCCGATCTCCTCGCGCACCCTGCTCAGATAGGTGTCGCGCGAGGGCGCGCGTGTCGCGACGAGCCGGACGATCTCCTCGTACTTCTTCGGATGCAGGATCGCGAACGACAGGTCCTCGAGTTCCCACTTGACGGTCGCCATCCCGAGGCGGTGCGCGAGCGGCGCGATGACCTCGAGCGTCTCCCGAGCCTTGCGGGCCTGCTTCTCCGGCGGCAGGAATCGCATCGTGCGCATGTTGTGCAGCCGGTCGGCGACCTTGATGACCAGTACACGGGGATCCCGCGCCATCGCGATGATCATCTTGCGGATGGTCTCGGCTTCGGCAGCGTTTCCCAGCACGACCTTGTCGAGTTTGGTGACGCCGTCGACGAGATGCGCCACCTCCTCCCCGAATTCGTCGGTGAGCTGCTCGAGGCTGTAGCCGGTGTCCTCCACCGTGTCGTGCAGCAACGCAGCGATGAGGGTGGTGGTGTCCATGCCGAGTTCGGCGAGGATCGTCGCGACCGCCAGCGGGTGCGTGATGTAGGGGTCGCCCGACTTGCGGCGCTGGGTGGCGTGACGTTCCTCCGCGACGTCGTACGCGCGCTGCAACCTGGAGAGATCCGCCTTCGGATACAGCTCACGGTGGATCGTCACCAGCGGCTCGAGCACCGGCTTGAGCGAGGTGCCGCGCTGACCGGTTATCCGTCTCGCCAGCCGGGCACGCACCCGGCGGGATGCGGACGTCGACGCCGGGGTCGGCGCCGGCCCGCCGCTCTGGGACCGATCAAGATTCTGGGTCATGCCCAACCTCCCATCGCAGCTGCCCCGGTCACCGGTGCATGCGCCAACTCTAGTCCTCAGACACGAACCAGGGACGTCAGAGGATACTTGCTCAATCGAGCGCGTCCACCGAGAGCCTCGATCTCGGTCACCACCGTCACCCCGACGATCTCCGCCCCGACCCGCTCGAGCAACTCGAGGGTCGCACCGAGTGTCCCCCCGGTCGCGAGCACATCGTCGACGACCAGAACCCTGCGGCCGCGCAACGACAACCATTCACCGGGGATCTCGATGGCCGACGTGCCGTACTCGAGGGCGTACTCGCACGTCTGCACGGGAGGGGGCAGCTTGCCGGCCTTGCGGACCGCGAGGACACCCACCCCCAGTGCACGTGCGATACCACCGCCGAGCAGGAAGCCCCGCGCGTCGATACCGGCGACCACCTCGGCATCCGGTGCGGCCGACGCCAGCGCCGAGATGATCGCCGCGAACGCGGGACCGTCCGCGAAAACCGGGGTGAGGTCGGCGAATCGGACACCTGCGTCGGGGAAGTCGTCCACCCAGCGGGTGTTGGCGGCCACGTGCGCGGCTGCGTCGAGGATCAGGTCGGGGTCGGCGGAATGTCGAACGTTCACCCTCTGAGTATCCACCGGTCCATGTTCCAACCCGCACCCGCGGTCGTCGGGTTCGGTTCCGCCGCGACCATACCCCGCTCGAATCCGATCGTGCGCGGTTGCAGGAACAGCGGCACCGTCGGCATCTCGTCCCACAGGATACGTTCGGCCTCCGAGGCCAGGTTCGACACGGTCGCGTTGTCACCGGCGACGAGCAGGCCGTCGAGCAGTTCGTCGACGCGCCCGTTCGCGTAGCCCCCGACATTGCTGCCGGCACCGGAGCGCAACGCGCCCCGCGCATCCTCCATGTCGGCGCTTCCACCCGCACCCGTTGCCGCAGCCGTCCCCGCCAGTACCGCGTCGACATCCCGGCCGAGCGCGGACGGGACGAAGGAGTCGACACCGGCATCGACCACGTCGATACCCGCATCACGGCAGGATTCCGCGATCAGTTCCACGGTGCGCGCACGCCGCGCGTCCGGCGCCACGTAGCCGATGCGTACCTCCATCCGTTCCTGACCGGACGATTCCCGCTCGCTGCGGGCCATGTCGACATCGACGTTCGCGTACCGTTGCGCGGGCTCCACGACCCTCGGATACAACGGTGAGTCGGGGGGTAGCAGGCGGGAGTCGACGGGTTCGCCCGACGACCCCAACTCGTCGGCCAGTCGGGCTCGCGGCACGCAGGACGCCAGAGCGCGACGCGCCGTCGGCGACGAGAACACCCCGGTCGTCGACAGGACGAGTTGTTCGAGGTTCCGGGACGCCTCCGTCGCCGGCTCCACCGAGTCGGGCAGGCCCGGAACGAGGTCGAGAGCCCCCTGACCGACATCGACCACCTGGACGCGGCCGTCCGCCACGGCCGCGGCGGCGTCGGTGCCGCGGGGCCACACGACGATCCGGTCGGTGGCCGGCCGGTTTCCCCACCAGCGCTCGTTCGCGACGAGCACCAGCCCGTCCTCGACCGTGTACGACTCGATCCGATACGGACCGGAAGCCGGCAGCAGTGCAGGATCGAGTGATCCCGGCGTCAGGTCCCAGCCGGTGTTCCAGAACTCGGCGATCGCACGCACCGCGTCCCGGTCGTCACGAGTGAGCACACCGACCAGATCGGACACACCAGTCCTGCTCGCCACGACGTGCGACGGCATGAGCTCGGTGGCTCCGAACAGCGACTTCCAGTCGGTGTCACCCCGCCCGGCGCGGAACACCACGGTGGCGTCCTTCGAACCTGCCGTGCAGTCGATCCGTTCGATGTCGGCGTACCCGCCTCGCCGCGCGGCGTGGAAGAGATTCTCCTGCGCACCGGTGTCGTCGGGTTCGGTGAACCGGCCGCTCGACGCTGCCCAGGTGAGCACCAGATCGTCGCACGACATCGGCACACCGTCCGAGTACACCGAGTCCGGCGCCAACCGGTACTCCACGGTCAGCTGGTCGCCCGGCACGGCTTCGGCGGTACCGATGTCGGTGTCGGCGACAACGCGGCCGGCAGGACCGATGTACCCGAATCCGGGCAGCACCCGGGTCAACGCCTGCCGTGCACCGGACGCGGCGCCGTCGACGGTGTTCGCGTTGTAGCTCGTCACCGGTCCGTCGATCGCGTATCCGATCGACGGCAGGGGCTCGTCGGCGCTTCCGCACGCAACGACCCCCGAGGCCGCGACCGCGGCGAGCGCTGTCGCGCCGACCACGGTCCGCCAGGTTCGCCGGCGCTGGCCGGCCCCCGCCCGCTCGTTGCCTTCGATCGCCATGTCAGGTCCTCTTCCGGGCACGCTTTCCGGTGGGTCGCGCGCCGGGTCTCGGGGTCACGGGTGACGGACCGCGCGACGCGGTGCCCGGATTCCGTGCCGGAACCACCGTGACGGCCGGGCCACCGGCCGATGCGACGACGACGGGCTCGTCGGTGCCGCGCGCGGCGACCTCGGCTCGCTTGGCGAGCACCTTACGCGTGTGCTTCGCGACCGGGCCACGCCACTCCTTGAGCGTCACCAGCAGCGGGGTCGCGAAGAACACCGACGAGTACGCACCGACGACGATCCCGACGAGCTGAACGAGCGCGAGGTCCTTGAGCGTTCCGACGCCGAGCAACCACACCGCGACCACCATCAGCGCGATCACCGGCAACACCGAGATGATCGTGGTGTTGATCGACCGCATCAGAGTCTGGTTGACGGCCAGATTGGCCTGTTCGGCGTAGGTGCGGCGGCGAAGATGGAGGATGCCGCGGGTGTTCTCCTCGACCTTGTCGAACACGACGACCGTGTCGTACAGCGAGAAACCGAGGATGGTGAGCAGACCGATGACCGTGGCCGGGGTGACCTCGAAACCGACGAGCGCGTACACGCCCGCCGTGACGATCACGTCGAAGAACAGTGCCGCGATCGCCGCGATCGCCATGTCCCGCTCGTAGCGCACGGCGATGTACACGCTGACGATCACGAGGAACACCACGAGGGCGATCAACGCCTTCTGGGTGATCTGCCCGCCCCACGTCTCACTGACGTCGGCCACGCTGATGGCGTTGCGGCTCGGCTCGCCGTCGGACCCGAGCGGCCCGAACTCCTCGAACAGGGCCGTCTGCACCGATGCGACCTGCTCGGCGTCGAGGGCCTGCGATCGGATCTGGAAGCTCGCGGCGTCACCGGAACCGACGGTCTGCACCGCTTCCGGCTCGAATCCGACGGTGTCGCTGAACACCGTCTCGACGTCGTCGACGGTGGCGCCGGCGACCGTCGGCATCTGGATCCGGGTGCCACCCTCGAAGTCGATGCCCCACGTGAATCCGCGGACCAGCATGCTCAGCAGCGCGATCAGGACGATCGCACCGGTGATGAGGTAGTAACGCTTGCGGCGGCCGACGATCTCGAACGCCCCGGTGCCGGTGTAGAGGCCGGCGAACCATCCGTGCCGCGGCGTGGCCGTGGCCGTGGCTGTCGTGTCGGTCATCGTCACAGCTCCTTCGCGGCTGTCGCAGCCAGCCGGCGCTCACGCGCCACCTCTTGAATCGCGCCGAGTCCGTTCATGCTCGGCTTGGACCACGCCTTCGACTTCGACGCCAGGTGTACCAGCGGCGCGGTGACGAGGAAGACGACCACGACGTCGAGGATCGTGGTCAGGCCGAGTGTGAAGGCGAATCCACGGACCTGCCCGACCGCCAGCATGTACAGCACGGCGGCAGCGATGAAGCTGACCGCGTTGCCGGACAGGATGGTGCGCCGTGCACGGGCCCAGCCGCGCGGAACGGCCGAGCGGAAGCTACGGCCCTCCCGGATCTCGTCCTTGATCCGTTCGAAGAACACCACGAACGAGTCGGCGGTCATACCGATGCCGATGATCAGCCCGGCGATGCCCGCGAGGTCGAGGGTGAACCCGATGTATCGACCGAGCAGCACCATCACCGCGTAGACCGCAAGACCCGACAGCACCAGAGACAACGCGGTGAGCAGACCGAGCATCCGGTAGTAGACCAGGCAGAACAGGAGCACGAGCAGGAGACCGACGGCACCCGCGATCAGGCCCGCTTCGAGGGAGGCCAGACCGAGGGTCGCCGACACGGTCTCGGCTTCGGACGCGGTGAACGACAGCGGCAGCGAACCGTACTTGAGGGTGTTCGCGAGCTCGGTCGCCTGCGTCTGGGTGAACGTCCCCGAGATCGAGGTGGCGCTACCCGCCGGGGTGGCCCCCTGGATGACCGGTGCGCTGACGACCTTTGAGTCGAGCACGAACGCCGCGTTGCTGCCGATGTTCGCCGCGGTGAACTGCGCCCAGGTGTTGCTGCCCTCGCTGTCGAACGTCAGGCTGACCTCGTAGCGGGACTGCTGGCTGTTGTACCCGGAGGTCGCGTCGTCGATCTGCTGACCGTCGATGATGCTCGGTCCGAGCACGTAGATCGAGGTGCCGTCGGACGCGCACGCGATCAGTGGAAGGGTGGGGTCGTCGTTGCCGGCGAGCGGGTCGGGGGCACCACAGTCCATGGCGAGGATCGCCTGTTCCTGCACGGCCGGGTCGGTGCTCTGCCGGGTGGCCTTGGCCGCGGCGATGTCGGCCGCGCTCTGTTCCTGCGGCGTCAGTTCGGGTTCGTCCGCGGGTGTCCCGGTCGACGGTGTGTCGGGAGCGGGAACCTCGGTTCCGTCCGTCGGCGCCACCGGGGCGTCGGTGGGATCCTGCGCCGGGAACGGCCGTCCCTGTGGTTCCGGGGTGTCCGCAGGCTCCGGGGTGTCCGCCGGCGCCTCGTCGGGCACGGTCTCCCCGCCCGGGGGCGCCTCGCCTTCCGGCGCGCCCGCAGCCCCCTCGTTCGCCATGACGTCCCGTTGCTGCGCGACGGCGGCCGCATCGAACGGCCCCGACACCACCGGGCGGATGTACAGGCGTGCCGTCTGGCCGAGGGTCTTCGCCTGGGCACTGTCGTCGCCGGGAACGGTGATCACGAGGTTGTCTCCGTCGATGATCACCTCCGACCCCGAGACACCCAGCCCGTTGACGCGGGTCTCGATGATCTGCTGGGCCTGTCTCAGGCTGTCCTGGCTCGGGCTGCTCCCGTCCGGAGTTCGGGCGGTGAGCGTCACGCGCGTGCCGCCCTGCAGATCGATGCCGAGCTTCGGGGTGGGTGATTTGTCCCCGGTGAAGAAGACCAGTGCATACAGAGCCGCGAGGATCACGCCGAACACGGCGAGAGAGCGCGCGGGATGCACCGATCCGTTGGAAGGTGCCACGGTCTGTCAATCTCCTCGATACGAGTGAGTGGGTCGGTGGTCGAACTCGCCCGGGCGTGGTGGGGCCGGCACCGGGATCCTCCGGCGCCCACCGCACGGTCGGTGCGGACAAGCCGAGCGGATGTGCAGGCGCCGTCCGATCGGCGCCCCGCACGTCGTCGGTGCTCGATCCGGGTCGGTGCTCGATCCGGGGTCAGTGCTCGATCGGGCGGTCCCCCGGCGGGGTGGGGTCGTCCTTGCCCAGCGAGACGGAACCGCTGTCGTCGGCGACGTCGCCGGTGGGCTCGTCGAGGCGTTCACGCACCACCGCGCGCGACCACACGGTCACCACGCCGGGCGCGATCTCGAGGTCGACGGTGTCGTCCGACAGCGCCGTGATGGTGGCGTGCAGACCCGCGGTTGTCGTGACCCGATCCCCGACGCGCAGCGAGTCCTGGAGTTCGGCCACCTTCTGCATCTCCTTCTTCTGGCGCCGAACACCGAGGAAGGTGGGCACCAGCAGAGCGAGAATCAGGAGTGGGAAGAGCAGTTCCATCGTTGAAGTCAGTCCTCGGGTCGTAACGGTATCGCGCCGGTCCGGGGCCGTCGCGACGTCGTGCTCGGCCTCCGCGGACCGACGCAGTAGTCCAGTGTGCCATCATCCGCCCGCCGACCGTACGCCCCGCACCCCGGCCCGCGGTCCGCGATGCTCACTCGTCGAACGTCTCGAGCTGCGGTTCGCGGGCCCGCACCTCGATCCCTCCCGCCGCCGCGTCCGGCGGCGGGGTCAATCCGAGCTGGAACCACGCAGCCTGGGTCGCGACACGTCCGCGGGGTGTACGCGCGACCATTCCGGCGCGCACGAGGAACGGTTCACACACCTCCTCCACGGTGGCGGGTTCCTCACCGACCGCGACCGCCAAGGTCGACACACCGACGGGACCGCCACCGAAGCTACGCACCAGCGCACCCAGAACCGCGCGGTCCAACCGATCGAGGCCGACCGGGTCCACGTCGTACACCTCGAGCGCTGCCTGCGCGATCTCCCGGGTCACGACACCGTCGGCCCGCACGTCGGCGTAGTCGCGTACACGCCGGAGGAGACGATTCGCGATGCGCGGTGTGCCGCGCGAACGGCCGGCGATCTCCAGACTCGCGTCCTCGTGCAGGGTGATGCCGAGGAGACGAGCCGAGCGCTGCAGAATGCGGTGCAGCTCCGGTGTGTCGTAGAAGTCCATGTGCGCCGTGAATCCGAACCGATCGCGCAGCGGTCCGGTCAGCGCGCCGGAGCGCGTCGTCGCACCGACGAGGGTGAACGGGGCCACCTCGAGGGGAATCGACGTCGCGCCGGGTCCCTTGCCGACGACCACGTCGACCCGGAAGTCCTCCATCGCCAGGTACAGCATCTCCTCGGCGGGCCGGGCGATGCGGTGGATCTCGTCGATGAACAGGACGTCACCTTCGACGAGGTTCGACAGCATCGCCGCGAGGTCGCCGGCCCGTTCGAGAGCGGGACCGGACGTCAACCGCAGCGATGATCCGAGTTCGGCTGCAATGATCATCGCCATCGAGGTCTTGCCGAGGCCCGGCGGGCCCGACAGGAGAATGTGATCGGGGGTGCCTCCCCGCATCTTCGCGGCACGCAGGACGAGTTGGAGTTGCTCGCGGACCCGTGCCTGGCCGATGAAATCGTCGAGATTCTTCGGTCGCAGGCTCGCCTCGATCTCACCGTCGGACGCGGTGAACGCGGCGGTGACCGGGGACGGACCGGAATCGTCGTGGAACGAATGGTCGGGGGGGAGAGCCGGATCGTCGGTCACCGTGACCTACCCAGCGTCGACAGCGCCGCCCGCAGAACCGCGGAGGTGTCGGCGGCGGGATCCGCTGCGAGAACGGTATCCGTGGACTGCTCCGCTTGTTTGGCCGGGAACCCGAGTCCCACCAGAGCCTCGATCACGTGGTCACGGACGGGGGACCCTCCCGGAATCGCGGCCGGTTGTTCGGCCGCGCCGGCGAACGCGGTCACCTTGTCCCGCAGTTCGACGATCATGCGTTCGGCACCGCGTTTACCGATTCCGGGTACCCGCGTGAGGGCTGCGGTGTTGCCGTCCGCGAGAGCGGCCCGCAACGCGTCGGGTTCGAGTACGGCCAGCGTCGCCATGGCCAGCCGCGGGCCGACACCGGACACCGTCTGCAACAGTCCGAAGAGGTCGCGGGCCGCGGGATCCGCGAAACCGTAGAGGGTCATCGAGTCCTCACGCACGATCATCGCCGTCACCAGCCGAGCTTCCTCGCCGCGACGCAGCGCGGCCAGGGTGGCGGGGGTCGCGTTGACCCGGTAGCCGACACCGGCCGATTCGACGACCACGTGGTCGAGGGCGATCTCGAGCACCTCTCCCCGTACCGAGGCGATCACCGTGCACCTGCCTTCCGCGCGGCGGCCTGCTCACGCAACCGCGCCTCGTAGCGTCGCTTCTGTTCTGCCGCGGCTGCCTCGGCCGCCGCCATGCGTGCCAGCATCGGCGCGCGCCAGCAGTGGCAGATCGCCAACGCCAGGGCGTCGGCGGCGTCGGCGGGCCGCGGCGGGGCGTCGAGACCGAGAATGCG
This sequence comes from Rhodococcus yananensis, assembly GCF_020515525.1. Classification (GTDB taxonomy): domain Bacteria; phylum Actinomycetota; class Actinomycetes; order Mycobacteriales; family Mycobacteriaceae; genus Rhodococcus; species Rhodococcus yananensis. Next base: position 46,045 of record NZ_JAIYEP010000013.1, read on the forward strand.
GGTGACCATCGCGGTCACCTGCTTCTTGTCGGCGCCACCGTTCCCGGTGACGGCGGACTTGACCTGGCTCGGCGTATGGAACATCACGGGAATCCCACGGCGGGCGGCAGCGAGGGCCACCACTCCCCCGGCCTGCGCGGTGCCCATCGCCGTGCGGACGTTGTGCTGGGAGAACACCCGTTCGACGGCGACGACGTCGGGGTGGTACCGATCGAGCCACACATCCGCGGCATCGGCGATCGCGAGCAGTCGCACCGCCAGGTCGTCGTCGACCGGGGTGCGGATCACGTCGACCGCGACGGGGACGACCTCGCGGCCGCGGCCGGTGTCGACGACACCGAAACCGCATCGCGTCAGACCGGGGTCGACACCCATCACACGCACCCGGCACACCCCTCACACGCTACGAACAGTTGTTCGAGAGCATATCGGAACGGTCACCTCCGCGGCGGCGCCGACACGCGCCGGGCCGCCGCCGCGGTACATCAGGCGTCGAGTTCGGCGAGAACCTCGTCGGAGACGTCGACATTCGTGTAGACGTTCTGGACGTCGTCGCAGTCCTCGAGGGCGTCGACGAGCTTGAAGACCTTGCGTGCGCCCTCGACGTCGACGGGCACCTCCACGGACGCCCGGAAGTCGGGATCGGCGGAGTCGTAGTCGACGCCGGCATCGACGAGCGCCGTGCGCACCGCGATGAGGTCGGACGCCTCGGAGACGATCTCGAAGCTGTCCCCGAGGTCGTTGATCTCCTCCGCGCCGGCGTCGAGCACCACCTCGAGCAGTTCGTCCTCGCCGCGCCCGTTCTTCTCGAGCACCACCACGCCCTTGCGGGTGAACAGGTAGGCGACCGAACCCGGATCCGCCATGTTCCCGCCGTTGCGGGTCATCGCCGTGCGCACCTCACCGGCAGCGCGGTTCCGGTTGTCGGTCAGGCACTCGATGAGCAGTGCGACACCGTTCGGCCCGTAGCCCTCGTAGGTGATCGTCTGCCAGTCGGCTCCGCCGGCCTCCTCGCCGCCACCGCGTTTGCGGGCGCGCTCGATGTTGTCGTTGGGAACCGAACTCTTCTTGGCCTTCTGGATGGCGTCGTAGAGCGTCGGGTTGCCCGCCGGATCACCACCGCCCGTACGGGCGGCCACCTCGATGTTCTTGATGAGTTTCGCGAACATCTTGCCGCGCTTGGCGTCGATGACCGCCTTCTTGTGCTTGGTGGTGGCCCATTTGGAGTGGCCGCTCATTCGCTTCGAGCCCCTTCCGGCGAGGTCTGGTCGGCTCGCACCGACACTGTGGGAGGACGATTCTACCCACCCGCGCCCCGGTCCGACCGGACGGTGTCCACGAACATCCGTGCGATGCGCCGGTCCCCGGTGACCTCCGGATGGAACGACGTGGCCACGACCGGGCCCTGCCGGACCGCGACGACACGCCCGGCCGCGGGGCCCGCGGGCACCGTCGCGAGTACCTCCACGTCCGCCCCGACCCGCTCGACCCACGGCGCCCGGATGAACACCGCACGCATCGGTCCACCGTCGACACCCGCCACGTCCAGATCGGCTTCGAACGAGTCGACCTGACGTCCGAACGCGTTGCGCCGCACGGTGATGTCGAGCGCGTCGAGATGCTCGGCGTCGGGCCGAGTGTCGAGCACCTCGGTCGCCAACAGGATCATGCCCGCACACGATCCGAATGCGGGCATGCCGTTCTTCAGCCGGGCCCGTAACGGTTCGAGCAGATCGAACACGCGCAGCAGGCGGCTCATCGTGGTCGATTCGCCGCCGGGCAACACGATCCCGTCGATGTCGTCGAGTTCGCTCGCCCGCCGAACCCCGATCGTGCGGGCACCGGCCGCCTCGAGGGCCGCTCGATGGCCCCGTACGTCGCCCTGGAGGGCGAGCACGCCGATGGTGGGTGTGTGCACTGTCCGTGTCCTCACTTGTCGCGGTCGCCGTGCGTCAGGGTTCGCGCAGGTAGCGGGCCATGCCCTCCTGGACCACCGCGGCGACCATGTTGCCGTGTCTGTCGAAGATGCGCCCCTGGGTCAGGGCACGCCCGAACCCCGCCGACGGTGATGTCTGGTCGTACAGCAACCAGTCGTCGGCGCGGAACGGGCGGAGGAACCACATCGCGTGATCGAGCGACGCCCCCTGGGTCTTCTCCTCCGGATGCGCCACGCTCGCCGATCCGAGGAGCGTCATGTCGCTCATGTACGCCAGGGTGCACACGTGGAACACGCCGTCGTCGGGCAGTGCATCACGGGATCGGAACCACACCTGCTGGCGCGCGGCGCGGCCCGGTGCGGGTGCCATCCGGTCCCGCGGGACGAAACGCAGATCCCAGTCCGACCACTCGCGGTGCGCCCACGCATAGTCCGCGTCGGTCTCGACCAGCGTGTCCTTGGCGTCGGGCAGTTCCTCCGGCGCGGGGACCGTCGGCATCGAGTCCTGGTGCTCGATGCCGTGGTCACCGACGTGGAACGAGGCCGACATCGTGAAGATCGCGTGCCCGTCCTGCACAGCGGTCACCCGCCGCGTGCAGAACGACCGGCCGTCCCGCATCCTCTCGACCTGGTAGACGATTCCCTTGGTGGGGTTGCCGGGTCGGATGAAGTATCCGTGCAGCGAGTGCACGTGATATTCGGGGACGACGGTGCGGACCGCCGAGACCAGCGACTGCCCCGCCACCTGACCGCCGAACGTGCGGGGCAGCAGGGTCTCGGTCGCGATGCCCCGGAAGATGTTCTCCTCGATCCGTTCGAGTTCCAGGATCTGTTCGATCTTCGCCATGCGGAAGCCTTCCTCTGTGTCTGAGGCAGAAGGCTAGTCGCAGGTGTCACCCCGAACCGCGCGGATCCCGCTGCGGCGGCCGATGCCGACGGTTGTGGTCACCAACCGCGTTCGGCGAGCCGGTGCGGAACCGGGATGTCGTCGACGTTGATTCCCACCATCGCCTCGCCGAGTCCGCGGGAGATCTTCGCGAGCATCTCCGGATCGTCGTGGAAGGTGGTGGCCTTGACGATCGCCGCCGCCCGCTGGGCAGGGTTGCCGGACTTGAAGATTCCCGAACCCACGAACACGCCCTCGGCGCCGAGCTGCATCATCATCGCGGCGTCGGCGGGGGTGGCGATCCCACCCGCGGTGAACAGCGTGACGGGAAGCCGGCCCGACTTCGCGACCTCGACGACGAGGTCGAAGGGCGCCTGCAGTTCCTTGGCCGCCACGTACAGTTCGTCCTCGGGCAGCGACGTCAGCCGGCGGATCTCCTGGCGGATCCGGCGCATGTGGGTGGTCGCGTTCGAGACGTCACCGGTGCCGGCCTCACCCTTGGATCGGATCATCGCGGCACCCTCGTTGATGCGCCGCAGCGCCTCACCGAGGTTGGTCGCACCGCACACGAAGGGCACGGTGAACTGCCATTTGTCGATGTGGTTCTCGTAGTCGGCGGGGGTGAGGACCTCGGATTCGTCGATGTAGTCGACGCCGAGCGCCTGCAGAATCTGCGCCTCCACGAAATGGCCGATACGTGCCTTGGCCATCACGGGGATGGACACGGCGTCGATGATGCCCGCGATCATGTCCGGATCGCTCATCCGCGAGACACCGCCCTGCGCGCGGATATCGGCGGGGACCCGCTCGAGTGCCATGACCGCGACGGCACCGGCGTCCTCGGCGATCTTCGCCTGCTCCGGTGTGACCACGTCCATGATCACCCCGCCCTCAAGCATCTCCGCCATCCCTCGCTTGACGCGGGCGGTGCCGGTGACGGGTGCGTTTTCGGGGGTGCTCACAGCTTGAACTCCTGACAGTGACGACCGTTGACGAACGTCGGGATGCGTGCGCACGCCCGACTCGCCGAGCCTATGGTGACGGCGCCCGGCGGGCCCATAGCCAGTCGCGCAGCAGTGGCCTGGCCGCCCCACCGACCGAGCACCCGGTTCGGTGGTCAGCTGATCGCGCGGACCTGTGGCGCCGTCCTGGACCGCGCGGCTGCGCCGGCCTCGTCGAGGAGTTCCGGCAGATCCTGCGGATACACCGCTTCTCCCGCACGGATCACCTCGCGCAGCTCGTCGGCATCGAACCACCTGTGTTCGAGTCCCATGCGCACTTCCAGCTCGGTGAATCCGGCCACACCCGGTTCGAACGCACGGCCCTGCACGACGAAGAACAGTTCTTCGGAACGGAGGGTCTCGCCGTCGAACGGGAACACCGCCACCCGACGCCAGAGCGGCCCGACCAGATCGTCGGGATCGACGCGCAGACCGGTCTCCTCCTCGATCTCACGGACCGCGGCGTCCCGCAACTGTTCCCCCGCTTCCACCGCTCCCCCGACCGTGAACCAGAACTCGATCCGCGGACGCGCCGGATCGTGTCCGCGCAGCAGCAGGACCCGGCCGTGCTCATCGAGCATCACAACCCGCGCGGATGTCCTCGGCGTGTCCGGGCCCACCTGCGGTGTCGGTGCGTCCGGCGCCACCGCCGGTGACGCGGCCGGCGCCGATGCCGATGCCGCCACTGTGCGCTCGGCGATCTCGAAATACGTGGGCAGCGGTGCGGTGCCACCGAGATGCAGCCAGCGCACGGGACGCCGTGTCCGCAGTGCCAGGGTGTCGCGCACCGCGTCGTTGTGGAACCGGCGCGCGATGAGTACCCGCGCCTCCGCGTCGGCGAGTTCCGCGACGAGCTGCGGCCGCAGCCGTTCCACATCCAACGCGGCCAGTGCGCCGGACAGGTCGTTCTCGGCGCTCTCCCGGCCCGCCCTGTCCGCGCGTTCGGCCCGGTCGGCGAGCGCCGCGAGCCGCCGACCGTCCGACATCGGCATCGACGCGGCGATGCTGCGCACCACCACGGCACGGCGGGCGAGCGCCGCATCGAGAGCCTGCCACGACAGGTCCGACCGCACATGCAGCCGATCGAGCCGGTTCGCCGTCGAGTACACCCACAGGCCGAGGAGGACGACCACGGCTGCGACGAGGGCAAGGGCGAGTATCGTCACCGCGCTCAGGGTCACGAGCGGACCTCCCGGACACGGCCGGCACCGACGGTGACCGTCTCGTACACGCGCAGGATCTGATCGGCGACGACCGGCCAGTCGTACACCTCGACGATCTGCGATCCGGCATCGGCCAGCGCGCGGCGGCGATCATCGTCGTCGAGGACCTGAAGGATCCCGCCGGCGAGGGCGTCGGAGGCACCCACCGGGACGAGTACACCGGCGCGGCCGTCGCGCAGCACCCGCCGGAAGGCGTCGAGTTCGGAGGCGACGACCGCGGTACCCGCGGCGAGTGCCTCGACGAGCACGATGCCGAAGCTCTCGCCGCCGAGATTCGGGGCGCAGTACACATCGGCACTGCGCATCGCCGAAGCCTTCTCGTCGTCGTCGACCTGGCCGAGGAAACGCAGATGCCGGGCGTGAGGTCCGGCCTCCCGGCGCAGCCGATCCTCGTCACCTCGGCCGACGACGAGCACTTCGATGTCCGGGTGCCGGGCCACGAGCGCGGGCAGCGCGCCGAGCAACACCGCCATGCCCTTGCGCGGTTCGTCGAATCTGCCGAGGAAGAGCACGGACCGACCTTCGCGCGGGTACCCCGGTAGCAGCGGCGCGTGCCGGAAGAACGGTACGTCCACCCCGTTGGGGATCTCCACGGCGTCGGCACCGAGGGACGTGACCTGCCATCGTCGTGCGAGCTCCGACACCGCGATACGCCCGCTGATCTTCTCCAGGAACGGCTGTAGCACGCCCTGGAAGGTGCTCAGCACCAACGACTTCGTCGTCGATGTGTGGAACGTCGCGACGATGGGTCCCTCGGCGATCTTCAGCGCGAGCATCGACAGGCTCGGCGCGTTCGGTTCGTGGATGTGCAGGACGTCGAAGTCGTTGTCGTTGATCCAGCGCCGCACCCGTGAATAGGACACGGGCCCGAAACTCAGGCGCGCGACCGACCCGTTGTAGGGGATCGCCACGGCACGGCCGGCGGAGACCACGAAGTCGGGCAGTTCCGTCGCGTCCGAGGCAGGCGCCAGCACGCTGACCTCGTGGCCGCGGGCGATCAGTACCTGCGCGAGATCGACGACGTGGGCCTGCACGCCGCCCGGAACGTCGAAGGAGTACGGGCAGACCATGCCGATTCTCACGGTCACGCCTCCATCCGGGCGCGGCGAGCTTCCGACAGGTCGCTCAGCCACAGCGGCTGCAGCATGTGCCAGTCGGCGGGATGCTCGGCGATGTCCCTTGCGAAGTGGTCGGCCAGGGACTGCGTCGCGGATGCCACGCCGTCCTCGACGTCGACCTCGGGGTGCACGCGGAAGCCCCATCCGTCGTCGGTGAACCAGCAATGCACCGGCAGCAGTGCCGCGCCGGTGTCGACGGCGAGCCGCGCCGGACCGGCCGGCATCCGGGTCGGTTCGCCGAAGAAGGTCACGGGCACGCCCCTGCGTGCGAGATCGCGTTCGCCGAGCAGGCACACGACGCGATTGTCGCGCAGGCGCGCGGACAGTTCCACGAACGGCGGTGTCTCGCCACCGGAGAGAGGAAATACCTCGAACCCGAGACTTTCACGGTAGGCGACGAAGCGCTGGAACAGCGATTCGGGACGCAAGCGTTCCGCGACGGTCGAGAAACCGTTGTAGGTGCGGGCACACCACACTCCGGCGAGATCCCAGTTCCCGCTGTGCGGCAGGGCCAGGATCGCGCCTCTCCCGGCGGCGAGCGCCGCATCGATGTGTTCGCGGCCTTCGATGGACGCGCTGATCGACGCGGCCGTCGCATCCAGGTCCATCGACGGGAGCCGGAACGATTCCCGCCAGTAGCGCGCGTACGAACGGACCGACGCACGGACGAGTTCGTCGGACACCTCGTCCGGCGGGACCCCGATCACCCGGGCGAGGTTGCGGCGCAGCTGCTGCGGGCCGCCGCCGCGTCGTGCGGCGAGGTCCGCCCCGGCGTCGAACAGCGCGGTGGCGGTGCGGTCGGGCAGCCACCGCACGATCCGCCATCCGGCTGCGTAACCCAGGTCGGTGAGATGATCGGCAAGGGTCATCGGTTCCCGCTCTCGTCCTCGTCGTCGGATGTGGGCGGCGGGCCGATCGGCAACAGTTCGCGGGCGCCCGGTGAACTGCGCACCGCGAGCACACGCTGGAACACGGTGATCACCGAACCGGCCGCGAGCACCCACATCGCCACGTGGATCGCCCAGTCGACACCGAGTCCGGTGAACCCGGCCCCGACGAGCACGATCACGAGTCTGTCGGGGCGTTCGATGAGCCCCCCGTCGGCGGACAGGCCGCTGGCCTCGGCGCGTGCCTTCGCATACGAGATGACCTGGGAGGTCACGAGGCAGATCAGGGTTCCGACGAACAGGTACCGGCTCTGTTCGTGGTAGACGGCCCACCACGCGAGGCCCGCGAAGATCGCGCCGTCCGCGACACGATCACAGGTGGCGTCGAGTACGGCACCGAAGCGGGTTCCGCCACCGCGTGCCCGCGCCATCGCACCGTCGAGCATGTCGAACATCACGAACAGCCAGATCACCATCGTCCCCCAGAACAGGTGTCCGCTGGGGAAGAGCGTGACGGCCGCGGCGATCGACGCGACGGTGCCGATGACGGTGACCGCGTCCGGGGTGAGCCCCGTCCGGATCAGGGCGCGACCGAGCGGTGCGGTGACCTTCGACACCGACGCGCGCCCGAAGAAACTCAGCATGATCCGACCCCCCTCGACCGCCGGGTCTCCGCAGTCACTCGTCCCATGCCGACGCCAGCAGGGCTCGGGTGTCGCGCAGGAGTTGCACCATCACCTTCGAACCGCCGAGCACGGTGATGAAATTGGCGTCCCCGCCCCAGCGGGGCACGACGTGCAGGTGCAGATGTTCCGACAGCGATCCGCCGGCGGCCGCACCGAGGTTGAGACCGACGTTGAAGCCGTGGGGCCGTGACACCCGCTTGATCACGCGCAACGCCCGCTGCGCGAATGCCATCAGTTCGGTGCTCTCCTCGACGGTCAGGTCCTCGAGGTTGGCGACCCTCCGGTAGGGCACCACCATGAGGTGGCCCGGGTTGTACGGGTACAGGTTCAGCACCGCGTACACCGACTGTCCGCGCGCCACCACGAGACCTTCCTCGTCGGGCATCTTCGGGATGTCGGTGAACGGCTCGTACGGCTCGCTGCGAACGCTCGGCGATTCGGTGATGTACGACATCCGGTGGGGCGACCACAGCCGCTGCAGGTGGTCGGGATCACCGGCCCCGCGGTCGATCATCGCGTCGGGCGTCTCGCCCCGCAGTCCCTCGCCGCTCAAGAATCGGCTCCCTGTTCGGTGGGACGCACCAGGTCCGCGGTGGGAGACGCGTTGTCGCGGCGGCGTACCCAGTCCGTGACGATGCGCACGGCGTCGTCGACGGGTACGCCGTTGACCTGGGTGCCGTCACGGAAACGGAAGCTCACCGCGCCCGCGTCGACGTCCCGTTCGCCGGCGAGCAGCATGAACGGCACCTTCTGGGTGGTGTGGGTGCGGATCTTCTTCTGCATTCGGTCGTCGCTGAGGTCCACCTCGGCGCGGATCCCCTCGGCCTTCAACTTCCGCGAGACATCCAGGAGGTGGTCGGCGAAGTTCTCGGCGACGGGAATTCCCACCACCTGTACCGGTGACAGCCACGCCGGGAACGCGCCCGCGTAGTGCTCGGTGAGCACACCGAAGAACCGCTCGATCGAACCGAACAGTGCGCGGTGGATCATGACGGGCCGATGCTTCGCACCGTCGGTGCCGGTGTATTCGAGTTCGAACCGTTCGGGCAGGTTGAAGTCGAGTTGGATCGTCGACATCTGCCAGTTGCGACCCAGCGCATCGTTGACCTGGACGGAGATCTTCGGGCCGTAGAAGGCGGCTCCGCCCGGATCCGGAACGAGGTGCAGTCCGGACGCCTCCCCGACCTCCCGCAGTGTCTCGGTGGCCGTGTCCCACAGTTCGTCGCTACCGACGAACTTCTTCGGGTTCTTCGTCGACAGCTCGAGGTAGTAGTCGTCGAGACCGTAGTCCTTCAGCACGTCCAGGATGAACTCGAGAACCGAGGTGAGTTCGTCGCGCATCTGCTCGGGGGTGCAGAAGATGTGCGCGTCGTCCTGCGTCATGCCGCGCACGCGGGTGAGTCCGTGCACGACACCGGACTTCTCGTACCGATAGACGGACCCGAACTCGAACATCCGCAGCGGCAACTCGCGGTAGGAGCGCCCACGCGACCGGAAGATCAGGTCGTGCATCGGGCAGTTCATCGGCTTGAGGTAGTAGTCCTGACCCGGCTTGCGGATCGCGCCGTCCTCGTCGCGCTCCTCGTCGATGTGCATCGCCGGGAACATGCCGTCTCGGTACCAGTCCAGATGGCCGGACACCTCGTACAGGTGCCCCTTGGTGATGTGCGGAGTGTTGACGAAGTCGTACCCGGCCTCGACGTGCCGTTCACGCGAGTAGTTCTCCATCTCCTGGCGGATGATGCCGCCCTTGGGATGGAACACCGGCAGGCCCGAACCGAGTTCGTCGGGGAAGGAGAACAGGTCGAGTTCGGCGCCGAGTCGGCGGTGGTCGCGTCGCTCCGCCTCGGCGAGGAGTTCGAGGTGCCGGTCGAGGGCTTCGGTGGATTCCCAGGCGGTGCCGTAGATGCGCTGCAGATCCGCGTTGTCCTGGTCGCCGCGCCAGTATGCCGCGGAGCTGCGGGTGAGTTTGAACGCCGGGATGTGCTTGGTGGTCGGCAGATGCGGGCCGCGGCACAGATCCTTCCACACGATCTCGCCCGTGCGCGGGTTGAGATTGTCGTAGATGGTCAGTTCCTTGCCACCGACCTCCATGATCTCCGGATCGTCGATCCCGGACTTGTCGTCGATGAGCTCGAGTTTGAACGGCTCGTCGCGCAGTTCGTCACGGGCGGCCTCGAGATCCTCCACGACACGTCGGGAGAACCGCTGCGAATCCTTGACGATCTTCTTCATCCGCTTCTCGAGCTTCGCGAGATCGTCGGGAGTGAAGGGACGGTCGACCTGGAAGTCGTAGTAGAAACCGTCCTTGATCGGCGGCCCGATACCCAGCTTGGCATCGGGGAACTCCTGCTGCACCGCCTGCGCGAGCACGTGGGCTGCCGAATGCCGGATGACACTGCGGCCGTCATCGGTGTCGGCGGCGACGGCTTCCACCTCGACGTCGGAGTCGGGCGTCCACGCGAGGTCGCGGAGCTGACCGTCCGTGTCGCGGACGACGACGACCGCGTCGGGGCCCTTGACCGGCAGGCCGGCCTCGCGCACGGCGGACGCGGCAGTGGTTCCCGCGGGCACCCGGACGAGCACGGCTGGTTTCACGGATGCGGGCGTGGTCACTGTGGTGGACTCCTCGGCTCGATGCCTGTCTGGGGGCGTCACCGGCACGTCATCGACGCGGGTCGGCAACCTCCCCATGCTATCGACATACCGTGCGGGCACCGAATGCAGGGAGCCCGCGAGTCGGACCGTACCCGGACTAGAGTTCGTGCAGTCCGGTGAGAACCCGTTCGAGCAGGTCGACGCCGGGACCCACCCGATCGACGGTGCGGTGCACCGTCAGCTCACCGGTGGCCGCGAGGTCGCCGACGAGAACGCGGGCGACACCGAGCGGGATCCCTGCCAGCGCCGCGACCTCCATGATCGACCGTGGATGACGGCACAGATCGAGCACGACCCGGTGTTCGTGCACGGGGCCCGCGCCGTCGGCCCCCATCGCCGACTCCACTGTCGACACGAGCGCCTCGAGTGGCAGCTCCACCTCGGCCCGGGTCCGTCCACCGCTCATGACGAACGGCCGGACGAACGACGATGTCTGATGATCCATGTCCTCGACTCCCGCACTGTTCCTGACGCGCACGGCACCGTTCGCAATCCGGTGCGCTCCGCGCGTGACATCCCCCCCGGCGGTCTCCGCCGGCGACACGGACTCCGTCACCTGGGCTGCGTCCGGCACCCTCACCGACTCGTCGGCCGCCGAATATACAAGATCGTCCCTGCGCGCGCGGTGACGAGAACGCGACGACCCGAAGCGCGCTCCGGTCGCACCCACGACCGGCCATCGACCCTCGGCCACACTCATCCGGTCATCCTCCTCGAACCACACAGTTCACCCGGCCGGGACATCGCGGACGTCGACGGCCGCGTGGACTCGGGTACGCGAGCATCCGCACGACGCGGTATGCACATCCACTCGGAGGTACATCCGCCTCACCCTGCTCGACAGTTACACGCCAAGATACGCAAAAGGGCACCCTGTGTGCAGGGTGCCCTTCGGTGTCTACTGTGGTCCCGGCTGGGATCGAACCAGCGACCTCCCCGGTGTGAACGGGACGCTCTTCCACTGAGCCACGGGACCGTGCCGCTTCGCAGCGGCTCGAACGGAATGGAACACTAACACGCTCTCGCGACGAACACGAATCGCCAGGTCGGACGGCTTTTCGGCAGCGTGGACACTCCCGAACGGAAGTGCCCCGAGCCGGAGGACACCGCCGGGTCGGAGTCGGGTGCGTTCCCGCACACCGCCATCTCGCCCGCGCGTGTCGCGCGCGCGTCGCGCGCGGCGGCACCGGGGTGCCGGCGGGACACCGGACACCCGACCGCGAACCCGGGTCGGGAAGTCCGCGACCACCGCACCGGTGGTGCACCATCGCCACCGATCAGCGAACCGACCTGCCACGCACGCATCGATTCGTACGATGACCAGGCAATTTGTGTGTTGCGTCGATAGTCGGCTAATGTTCTGAACCGCACCACGGAGAGCACGACGCCGCACGGTGCGAATGCGGATGTAGCGCAGCTGGTAGCGCATCACCTTGCCAAGGTGAGGGTCGCGGGTTCGAATCCCGTCATCCGCTCGAGAGGTTGGACTCGACCTTTTACGGTGGAGTGGCCGAGTGGTGAGGCAACGGCCTGCAAAGCCGTGCACACGGGTTCGATTCCCGTCTCCACCTCGCGCGATTAGCTCAGCGGGAGAGCGCTTCCCTGACACGGAAGAGGTCACTGGTTCAATCCCAGTATCGCGCACCAGGATCGACCAGCACGTGGGTCGACCCGAGCTGTACCCCAACGTGCACACGCGGATGTAGCGCAGCTGGTAGCGCATCACCTTGCCAAGGTGAGGGTCGCGGGTTCGAATCCCGTCATCCGCTCCACTCCGGCGAATACGAGCCGGCGCGATTAGCTCAGCGGGAGAGCGCTTCCCTGACACGGAAGAGGTCACTGGTTCAATCCCAGTATCGCGCACCACGAACGACACTGTCCCCCTTCGGTTTCCGAAGGGGGACAGTGTCGTTGCGGGGGATTCAGTCCATCGCGTGGAGCCGGTTCACGCCGGCGATCATCGCACGCAGCGCCGATTCCGTCGCATCCTCCGCCATGCCCATCGCCCAGATCCGGTGGTCGCCCGCCTCGCAGCGGATGAACGTCGCGTACCGGTCGCCGAGGTCGCGACGGTGGAACGACAGGATCTCGAGCCGGTACCCGAGATCGTGGAGCATCCCGGTCATGGCCCCGACAGGACCGCCGGCCGTGGCCGTCGCGGTGGTGATGGAGCGTCCCACCGCGATCGTGGCCTCGAACGTGCTGTACCCGCCGGGCAGTGCCCGACGCGACCAACCGCCCAGTCGCAGCGGCCCACCCTGCGGCGCGTAGGTGGCGGAGAACTCGGACCACGACGAACCCGCCGCCTCCGTGCGCAGGTCACGCGGCAGTGGGGAACCGAAGCGCTCCTCGAACGGATCACCCGGGCGTGCACGGTGGGAATCGCCGCGACAGGAATCGACGGTGGCGGAAATGAAGGAAGTGGTGGAAATGAAGGCGTTCATCGGGATGGTCTTCCGCGTGAAGGGAGGACCGACGCGTAGCTCAACGACCCGCAGCGAGGGGTCGGTCCGAATCAGACCCCGCTACGGCGGTGAACTACGAGTACGCGCTTCATGGTGGCGAGGCTACGCGGTCGACCACGACAACGCAAGCGCGGACCGGACACGAACCGGGTGACAGTGCGTGACGCAACTGTGACCGCACCGTTTTGGAACCTGAGGGATCCCTCATGTATCGTAGGAATCGCCATCCCCCCCGATGGTAATGAACCCCAGCCATGACCCCCCATCCAAGGCTGGGGTTCAGCCATATCCGGGGTCGGTGGGAGGACCGGGTCCCCACGCCACGGCAGGCGATCTCCTGCTTCACTGGTGGCATGAACACGACCGGCAGCGCGACCACCACCGGCGGCCGCTCCCCCGTCATCGTCGAGCGTGCAGGCATCTGGGACGCCGAGGCCGTCGCCGATGTCGCGGCTGCAACCTTCCCGCTGGCCTGTCCTCCCGGGTCCACCCGCGAGGACATCGCGTCCTTCGTCGACGAGACACTCTCCGCCGAGAGGTTCGGCGACTACCTCACCGACCCTCTCCGGATCGTGTTCAAGGCCTGCCTGGACGGTGAGATCGTCGGGTACCTCATGGCCGTCGACTCACCCCCCACCGATCCCGGGATCCGCGCGACGATCACCGCGTCACCGTCCGTGGAGATCAGCAAGCTCTACGTACTGCCCGGCGCCCACGGATCGGGTGTCGCCGCGGCCCTGATGGACGCGATCGTCGAGTGTGCGCGCAGTAGGGGTCGCTCCGGACTCTGGCTCGGCGTCAACCGGCAGAACGGGCGCGCGCAACGCTTCTACGCGAAACAGGGATTCACCGTCGTGGGCTCCCGCACGTTCGTCGTGGGAACACAGACGCACGCCGACCACGTGATGCAGCGGACCCTGTGACGCGGGCGGGCACCCGCCCGTTCAGCTCGTCGCAACCTCGAACCGCGACAGCGCCAGCAGACGCGACGTGGCGCGCAGGTACTTCTTGCGGTAGCCACCGGCGAGCATCTCCGGCGTGAAGATCTCGTCCAGCTTGGCGCCGGCAACGGTCACCGGGATGCTCGCGTCGTAGAGCCGGTCGGCGAGCACGACCAGGCGAAGCGCGACGGACTGGTCCTGCGCGGGATGCACCCCGTTCAGATAGACGGCACGGACACCCTCGACGAGCTTGTTGTATCGCGACGGGTGCAGCGTGCTCAGGTGTGCGCAGAGTTCGTCGAAATCGTCGAGTGTCGCGCCCGGGGTGTTCTCGGCGCGTTCGATCAGGTCCTCGGCCGCGATCGGATCCGGCGCCGGAGGAAGATCGCGGTGCCGGTAGTCGGGGCCGTCGACCCGGATCGTCTCGAAGATCGACGAGAGCTTCTTGATCTCGCGAAGGAAGTCCTGTGCCGCGAACCTGCCCTCACCGAGCTGACCGGGAAGCGTGTTCGATGTCGCGACGATCGAGACGCCGCGGGCCGACAGCTCGGTGAGCAGTCGCGACACCAGCATCGTGTCACCCGGATCGTCGAGTTCGAACTCGTCGATGCACAGCACACTGTGCGTGGACAGTTCCTCGACGGCCTTGTTGAAGCCGAGTGCGCCCACCACGTGGGTGAGCTCCACGAACGTGCCGAATGCCTTCGGGGAAGGCGCACTGTGGAAGATCGAGGCGAGCAGGTGGGTCTTGCCGACACCGAAGCCGCCGTCGAGATACAGCCCCGCACCCGTCGACGGCGCCTTCCGTCCGAACAGCCCGCGCTTGCCACCGCGGATCTTCGCCACCTTGGCGGCGAACGCTTCTGCAGCGGCCACGGCCGCGGCCTGGCTGGGCTCGTTGGGGTCGGGAATGTACGAGGCGAAGCTCACGTCGTCGAACATCGCGGGCGGCACCATCTGCGCCACGAGCTGATCTGCGGGAACCACCGGGTTTCGATCGACGAGACGTTCGTGCATTTGTCCAGGATAAGGTCCGCGAATGACACATCCGGCACAGCTCGGAGGATTGCGACCTACTTCACAGGACGTTCACGCGGTCGTCACCCCCCGAGAACCGTCCACCGGTACACCACACCGCCACACGACGACCGGTGCGCGACGTCGGCGCACGCACCTGGCAGTCTGTGCGCATGCGCAGATCCGGGGTGCTCGCAGTGTGTTGGCTCGCAGTCGCATCGGCGGTCGCCGCCTGCGGCGCCGGTCCGTCGGTCCGACCCGACGTCGCAGTCGTGCGGAACGAACAGGGCAACCCCGCGTCGGTCGCGACCGACCACCCGGAGAGTCCCGAGGTCGACGTGCCCGATCCCGGCAACGACTTCGTGTGGCGCGAGTGCACGACGGAGACGTTGAACGCACACGGGCTGCCTACCGGGCCCACCGGCCTGCTGCTCGAATGCGCCGAAGTCTCCGCACCTGTCGATTCCGCCGGGTCCGTCCCGGGATCGTTCCCCCTCGCGGTGATGCGCGCGACGGTGCCCGACACACCCGACGACGTCGCCCCCCTGGTCCTGACCACCGGGTCGGACATGCCATCGACGCGCGCGCTCGCCGCACTCGCCACCGGACCGCTGTCGGGTGCCCTCGCCACCCGTCCGATCGTGGCGGTCGATCGCCGCGGAACAGGCAACTCACAGCCGATCGACTGCATCTTCACGGCCGACAAACGATCACTCGCCGACCTCGGTGAGTTCGGCCCCGGTGGGCAATCACCGGAACGCGTCGCGGAACTCGGGCAGGAAGCCACGATCTCGTGCACCGACTACCTGCAACCGCAGGAACTGATGTTCTCCGTCACACACGCTGCAGAAGACCTCGAGCAGCTCCGGGCCGTCTGGGACGTCGATCGGATCGCGTTGCTCGGCATCGGCAACGGCGCGTCCGTGGCGCTCGCCTACGCCGCCGCGCACCCCGAGGCGCTGGGCCGGCTGGTGTTGGACTCCCCCTCGGCCGCAACCGGCGACGCCGAGTTGCTCGCGGAGTCCCGCGCCCGCGGCGCCGAGGCCGCGGTCGATGCGTTCGCGCGTCAGTGCGTCGCACTCGGGTGTTCCCTGGGAGCCGATCCGCGCGCCACCCTCGAGGAACTGCACGAGCAGGCCGCGGCCGGGGCACTCGCCCCGGTGTCGGCGAACGCCCTGCTCACCGCACTCACCGCCGCCCTCGGCGCACCGGCCGCCGACCTGCAGTCCCGCGTCCGCGAACTCGCCGACGTGCTCAGCGCGGCCCGTGACGGCGATGTGCTTCCGCTGCTCGACATCGTCTCCACCGCCGAGGAACTGCTGTCCACGGACGGGCAGTGGGTGGCGCGGTGCAGCGACGGCCGACGGTGGCCGACAGCGATGCGCGCGGCGGAACTACAGAGCGACTGGTCGGCGACGTATCCGCTGTTCGGTGCGGACATCGCAGTGGCCGCGACGTCCTGTGCGGCCTGGCCCAGCATGCCCGCTCCTCCACTGCCCTCCGCAGTCGACGTACCGGTTCTCGTCACCAGTGGTGCCGCCGACCCGATCGTGGGTGACGCGGGGCTCGACACGGTCACCGGAGTGCTCACCGCAGCGGGTGCACCGTGGTCGGTGTTGAAGTGGCAGGGCGCAGGCTACGCGGCGACCCTGCACTCGTCGTGCGTGCAGAGCCGCCTCGAGTCGTATCTGACCGACGGCACGCTGCCTCCGAACGGCAGCCTGTGCCCCGCGTGATCGATCCGGCGCCCATCACCACCGCGATGCACCGAGCCGGGGCTCCGCGGTGTACCGTGCCGTAGTGTTCCTCAGCAGTCTCGAGCCTCGGACCGCCCGCACCACCGCGGAGGTGGTCAAGTGCGTGGTGTGGCCGTTGGCCGTGCTGACGGTGTTGCACCGCGTCGTCGTCAAGGCCGTCAACGGATTCCGTACCGACGACTTCACACCCGTGTACAACGCGGCCCTGGCGTTCCTCAATCGCCGCCCGGTGTACACCGCCAACTTCGACTGGGTGGACCCTCACTACCTGTATCCACCGTCGGGAACGCTGCTGATCTCCCCTATCGCGGCGATCGACCCGGAGCGGTCACGTTGGTTGTTCATCGGGGCCAACGCCATCGCGATCCTCATCGCGTTGTATCTGTTGCTGCGGATGTTCGGACGGCGATTGGACTCGCCGGTCGCCCCGGTACTCGTGTTCGCGGCGTTCGCGTCGGAGACCGTGACGAACACGCTGGTGTTCACGAACATCAACGGCCTCGTGCTGCTCGGTGAGATGGCGTTCCTGACGTTGCTGCTGAAACGTCGTGATCTGTGGGCGGGTGCGGCACTGGGCCTGACGTTCGCTGTGAAACCGGTGCTCGCCCCACTGCTGTTCCTCCCGCTCGTGCGGCGTCAGTGGAAGGTGTTCCTCACCGCGGCGGGCGTCCCGATCGCGTTGACGGTGATCGCGTGGCCGCTGTCGGTGGACGCGTGGCAGTTCGTCGAGCACACCGTGCCGTATCTGCTCGAGGCGCGCGACTACTTCAACAGCGCGATCGTCGGCAACGGTATGTACTACGGCCTGCCCGGCTGGCTCGTGCTCGGCCTCCGTCTGGTACTCGCCGTGATGGTGCTCGTGTCACTGTGGTTGCTCTACCGCTACTGCCGCGACGACGAGGTGTTCTTCGTCTGCACCTCGACCGGTGTGCTGCTGTGTGCGTCCTTCCTGCTCGGCTCGCTCGGGCAGATGTACTACTCGATGATGCTGTTCCCCCTGTTTATGACGGTGCTGCTGCCCAATTCGACGGTCCGGAACTGGCCGGCCTGGCTGGCCGCCTACGGGTTCCTCAGCTACGACTCGTGGCTGTCCGGGCGCTGGGTGGAGGCCGGGCGCGCCGCCGAGTACATGAAAACGACGTTCGGGTGGTCGCTGCTGCTCGTGGTGGTGTTCGCGGTCCTCGTCGACCGGTATTTCGCGGCTCGCCGCGAGAACCGGCTCGCCGACGGGATCGAACCGTTCCACCTGTTACCGCCGAAGGACACGTCGACCGCGGTACCGGCGACGGTGGCGCCTGCGGACCCCGAAGCGGGGCGCGTTCACCGGTGATCGCGCGGCGGAATGCTCGCTCGTGGCGGTCCCGCTGCGACGTGGCTAGCGTGTAGGCCATGACTTCCACCCCCCGACCGGTCCCCGTCCCGAAGGTGTCGTTCAGCGTCGACGAGTGGCGTGCGCGGTTGACTCCGGCGGAGTTCGCGGTGCTCCGGCAGGCCGGCACCGAGCGGCCGTTCGTCGGTGAGTACACCGACACCGAGACCGACGGTGTGTACGAGTGTCGTGCGTGCAGCGCTGAACTGTTCCGCAGCACGGAGAAGTTCCGTTCGCACTGTGGATGGCCGTCGTTCTTCGATCCCGCCGATTCGGACGCGGTGTTCCTGCGTACCGACGACTCCCTCGGGATGCGCCGGGTCGAGGTGCTGTGCGCGTCGTGCCACAGCCACCTCGGGCACGTGTTCGAGGGCGAGGGCTATCCGACGCCGACCGACCAGCGGTACTGCATCAACTCGATCTCCCTGCGCCTCGTTCCGGAGGAATGATTCCGGCAGCCGACCGCGTGCCTGTCGACGGCGAACCGGAGGATCGCATCATTGCCCGTACATCGTGTCGATGATGTTCTTCGCGATCGTCGACGCCGGGTCGCGGCCGTCCACTCCCGGCGCGAGGTTCGCCCACACCACGAGCGTGATGTCGTTGTCCGGGTCGGAGCCCATGAACGAGTTGTATCCGGGCAGCTCACCGGTGTGCCCGTACATCGGCCCCAGCTTCGCGATGCCCCACCCGTACCCGGGGGATTGCGGGTTCGACGGATCGGTCGGTCGGATGCTCGCCAGCCTCTGCTGCTGCAGGTCGGCGGTGAGCATCTCACCGCTGGTCAAGGCATCGACCCACGTCGCGAGGTCGGTGGCGGTGGAGATCCCCGCGCCGGCGGCCCATGCCCACGACGGGTCGACGTTCGTGACGTCGCTCGGCGCGAGTGTCCCGTTGCGGGCCTGCTCCTGCATGTCCTCCGGCAACGCCGGATCGGTGAGCGTGAGCATGTTGGTCCCGAAGAAGTACCCGTGCGAGTAGGGCTCGGGCAGCGCCGAGTCGGTACCGACCGGGAAGGATGTGTTCGTCAGCTGCGCCTTGTCGAAGATGCGGTCCCCGAGGATCTCCTCGAGCGGCCGTCCCTCGAGTTGCTCGGCGATCAACCCGAGGAGCACATAGTTCGTGTTCGAGTAGTGGTACCCCTCCCCGGGAGGGAAGTACGGCGGGTTCGCGAGACCGAGGGCGAGCAACTCGTCCGGGGTCCACACGCGTTGCGGATCGGTGTCGAGTGCCTCGTTGAGTTCGGGGGTCTCGCTGTAGTTGAACAGGCCCGACGTCATGTTCAGAACCTGCTCGATCGTGATGTTCTCCCCGTCGGGGACATCGGGGCGGAATTTCGAGACGGGGTCCGTCAACGCGAGAACGCCCTCCTGCACCAACTGCAGGATCACCGTGGCCGTCCACGTCTTGGTGTTCGATCCGACCCGGATGTGGTCGTCGACGGTCACCGCGGTACCGCCGTCACGTTCGGTGGTGCCGTACGTGGCCGTGACGGTGCCGTCCGGTGTGATGAGCAGCGCGACCGCGCCCGGGGACAGGAACTCCTGCGCGCCGGCGTCGAGTGTCGCCTGCAACTCTTCCTGATCGAGGGCGTGCACCTCGGCGACTGCGGAGTCGGAGTCGCCGTTCGGAGCGGACGTGGCGGCCGGTGGTGACGTCGCGCCGGTGTCGTCGGTCGTGTCGGCACACCCTCCCACGAGGAGCGACAGTGCGACCGCGACCCCGCCTGCACGCAGAACACGCCCGGAAACCGCACTGTCGTTCATGGCCTCCGACACTACCGCGACGAGCATCGGACGGTGAGATGTATCACATCATCGGCCGTCCGTCCGCCCGTCGCGGAAGCGCCGCGAGCGTCAGGGCAGAGACGCGACGAGCGCCTCGGGAGCGACCCGCGGACCGGAGAAGAACGGGGTCTCCTCCCGGACGTGACGGCGAGCCTCGGTGGCCCGGAGGTCCCGCATCAGATCGACGATGCGGTCGAGCGCGGGAGCCTCGAACGCGAGGATCCACTCGTAGTCGCCGAGCGCGAAGGCGGGCACCGTGTTGGCACGCACGTCCGGGTACGGCCGGGCTTCCTTGCCGTGGTCCGCGAGCATCGTGCGGCGATCGGCGTCGGGCAGCAGGTACCAGTCGTACGAGCGGACGAAGGGGTACACGCAGATGTAGTCGCCGGGCTCCTCGCCCGCGATGAACGCCGGCAGGTGGCTCTTGTTGAACTCGGCGGGGCGGTGCAGGGCGGTGTTGGACCAGACCGGGGCGCTGGCCCGTCCGAGGATCGTGGTGCGCCGGAAGTCCGCGTAGAACTTCTGCAGATCCTCGATGCGCTCGGCGTGGGTCCAGAACATGAAGTCCGCGTCGGCGCGCATACCGGCGATGTCGTAGATGCCGCGCACGACGACGTCGGTACCGTCGAAGGACGCGAGGAACTTCTGGAAGTCCTCGACGGCCTCCGTCCGGTCGTCGCCGAGCGCACCGGGCTGAACCTGGAAAACCGACCACATCGCGTAGCGGAGCGTGGAGTTGAGCTTGTCGAAATCGAGACGTGCCATGGCGTTCATCCTGCCACTCGGGTGACGAGACGCGCTGCGGCCGTTGTGCCTGATTCGACACAGGCCGGTACACCCACCCCGTGCAGCATTGCGCCGGCCACCTCGACACCGTCCACCGTCGCCATCTCACGCTCGAACGCGTCGACGATTCGGGTGTGCCCCGCGCGGTACTGCGGTAGGCCGCCGCGCCAGCGCTGCACGAACGCGGCGACCGGCTCGTCCACCACATCGGTGACGGTCGCGAGGTCGGCGCGAGCCAGGGTGATCAGCTGGTCGTCGTCCGCGTCGACGAGCGTGTCGTCGCCGAACCGCCCGAAGGAGGCCCTCACGAGCGCGACACCTCGTTCCGCCAGATGGGGCCACTTGCGACTGGACAGTGTGAACGCCTTTGCGGCGAGCGCTTCTCCGGTCGCGACGAGGATCCCCGAGTTCTGCGGCAACTCGGCATCGCCGTCGAACGCCATCGCCACCACCGCCGACGACGCGAGGGGAATCCGCGCGGCGTGCCCGGCAGCGGCAGGAGCAGTGGCGGCGAGCAGTTCGGCGGCCCGCGGGGCGGGTACCGCCACGATGACGCCGTCGACCTCACCGACGGGGTCGAGCCACCACCTCCTCCCCTGCCGACGCAGACCGGATGCCGCGGTGCCGACGCGCACGTCCGCACCGGCGGCCTCGACGAGAGCGTCGAGCAGCGCCCCGTAGCCGTCGCGGAGTGTGCCGAACACCGGGGTGTCCGAGGGCGGCGGCAGTGCACGCGTCACGGCGGCGGTCAGGCTGGTGGCACCGTCGTCGAGCGCGCGGGCCAGTGCGGGCACCGCCGCACGGACCCCGGCGGAATCGGACAGTCCGGAGTAGACGCCCCCGAGGAGCGGGTCGACGCTGCGCCGCACGACCTGCTCTCCGAAACGGTCACCGACGAGTGCGGCGACGGACATGTCTGCGTTGCGGTCCCAGTCGAACGGACGGTTCGGTTCGGCGACGATGCGGGCGAGCGTCGCCTCGTCGACCAGTCCGGCGACCGCCTCGGCGTCCGCGGGGATTCCCATCAGGGTGCCGGTGGGCATCGGGTGCAGCCGTGCACCGGCGTACAGCAGCGGGCGGGCGCCGGCCGGGTGCACGAGCCGGTCGGTCAGGCCCAACTCGGCAAGGAGCGCCGGCACCTCGGGCCTGCGGCCGACGAACGCCTCGGCGCCGACGTCGACGGGACCGCCCTCGAACGGGACGGTGCGGAGTTTGCCGCCGAGCCGGTCGGTCTCCTCCAGCAGGATGATCCGGGCCTCCGGGCCCAGTGCCGTGCGCACCCGGTACGCGGCGACGAGGCCGCTGATACCGCCGCCGACGACGGCGACCCGCACGCTCACAGTGAGTGGACCAGTTCGACCACCCGGGTCAGCACACTCGGGTCGGTGTCGGGAAGCACCCCGTGGCCGAGGTTGAAGATGTGTCCGGTGGCTCCGGCCGCACGCGCGCGGTCGGCCTCTGCGATCACGCGACGCACCTCGGTCTCGACGACGTCGGGGCCGGCGAACAGGATCGCCGGGTCGAGATTGCCCTGCAATGCCTTGCCCGCACCGACGCGACCGGCCGCGACGTCCAGCGGAACCCGCCAGTCGACACCGACGACGTCGGCGCCGGCCTCACCCATGGCGCCGAGGAGTTCGCCGGTGCCCACCCCGAAGTGGATGCGCGGCACCGCGGCCGCCTGCACCTCCGCGAAGACTCGTTGCGAGTGCGGCAGGACGTATTCGCGGTAGTCGGCGAGCGAGAGCGCACCCGCCCACGAATCGAACAGTTGGACGGCGTCGACACCGGCGGTGAGCTGCGCGCGGAGGAACGCGACGGTGATGTCGGTCAGCTTCCCGAGCAGTGTGTGCCAGGTCTGCGGGTCCGCGTGCATGAGCGCCTTGGTCCGCTCGTGATTGCGGCTGGGGCCCCCCTCGACGAGATACGACGCGAGGGTGAACGGTGCTCCGGCGAATCCGATGAGCGGCGTGTCGCCGAGTTCACGGATCAGCAGTCCGACGGCCCGCGCCACCGCCCCCACCTCGTCGGGTTCGAGCGCGGGCAGTGCGTGCACATCGGCTGCGGTCCGGATGGGGTTCGCGACCACCGGTCCGGTGCCGGCGACGATGTCGAGGTCGATTCCCGCTGCCTTGAGCGGAACGACGATGTCGGAGAACAGGATCGCCGCGTCCACTCCGTGCCGGCGCACCGGCTGCAGCGTGATCTCACAGACGAGCGCGGGATCGAAGCAGGATTCGAGCATGCCGACGCCCGCGCGGATCTCGCGGTACTCGGGCAACGACCGCCCTGCCTGGCGCATGAACCACACCGGTCGGTGGGCGGGTTCCAGGCCGCGGGCCGCGGCCAGGAACGGCGCCTGGGTGAGCACCCGTCGGGCGGGATACTGTGCGGGCTCGGGGGAGCCGACGTTCGTGTTCTCCAGGCCGGTCATCGATCCTCGTTCTCTCGGCGGTGTCGCCGTGGCGCGTTCGATGTTCCCGCGGCACGGTCCGCCGCTCATGCTGCCACGGGTGCCCGGTCCGCCGGAATCGGCGCGCCTCCCGCGTGTGCTGGGTCACCGCCGCTATCGTCGGCTGCCGTGACCACGTCGCCCGCAGAGCCGGCCCGCTTCCGCGCCGCCGTCGACGCGATGAACACGGCCACCGTGCGCCCGGAGATCGAGCTGGCGCCGATCCGGCCACCGCAGCGGCTCGCGCCGTTCAGTTTCGCGCTCGGCGCCGAGGTGCTCCACGGGAACACCGATGGGGACCCGGTCCCGGAGCAGTCGGAGGGCGACGCGTTCGGTCGGCTGATCCTGTTGCACGATCCCGACGGCGACGAGGCCTGGCACGGCACCTCCCGGCTGGTCGCGTACATCCAGGCGGATGTGGACGCCGTGCTCGCTGCGGATCCGCTGCTCCCGGAGGTGGCGTGGAGTTGGCTGGTCGATGCACTGGAGACGCACGGGGAGCCGTTCACCGCGCTGGGGGGAACCGTGACGTCGACGAGTTCGGTTCGTTTCGGCGACATCGCCGGTCCGGCGCGAGCGCATCAGCTGGAGGTCCGCGCCTCGTGGACCCCGACGACCGAGACACTCGCCCCACACGTGGAAGCGTTCTGCGAGGTGCTCGCGTACGCGGCGGGACTGCCGCCGACGGGTGTGGTGCGGCTGCAACGGTGATGCCGTGCACTCGACCATCACACAAACCTGCAACGTGTTCTAGCATTGGTGGATGCAGCGACTCAGCGGCCTCGACGCCAGCTTCCTCTATCTCGAGACACCCGAACAGCCGCTGAACGTCTGCGGGTTGATGATCCTCGATCCGTCGACGATCCCCGGAGGGTACGACTTCGCGGATCTGCGCACCGAACTGGCAGCCCGGGTGGACGCGATACCCCAGTTCCGCATGAAGATCGCCGACAGTCCCCTGAATCCGGACCACCCCGTGTGGATCGACGACGCGGAGTTCGACCTCGACCGGCATCTGCACAGGATCGCGGTGCCCGCGCCGGGAACCCGCACCGAACTCTCCGAACTCTGCGGGCACCTCGCCGCACAGACACTCGACCGCGCGAAGCCGCTCTGGGAGATGTGGGTGATCGAGAATCTCGCCGACGGTGAGGTCGCGGTGCTCGCGAAGATGCACCACGCGGGTGTCGACGGGGTCACCGCGGCGGTGATGGTCGCCCAACTGTGCAGCCTGACGCCGGACGCACCGCGCCCCGAACCGGTCACCTCCGGCGCGGGTGGGGGAAGCACCCTCGAGATCGCGCTGTCGGGCGTCGCGGGAGTCGTGACACGACCGTGGGACCTGCTGCGACTCGTCCCGTCCGCTCTCGGATCGGTGACGACGTGGGTGCGGCGCGCGCGGCGCGGCGCAGCGATGCCCGCGCCGTTCACCGCGCCGCGGACCCGGTTCAACGCGACATTGACGTCGCACCGCTCGATCGCCTGGGCCCGCCTGGACCTCGCCGACGTCAAGGCCGTCGCGAAGGAGTTCGACGTCAAGATCAACGACGTGGTGACCGCCCTGTGCGCGGGCGCGTTGCGCCACTATCTCGAGCAGCACGACGAGTTGCCCGACTCGTCGCTGGTCGGGATCGTGCCCGTCTCCGTGCACGACCGTTCGGACCGACCCGGCCGCAATCAGGTCTCGGCGATGTTCGCCGACCTGCACACCGACGTGGCGGACCCGGCCGAACGCCTGCGGACACTGGCGCGGGCCAACTCGGTGTCCAAGGAGCACAGTTCCGAACTCGGTGTCACGTTGCTGCAGGACTGGTCCCAGCTCGGCACACCCGCGCTCCTCGCAACCGCCATGCGCGCGTACGCGAGACTGCACCTGGCGGATCGTCATCCCGCGATCCACAACATCGTGATCTCCAACGTGCCGGGTCCCCCGGTCCCGCTGTACTTCCTGGGTGCGCGGATCACCGCGATGTATCCCCTCGGGCCCGTCTTCCACGGCGCCGCACTCAACGTCACCGTGCTCTCCCTCGACGGGAAGGTCGACGTCGGGATCGTCTCGTGCCCGGATCTCGCACCCGATCTGTGGGCACTCGCCGACGGCTTCGCACCGGCACTCGACGAGCTGCTCCACGCCGTCCCCTCGATGCCGCACCGGACGACCGGCGACGACGGCGACGGGGATCGGGGCTAGAGTCACGGCCATGCCTGCCGGACAGGACAACCTTCAGAAGTCCCTGGTCGACGATGCGCGCGTCGACTCCACCGCCGATGCGCCCGACGCGACCGCCGTCCCGTTGCTCGCACCCCGCGACGGGGTGCCCGACGTGATCACCACCGCGCGCGGTGTCGCCGAGGCCGCCGATCTGCTCGCCGGCGGCTACGGTCCGCTCGCCGTCGACGCCGAGCGCGCATCCGGATACCGCTACTCGGCGCGGGCGTATCTCGTACAGCTGCGCCGCGCCGGCGCCGGCACCGTCCTGCTCGATCCCATCCCGACCGCGGCGGACCTCGACCCGCTCGCAGTCGTGATCAACGAACTCGACTGGGTTCTGCACTCCGCCGATCAGGATCTGCCGGGTCTCGCGGAGCTGGGTCTGCGGCCCGGAACGCTCTACGACACCGAACTCGCCGGCCGACTGGCGGGCTTCGAACGTGTGGGTCTGGCCGCGATCGTCGCGCAGACCCTCGGGCTCGAACTGAAGAAGGGGCACGGTGCCGCGGACTGGTCGCAACGCCCCCTTCCCGAGTCGTGGCTGAACTACGCAGCACTCGACGTCGAGGTGCTCGTGGAACTACGTGCGGCGATGGCCGACGAACTCGATCGGCAGGGAAAGTCGGAGTGGGCGGCGCAGGAGTTCGAGCACATCCGCCTGGCCGGACCCCCGAAGGCCAAACCGGACCGGTGGCGGCGGACCTCGAAGATCCACGTTCTCAAGGACCGCCGGAAACTGGCGGTCGTCCGGGAACTGTGGATCACCCGCGACTCGATCGCGGCGCGCCGCGACATCGCACCCGGTCGTGTCCTGCCGGACTCGGCCATCGTGGCGGCCGCCGAATCGATGCCCCGCACGATCGGGGAACTGCGCGGACTTCCGGTGTTCGGTGGTCCCCGTCAGCGGCGCTCGTCGCGTGTGTGGTTGTCGGCGATCGAGCGTGCCCGCGACCTCCCGGACTCCGCGCTGCCACCGATGGTGCAGCCGTTCTCCGGTCCGCCGCCCGCGGGGCGGTGGTCGCGGCACCACCCGGAGGCGGCGGCGCGACTCGCCGACGCACGCACCGAGCTCGCGGCGCTCGCCGCCGAGGTGTCTGTTCCGGTGGAAAATCTCGTCGGTCCCGAGTTGGTCCGGCGGTTGTGCTGGGACTGGGATCCGGCGCAGGACGTCGATATCGTCGACTACATCGATGCCTCCTTCGACGCGGGCGGTGCCCGCCCCTGGCAGCGTGCGCTCACCGTGCCTCGACTGGCCAAGGCGCTCGCCGGTGACCGCTGACACATCGAGGGGATAAGTTACCCGCGGGTAGCCCTGGGGGTAGGGTGTGGTCGAGGCCGGGCGCCGCACGGCGCCCGGGTGGCTTCTCCTCGCCGCGGCAGGTGTCGGCGAGGGCACTGCTCCACCGGGAGGACAACACGTGGCTTCAACCACCTCGAACCAACGCAACGTCGTCTTCGTCGACGGCATACGGACCCCGTTCGGCCGGGCCGGGGCCAAGGGAATCTACGCCGACACCCGCGCCGACGACCTCGTCGTCAAGGCCATTCGGGAACTGTTGCGCCGCAACCCGCAGCTCGATCCCGCCCGTGTCGACGAGGTCGCGGTCGCCGCGACCACCCAGACGGGAGATCAGGGTCTGACCATCGGCCGCACGTCCGCGATCCTCGCGGGGCTGCCCGAAACGGTCCCCGGTTTCGCCATCGACCGCATGTGCGCGGGCGCGATGACCGCGGTGACCACCACCGCGTCGGGAATCGGCTTCGGCCAGTACGACGTCGTGATCGCCGGCGGCGTCGAGCACATGGGTCGTCACCCCATGGGCGAGGGCGCCGACCCCAACCCTCGCTTCATGAGCGACAGGCTCGTCGATCCGTCGGCGCTCGTCATGGGCAACACCGCCGAGAACCTTCACGACCGGTTCCCGTCGATCACCAAGGAGCGCACCGACGCCTACGCCGTCGCGTCGCAGAACAAGTACGACGCCGCGAAGAAGGCCGGCCTGATCGCCGACACCCTCGTGCCCGTCGCGACCCGCTCCGCGCAGGGCTGGGGCCTGGCCACCGAGGACGAGCCGCCCCGCCCCGGAACCACCGTCGACGACCTGGCGAAGCTCAAGACCCCGTTCCGATCCGCCGGTCGCGTCACCGCCGGTAACGCCGCGGGCCTCAACGACGGCGCGACCGCGTGCCTGCTCGCCGGCGAGGACACCGCCGCCGAACTCGGCCTCCCCGTCGGGATGCGCATGGTCGGTTTCGCCTTCCAGGGCGTCGATCCCGCCGTGATGGGCATCGGCCCGGTTCCCGCCACCGAGAAGGTCCTCGCCCGCACCGGACTGACGATCGAGGACATCGGCCTCTTCGAGATCAACGAGGCGTTCGCCGTCCAGGTGCTCGCGTTCCTCGAGCACTTCGGTATCGCCGACGACGACCCGCGGGTCAACCAGTGGGGCGGCGCCATCGCGTGCGGCCACCCCCTCGCTTCCTCGGGTGTGCGACTGATGACGCAGCTGTCGCGCCAGTTCGCCCAGAATCCGGACGTCCGCTACGGCCTGACCACGATGTGCATCGGCCTCGGCATGGGCGGAACCGTCATCTGGGAGAACCCCAACCACGTCGACTACGAGGCCGGAGTCAAGTAATGACCGATATCACCAACGCATTCGCAGACGAGGTCGTCACCCACGCCTTCACCACGCTGGTGTCCGTGCCGGGTGTCGAGAAGCAGATCGCGCTGATCACGCTCGACAACGGGTTCGACCACACCAAGCCGAACTCGTTCGGCCCCAAGGGCCTGGCCGAGTTCGATGCCGCGCTCGACCGTGCGTTCGCCGCCGATCCCGCCGCGATCGCGGTCACGGGCAAGCCGTTCATCTTCGCTGCCGGCGCCGACCTCAAGGGCGTGCCGTCGGTGACCGAGCGCGCCCAGGGCGTCGAACTCGGCGATCTCGGCCACAACGTGTTCCGCCGCCTGCGCGACTCGAAGATCCCCACGTTCGCATTCGTGAACGGTCTCGCGCTCGGCGGTGGCCTCGAGGTCGGGCTGCACGCGCACTACCGCACCGTCGCCGACAACGTCCCGGCGCTCGGCCTCCCCGAGGTCATGCTCGGCCTCGTGCCCGGCTGGGGCGGCACGCAGCTCCTCCCGAACATCGTCGGTCCCGACAACGCCGTCACCCTCATCCTCGAGAATCCCCTCAACAACGGGCGGACGATCCGCGCGAAGCAGGCGCTGTCCCTCGGGTACGCGGACGTGGTTCTCGGCTCCGCCGACTTCCTCGAGCAGTCCCTCGCGTGGGCCGGCAAGGTGCTCGCCGGTGACATCACCCCGGACCGCCCCGAGATCGACCGCGGCGCCGGTTGGGACGCGGCGATCGCCCGGGCGAAGGCACTCGTCGCGGGCAAGACCCGCGGCTACTCCCCCGCCGCCGAACGGGCACTCGAGCTGCTCGAGCTCGCGCGCACCACCGACATCGCCGATCCGGAGTCCCTCGGCCGCGGATTCGACGCCGAGACCGCCGCGCTCGCCGATCTCCTGCTCACCGACGAGTTGCGGGCCGGCCTGTACGCGTTCGACCTTGTCAACAAGCGGGCCAAGCGGCCCGCCGGAGCACCCGACAAGTCCCTCGCCCGCAAGATCAACGGCGTCGGCATCGTCGGTGCGGGCCTGATGGCCAGCCAGCTCGCGCTGCTGTTCGTCAAGCAGTTGAAGGTGCCGGTGATCCTCACCGACATCGACCAGGAGCGCATCGACAAGGGCGTCGGATACGTCCACACCGAGATCGACAAGCTCCAGGGCAAGGGCCGCCTGTCCCCCGACGCCGCGAACCGCCTCAAGGCGCTCGTGTCCGGATCCCTCGACAAGGCCGCGTTCGCGAAGACCGACTTCGTCATCGAGGCCGTGTTCGAGAACATGGACGTCAAGAAGAACGTGTTCGCCGAACTCGAGCAGCACATCACGCCCGAGACGATCCTGGCGACGAACACGTCGTCGCTGTCCATCACCGAGATGGCTGCCGATCTGCAGCACCCCGAGCGAGTCGTGGGCTTCCACTTCTTCAACCCGGTGGCCGTCCTGCCGCTGCTCGAGATCATCCGCGGCGAGAAGACCGACGACGCCACCCTCGCGACCGCCTTCGCGACCGCCAAGTCGCTGAAGAAGTCCGCGGTGCTGTGCGGTGACAAGCCCGGCTTCGTGTTCAACCGCCTGGTCACCCGCACCCTCGGTGAGGTCATCGCCGCCGTCGACGAAGGCACCCCGTTCGACGTCGCCGACAACGCCGTCGCTCCGCTCGGCATGCCGATGAGCCCGTTCACCCTGCTCGCACTCGTCGGGCCGGCGATCGCGCTGCACACCGGCGAGACCCTGCAGGCCGCCTACCCCGACCGGTTCACCCCGTCGGCCGGACTGTCGGCGCTGGTCGAGGCCCGGAAGCCGGGCGTGTGGACCTACGGTGACAGCGGTCAGGTCGTCGATCCCGAGGTGGCCGCGCTGTGGCCGCAGGGCGACAAGCCGTCGACCGCGGAGGAGGTGCTCGACCGCACCCGTCGTGCCTTCGCCGAGGAGATCGCGATCATGCTCGACGAGGGTGTCGTCGCGGCAGCCGAGGACATCGACCTGTGCCTGATCCTCGGTGGTGGATTCGCGTTCTGGAACGGTGGTATCACCCCGTACCTGGACCGCACCGGCACCTCCGAGGCCGTCAACGGCAAGCGCTTCCTGGAGCCGGGAGTCGCGAGCGTCTGACACGGACCCCGCTCACGCCGACGACGGCGCATCACCAGCACGGTGATGCGCCGTCGTTGTGTAATCCACCGTCCGCGCGGGCATCCCGGGCGTACCTTGGATTCGTCTTGCACAGCGTGGCAGCAACGCCCGACGAAAGCAGGTCTCCTGATGACACAGCAGTCCGGCGGGCACGCCGCCAAGGTCATCGCCGTCACGGTCGCCGCGGCGGTCGGTGGATTCCTGTTCGGCTTCGACAGCTCCGTCATCAACGGCGCCGTCGACTCGATCGAGGGCCACTTCGAACTCGGATCGTTCCTCACCGGATTCACCGTCGCGATCGCGCTTCTCGGTTGCGCGGTCGGCGCCTGGTTCGCCGGGCAGCTCGCCGACCGCTGGGGCCGCAAGAAGGTGATGGTGCTCGGCTCGATCCTGTTCACCGTCTCGTCCGTCGGTTCGGCGCTGGCGTTCAGCGTGCCCGACCTCATGCTCTGGCGCGTCCTCGGCGGTCTGGGCATCGGCATCGCCTCTGTCATCGCACCGACCTACATCTCGGAGATCGTACCCGCACGCTACCGGGGAAGCCTCGCGTCCCTGCAGCAACTGGCCATCACCCTCGGCATCTTCACCGCGCTGCTGTCCGACGCGATCCTGCAGAACGCAGCCGGCGGCGCATCCAACGA